>JACPNO010000025.1 GCA_016185465.1 Candidatus Solibacter usitatus
GGCAGGTCGCGTACTATCCGATCATCGAAGGCATATCGGAATTCCGGCTGAATATCAATTCCTATTCGCCCGAGTATGGGCGGTCGAATGGCGGCACGATCATGGTCAGCACCAAGTCGGGAAGCAACGACTTTCATGGATCGCTGTTCGAATTCTTCCGCAATGAAGCGCTGAACGCGCGCCCTTATGTTACGCCCCCAGGGGGCGGGAAACCCGAATACCGCCGCAATCAATATGGCGTGGCGGTAGGCGGGCCCATTCAGAAGAACAAGACATTCTTTTTTGTCGACTGGCAGGGCACGCGCTTGCGGACCGGCATCACGCGCATCAGCACCGTGCCTACCGCCAAGCAGCGGGATGGAGTTTTTTCGACCCCGATATTCGACCCGGCCACCAACCCCCGGATACCGTTCCCCAACAACACGATTCCCAAGGATCGCTTCGACCCGATCGCGCTCTCCGTGCTGGCGCACTACCCCACGCCAAGCCTGACAACCTCGGCAAATAATTATTCCCGAACGGCCGTCGAACCCGACAACCAGGACCAGTTCGACACGCGCATCGATCATTACTTTGGCCCCAATCATCGCGTCTTCGGCCGCTATACGTATCTCCACGACAACGACACACCGGTTACGCCTCTGCCGGATGGCAGTGGCAGCTTGACGTCGGGCGTCACCGGGCACGCGATTACGCGCGCCGACGGCGTTGCCAACCAATACGATTGGACAATTTCGCCCACCACCCTGAACCAGGCTCGATTCGGCTACTCGCGGCGTAGCCTGAATCAAAGCTCCCTGCAGAATGGCGATATTACGGTGCCTGGGATCCCGCCCAACTCCTTTCCGTCGGTATTGCCGATTTTTGTCCCGACAGGTTTTCAGCAGATCGGGCCCACGTCGGGCGCCAACAGCAACTTCACTACGTCAGTAACCGAATATCTGGATACGTTCTCGATGGTGCGCCGACGGCATACCATCAAAGTCGGCCTGGACTTGCGGCGCGAGGCGCTGGATGTGCTGAATCCGCCGAATCCGACGGGTTCCTTCACTTTCAACGCCACCGGCACCAATAGCAGCACGGTGACAGCCAGCGGCAACTCCATCGCTTCCATGCTGCTCGGGCAAGTAAACGCTTTTACTATTGATATTCAGAACAACCTGCTGCAGCAGCGGGCGCACATTGCGGAGTTTTTCGTCAATGACGAGTGGAAAGTCTCAGAGCGGCTGGTATTGAATCTCGGGACTCGCTACACGCTGAACTTTCCTTCCACGGAAAAGAACAATCAGGGCGCGGTGTTCAATCTCGCTACGCAGGTTCTCGACTTTCCGCATACGGCGCGTGATTTGTCTCTGGGGAATTTCGGGCCGCGCGTTGGCCTGGCCTATCGCGTGAGCGATTCGTTGGTGGTTCGCTCCGGCTACGGGATGATCTGGTTCGAGCAGTCCGGCATTACAACGCCCTTTACCATTCCGCAGTTTCCCTTTGTACAAACGCTGGGGCAGCAGTCGCAAAACAACATCAATCCGGCTTTCATTCTGGCCAGTGGGCCGACGGTAACGCCGACGGCGCCTAATCCAAATTCGGGGCTGGGACAGGGCGTGTTCGGGACTGATCGAAAAGTAGGCTCGGGCTACTCGCAGCAGTGGAATTTCACGATTCAAAAAACTTTCGGCAAAAATTTGAATTTTGAAGCCGGGTACATTGGTTCGAAGAATACCCAGCTGGGCGTTCCCGACGCGAATATCAACCAGCTTCCGGATCAGTATCTATCGATGGGCGCGGCGCTGTTGGAGAAAGTGCCCAACCCGTTTTTCGGGGAGATCCCTTCGTCGTCCTCCCTGGGCGGCGCGATGATCACAGCCCAGCAGCTGCTGCGGCCGTTCCCCAAATTCACCACCGTTGCGTTGTTTCGAGACAACATCGGCAATTCGTCCTATCACGCGTTCCAAACCAAGCTGGAAAAGCGGTTGTCTAACGGCTTGATTTTAACCTTTGCGTATACGTTTTCCAAGCTGCTTGACGACGCATCGAGCGTATTTTCCAACACCATCTTCACCGGCCCGATCGCCAATACCGGCGTGGCCGATGCCTACAACAGACACTTGGAGCGGGATCTTTCGACCGGCGACATTCCCCATGTATTTTCGGCGGGCTGGGTGTATCAAATTCCGAAGATTTGGAAGATCTCGGGCTGGCAGCTGGCGGGTCTGGTGCGCGTGCAAACCGGCGATATGGTGGCGGTCTCGCAAGCTACCAATTTCAATTCCAATCTAGGCTATGGAACCCAGCGGACAGACCGGATCGCCAATCCGAACGACTTCCCAAATCGCAGCTCTTCGCAGTGGTTCAATACGGCTGCTTTCACCGCCGTACCGCAATTCAAAATCGGCAACAGCTCGCGCAATCCCGTGCGCGGACCAGGGCTGCAGAATGCGGACCTGATGCTGGGCAAGACGTTTCAGATCACCGAGAGATATCACTTTGAGTTTCGCGCCGAAGTGTTCAACGTATCGAACACACCGCCGCTGAACGATCCCAACGGCAGCTTTGGAACGCCGGCCTTTGGCTCGATTATCAGCGCTGGCAATCCGAGAGACTTTGAGTTCGTCGTCAAGCTGCACTTCTAGCTTCCATGGAATGAAGGCCACTTGAAACAGCCGGCTATTCTCCTGGCGATCGTGACGGGCCTGGCGTTCGGCCAGTCCCCTTCACCCGCGAGAAAACACATCAGGGTAGCGGCTGCGGCCGACCTGCGCTATGCGATGGAGGAACTGATCGCGCAATTTCGCGGCGCGCATCCCGAGATCGCGGTGAACGCGTCGTACGGCTCCTCGGGAAATTTTTACTCCCAGCTCTCGAATCGCGCTCCGGTCGATATTTTTTTCTCGGCTGACGTGGAATATCCGCGCAAGCTGGCCGCGCAAGGGCTCACGATTCCGGGCAGTGAGTTCTCTTACGCCGTGGGACGGATTGTGGTCTGGGTGCCTCGGGCGTCGCCGATCGACGTCGAGCATTTGGGAATCGCCGCTCTTCGCCATGCGAGCGTCGCGCACATTGCGATTGCCAATCCGCGGCATGCGCCGTACGGTAAAGCTGCTGAAGCCGCCCTGCGGTCGCTGGGCGTGTATGCGGCGTGTCAGCCCAAGCTGGTTTTCGGCGAGAATATTTCCCAGACACTGCAATTCGTGCAAAGCGGCGCCGCGGAAATCGGCATCGTGGCTTTGTCGTTAGCAGTGTCGCCGGCCGTTGCGAGCCAGGGAAAATACTGGGAGCTGCCACAGACCGCGTACCCTAAGATGGAGCAAGGCGGCGCCATCATGAAGTGGACCAGGGATGCGGCGTCGGCTCAAGCTCTGCGCGATTTCATTTTGGGCAAGCAGGGCCGCGCCCTGCTGAAGCGTTTTGGATTCTTTCCGCCGGGAGAGTGAGCTTTGGATTGGACCTCAGTCTGGGTGAGCATACGCCTTTCTTTCTGGACCATGGTAGTGCTGGTCGCCCTCGGAATGCCTATCGCGTATTGGATTGCGTTCTCGAAATGGCGGTGGAAGTTCCTGGTGGAGGCAGTGGTGGCGCTGCCGCTGGTGTTGCCGCCGACGGTCCTCGGCTTTTACATTCTGTTGGCCATCGGGCCCCGTAGCCCTCTAGGGAAGTTCTACGAAGGGGCGACCGGCAGCCTGCTTCCCTTCTCTTTCGCGGGCCTTTTGGTAGCCTCCGTGCTCTACAGCTTGCCCTTCGCCGTGCAGCCCTTTGCCGCGGCGTTCGCCACGGTGGACCGCCGGTTGGTGGAAGCCTCGTGGTGCCTGGGGGCGTCTGGCGCCAGAACATTTGCCCGCCTGATTGTTCCGCTCTCCGTGCAGGGGATTGTCACCGGAATGATCCTGAGCTTCGCGCACACGCTGGGCGAATTCGGCGTGGTGCTGATGGTGGGCGGCAATCTGCCGGGCGTAACGCGGACGGTTTCCATCTCCATTTATGACAATGTGCAAGCCTTGAACTACCAGGCCGCATTCCAAACGTCGCTGCTGCTGCTGGGCGTTTCCTTCGCGGTTCTGGTGGTGACGTATTCGCTGCAGAAAACCGTGTGGGCGGCATGGCCGGCCAAATAGACATCGACATTCGGAAACGGTTCGCGAGCGGAGCCGTGGTCGAAGCGAGGCTGCATCTGGCGCTCGAGCCGGGGTCGGTGGCCGTGTTATTTGGACCTTCAGGCTCTGGCAAGACCACTATTCTGCGCAGCATCGCCGGCCTGGAGCAGCCTGAGCGCGGCTCCATCCAGTTTGAAAAAGAAACGTGGTTTGATGCCGCGCGCGGCGTATGCCTCTCGCCACAGCAGCGCCGGATCGGTTACCTGTTTCAGGAGTTCGCGCTCTTCCCTCATCTCACCGTGCGGCAGAACATTGAGTACGGTTTGCGTGGACGCCCACCTGTCGCGCGCGGCGAGCAAGCCGGGCAGATGATGGCGCTGGTTGAGATTGCTGATCTTGCCGACCGCCATCCGCGCCAGTTGTCCGGCGGACAAGCCCAGCGCGTGGCATTAGCGCGGGCTCTGGCTCCGGAGCCGCGGCTTTTGCTGCTGGACGAACCTCTCGCCTCGCTCGACGCGCCCGCGCGCAGCCGCCTGCGTGGCGAACTCCGCGGACTGCTTATCAAAGCGGGAACACCTGCCCTGCTGGTCACCCATGACCGCACCGAAGCCATCGCGCTCGGCGATCAAATGGTGGTGGTGGCAGGCGGAAAAATTCAGCAGGTGGGACCAGTGCAGGAAGTTTTCAGCCGTCCCGCCAATCTGGAGGTGGCGCGCTCGGTGGGAGTCGAGACCATCGTTGCCGGCCGGGTGACCGGTATCAGCGACGGACTCGCTACCGTGCAGGTGGATCAAGAACTTTTCACCGCCGTGCCGCCCGATGACCTCGCGGAATGCAAAGACGTGTTCGTCTGCTTCCGGGCTGAGGATGTCACCCTGCAGACCGGAGGGCCGCTCAAAGAGAGCGCACGCAATCATCTGGCGGGGCAAATCGTGGCCATAGACTCCGAAGGCGCCGTCGAGCGCATTACTCTCGACTGCGGTTTCCCGATGGTGGCCCTGGTCACTCGCCATGCTCGCGAAGAGATGGGGCTGGCCCTGGGAGCGATCGTAACCGCCGCCGTGAAGGCCACCGCGGTTCACCTCATCCCCAGGAATTGACATGGACACCCAAGCCGTTACATCCTAATCTGACGCAATTCAAGCGGAAAAGGAGATTTACAAAATGGTCACACTCAGTGATGCCCGGCGCGTGATCGCGGCCGCGGAAAAGAAAGCTACCGAAATGAAGCATCCCATGAACATTGCGGTCGCCGATGGCGGCGGCAATCTGGTCGCGCATGTGAGGATGGACGGCGCGTGGCTGGGAAGCATCGATATCTCGATCAAGAAAGCCTATACGTCGCGCGCCTTCGATATTGCGACCAAGGATCTGGCGCCCCATTGCCAATCGGGGTCGCAGTTCTTTGGCATCCATGCCTCCAATGACGGCAAGATCATGATCTTTGCTGGCGGCATTCCGCTGAAGAAAGACGGCAAGGTGGTTGGCGCGATCGGCGTTAGCGGCGGTTCCGGCGATGAGGACCACGCAGTTGCCGAAGCCGGCGCCGCGGCTTTCTAACATCAGCGTTTTGGCGCAGGCATTTCATTTTTACAAGACCTGTGTCATATTTGTACGACAATGCGCGTGGTGAACCACTTGGCTGCCCTCCGGCTCAAACGCGGATTGTCAGCCGCCGATCTGGCCGCCGGCGCCGGCATCACCCGGCAGACCGTTTACGCGGTGGAAGCCGGCAATTACGTTCCCAACACGCTGGTTGCGCTGCGCCTGGCCCAGACGCTGGGCGTCGCGGTCGAGGACCTGTTCCTGCTGGAACAGCCTGAACGGACGCCCGCCCGCAGGCAGGAAGTCGAGTTGCTGCCGGGCGACGCGGAATCCAGGCCCGGCCAGCCTGTGCAACTGTGCCGCGTGAACCGCCGTCTGCTGGCCGTGGCGGCTTCCCCCATTTCCTGGCGCCTGCCGGCCGCCGATGCCGTCATGACGGAGCCCAGTGCCGGCAAAGCCGCCGTGCAAACGCTTCTCGAAGAGGACGGCTTGCGCAACCGGCTGCTAGTCGCCGGCTGCGATCCCGGAATCTCGGTGCTGGCCAAGCATCTGCGGCTGGCAGGCGTCGAAGTCATTGCCGCCAATCGCAATAGTTCACAAGCGCTCGATCTGCTGCGGCGCGGCTTGGTCCATGTAGCGGGCACGCATCTGCGCGACGAGGCTAGCGGCGAATCCAATCTGCCCGCGGTCGGCAAGCTCTTCCCTCGTGGCAGCGCGGCGGTGGTGAGTCTGGCGCTCTGGGAGGAGGGACTGCTTGTGGCGCGGGGCAATCCCAAACACATTCACGGCGTCGAAGACCTGGCGCGCAAAGGCATCACGCTGATCAATCGCGAACCGGGCGCCGGCAGCCGTATCTTATTGGACCGGGCATTGGGCCGGCTCGGCATCGATGCGCGCCACGTCGCCGGGTATGACCAGTTAGCGCACGGCCATCTGCCCGCGGCGTGGCGCGTCCGCAACGGCGACGGCGATTGCTGCGTGGCCACACGCACGGTGGCGCGCGCCGCCGGCCTGGACTTCATTCCGCTCGCCAGCGAGCGCTACGATCTGGTGATGCGCAAGCGCCAACTGTCGCTTCCGGCGATCCAGCAGTTGCTCGAAACCCTGAACCGCTCGGCGTTCCGCCGCGAGTTGGAAGAACTCGGCGGTTACGACGCGTCACAAGCCGGCGCGCGCTTAAGTTAGGCGCGGCAATATTGACAACCTTGCCCGCCGGTTTCTATCATTAAATTTCTAACTATTCCACGACCGCCGTATCTCCGGCACTTCCTGATGTACTATGGTCGGGTTCGCAAGTCTTTGGATTCTCTATGATTAAAGTCGAAGGTCTGAGCAAGCGATACGCGCGCACGCTCGCAGTCGATAACATCTCCTTTGAGGTGCAGAAGGGGCAAATCGTTGGTTTCCTTGGACCCAATGGGGCGGGAAAAACCACCACGATGCGCGTACTTACCTGCTTTTTGCCTCCCAGCTCGGGCTCGGCGCAGGTAGCCGGTTTCGATGTGCTCGAACAGCCCCTGGAAGTCAAGAAACGCATCGGATATCTGCCCGAAACTCCCCCTCTTTATCCGGATATGGAGGTTATTGAGTACCTCACTTTTGTCGCCAAACTCAAAGGCCTTTCCAACGCCGACGTTCCGGGCCGGGTGCGCGAAGTGTGCGACCGCTGCGCGATTTCCCACGTTTCGGCCAAACTCATCGGCAAGCTTTCGAAGGGCTACCGGCAGCGCGTAGGCCTGGCGCAGGCTATTCTTCACAATCCGGACGTGCTCATCCTGGACGAGCCGACTTCGGGCCTCGATCCCAAGCAGATCATCGAGACTCGCGAGCTGATCAAGAGCCTGGCCGGGGACCACACCATTATCCTGAGCACGCACATTCTCTCCGAAGTGGAGGAATCCTGCGAGCAGGTGATCATCATCAACCAGGGCAAGATCGTGGCCCAGGACACGGTGGAGAATCTCACGGCGCGGCTGCGTGGATCGGAATCGGTGTCGGTGGAAATTCGCGCCTCTGGCGGCGCGCTGAATCAATCGGACGTGCGGCAAAAGCTGGAGCAGGTTGCCGGAGTGGGCCACGTGGTGCTGAAAGACACCCGCGATAATCGCGTCACCTACGAGGTGGAAGGGCTGCCGGGACGATCGATACGGGCCGATCTGGCTCGCACCATCGTCGGCGCCGGCTGGGATCTGAATGAACTGCGCACGGTCGGCATGAGCCTGGAAGATATCTTCCTGGAACTCACGGCGGCGGAAAAGCGGTCCGCGCGCTCGACCGATTCCACCCCATCCACCGACGCCAATGAGACTCAGGAGATCAAACAATGAGAAATACGCTAATCATCTTCCAAAAGGAGCTGAGAGGTTATTTCGCTTCCCCCATTGCGTACCTGCTGATGGCGTTTTTCGCGGTGATCTTCGGCTTCTTCTTCTACAGCGCGACACGCTTTTTTATCCTGCAGGGAATGCAAATGCAGATGAGAGGCATGGGGATGCCGATGGACGTGAACGAATACGTCATCCGGCCTCTGCTTTCGAATGCGAGCGTGATTGGGCTGTTCCTGATTCCCATGATCACCATGCGCCTGTACGCGGAGGAAAAGCGCTCGGGCACAATCGAGCTGCTGATGACTTCGCCGGTGAGCGATATGGAAATCGTGCTGGGAAAATGGCTGGCCGCGCTGGCCATGTACATGTGCGTGCTGGGCGTCTCCGCGGTCAATCTGGGGCTACTGTTCGCGTTCGGCAAGCCGGACTGGAAGCCGATTCTGGTGGGGTATCTGGGATTGATTTTGCAGGGCGGGTGCCTGCTGGCGATTGGCACTTTTATCTCGACGACCACGCGCAATCAAATCGTCGCCGGCGGCGCCACCTTCGGCGTGTGCCTGCTGCTGTGGGTGCTGGACTGGGTGAGCTCGTATGAAACCTCAGCCTGGGGGAAAGTGGTTTCCTATCTGTCCGTGGTGACGCACTTCGAGCCCTTCTCGAAAGGCGTGCTGGACACCAAAGACATCCTGTTCTACCTTTCCATGATTTTCTTCGGGCTCTTCCTGACTGCGCGGTCGGTGGAATCCCTGCGGTGGAGGTCCTAGTATGCAAGCCGAATGGATGAAAGCGCGGCAGACAAGGTACGGCGCTTATCTGGTCACGTATCTCATCGTGGTCATCCTGGTGCTTGGTGCGGTGAATTGGCTGGCCAACCGCCACAACGCCTCGTTCGACTCCACCTCGAACAAGCGTTTTAGTCTCTCCGATCAAACCATCAAGATCGTGAAAGGGCTGAAAAGCGACGTCAAAGTTACGTATTTCGACCGGACCAGTGAGTTCACCCGGGCGCGCGATCTGCTGGATCGTTACAACAATCTCTCCACCAGGCTAAGAGTGGATTACGTGGATCCCGACAAGAAGCCGCAACTGGCAAAGATCGCCAACGTGCGGACGTATGGCACTGTCTACGTCGAGAACGGCACTCGCCGGGAAGAAGCCAAGAGTGTCACCGAAGAGGAAATCACCGGAGCCCTCATTCGTTCGCTCAAGAGCGGCGAGCGCAATGCGTGCTTCGTGAGCGGGAGCGGCGAGCATGGCATCGACGATACCGGACGCACCGGCTATTCCCAGGCCAAGGAAGCCTTGGAGAAGAACAATTACAAAACCAAAAATGTTTCGCTGATCGGCGCCGCTCCCAGCGCGGCGCCGGCCGGAACGGTAGCTGCCCCGGCGGCTACCAAGATTGGCGCACCCGTCGTGGGCGGCGCCAAGCCGGAAGTTCCCGCCGATTGCACCGTGCTCATCATTGCCGGGCCGAAGTACGACTATGTCGAGCCCGAGGTTGCGGCCATCAAGACGTATGTGGAAAACGGCGGCCACGCGCTGTTCATGATCGATCCCCCCCTCAAGCTGGGACGTGAAGACAACGCGGGCAGCCCGGCCCTGGCCAAGGTAATCGAAGGCTGGGGAGTCACGCTGAATAAAGATTTGGCGCTCGATACCAGCGGCGTCGGCCAGATATTTGGCTTGGGGCCGGAAGTGCCGCTGGTGACATCCTACGAAGGCCACGCGATCGTCAAGGACATGAAGGAAACCGCTACGGCACTGCCGCTCGCCCGCACCGTGGAAGTCAAATCCACCGACAAGTCAACCCCCGAAAAGCTATTTTCGACATCGGCCAACAGCTTCGCCACCACGAATTTGAACTCCGCCGATATCCGCCTCGACCCCAAGCGCGACAAGAAAGGCCCGCTGGCCTTGGCCGCCGCCGGTAAATACAACACCGGCGACAAGAGCAAGGAAGGCAGGTTCGTCGTGGTGGGCAGCTCTTCGTGGATTTCCAACAATATTCTGCGTTTCAACGGCAACCGCGACCTGTTTCTGAACGCGATCAACTGGCTGACCGCGGACGAAGATCTGATTTCCATCCGTCCCAAAGATCCGGAAGACCGCCGCCTCACGATCAGCAGCCGCCAGATGTCGGCGATCTTCTATTCGAGCGTGATTCTGCTTCCGTTGATCGTAATTATTTCCGGGTTCATGACGTATTGGCGCAGGAGATAAGCATGAAGTTCCGGGGACTGCTAGCGGCAGTCGTACTGTTGGCGGCGCTGGGCGGCTTGGCTTACTGGTCGGAAAAGAGAGGCAAAGCGGACGAGGGCAAGCCCGCCGCCGACGCGCCGCCGAAAATTCTGACCATTCCGGAAGATCAATTCAAGAGCATCCGCCTGCTCAAGAAGGGCGGCGAAGCCACCGTCGTCACCAAGTCGGACACCGGCAAGTGGGATCTCACCCAGCCTAAGCCGCTGGCAGCGGATCAGGATGCCATGACGTCGCTCGTGACCGCGCTCGCTTCCCTTAATTCCGAGCGCCTGATCGAAGACAAAGCCACCGATCTCGCCTCCTACGGTCTTGCTTCGCCGAGCCAGGAAGTTGATATCACGCGCAAAGACGGCAAAGTCCACAAGTTGTTTTTGGGCGACGATACGCCGACCGGCGCAGGCGTCTATGCCAAGGTGGAGGGCGACCCGCGTATTTTCACGGTCGGTTCGTTTGTCAAATCCAGTCTGGACAAATCTTCCAAGGACCTGCGCGACAAGCGCCTGCTGACGTTCAACCAGGACAAGATCACGCGCGTGGTTTTGCAGGCCAAGGGACAAGCCCTCGAATTCGGTAAGAATACCCAGACCGAATGGCAGATTTTGAAGCCGAAGCCGCTGCGCGCCGACGGATTGCAGGTGGATGAGCTGGTGCGCAAACTCAAAGACGCCCGCATGGATCCGACCGGAACCGAGGATGACGCGAAAAAAGCCGTCGCCACGTTCTTTACCAGCGAGCGTGTAGCCATCGCCATGGTCACCGATTCCAGCGGGACGCAGCAGCTCGAAGTGCGCCGCGACAAGGACAAGAACTTCTTCGCCCGCAGCTCGGTGGTTGAAGGCGTTTTCAAAGTGAACGCGGATCTGGGCTCTGCCCTGGACAAGGGCGTGGATGATTTCCGCAATAAGAAGCTTTTTGATTTTGGCTTCAACGAGCCGAGCAAGATCGACGTGCGCAACGGCGCCACTCAAGTTGCGTATGAAAAGAGCGGCGAGAAGTGGATGGCCGGCGCCCGGGTGACCTCCAATCAAGGCAAGCGCAACGAAAAAGTAATCATCGCCAAGCAGGGCAGCAGTTATTTCGCCCGCCGGGAAAATGAGATCGGATTTTACGAGCTGGATGGCACGGCGGTGGAAGAGCTGCAGAAGGCCGCGACCGAGGTGAAGGAATTTCAACCGCCGGCGCCGAAGAATGACAAGAAGAAATAGGAAGGCCGGCAGTTGAGCGGGCTGCTAACCGATCTCTACGAACTGACCATGGCCGCCGGCTACTTCGAAGCCGGCATCGCCTCGCGCACGGCCACCTTCGAACTTTCCGTCCGTTCCCTTCCCAAACAACGCAACTTTGTTTTGGCCGCCGGCCTGGCGCAAGCCGTCGAATATTTGCAGGGCTTGCGGTTTTCCCGCGAAGAGATCGCCTATCTGCGCGGTCTGCCGCAGTTCGCTCGGGTCTCATCCAGATTCTTCGACATGCTGGGCGATTTCCGATTTACCGGCGATGTCTTCGCGGTTCCGGAAGGCACGCCGCTTTTTGCCGGCGAGCCGATGATGACGATTCGCGCTCCGCTCATCGAAGCGCAGGTGCCTGAAACCTACCTGCTTTCGGCGCTGACGTTTCAGACTCTGATCGCGAGCAAAGCGGCGCGGGTGGTTCATGCGGGCGGCGGCCGCGACATCGTCGAATTTGGGACGCGGCGGGCGCACACGCCGGAAGCCGGGGTCCTGGGCGCGCGCGCGGCGTTCATCGGTGGCTGCGTTGGAACCAGCAACGCGCTGGCCGGATACCGTTACGGCATTCCCGTGTTTGGCACGGCCGCGCATTCCTGGGTGATGGCATTCCCCAACGAGAGCGAATCCTTCCGGCAATTGCAGAAACTGCTGGGCGCGCACACCGTCCAGCTCATCGACACGTTCGACACCATCGAGGGCGCGCGCAAAGCCGCCGCGCTGGGCCGTCCGCTGTGGGGCGTGCGCCTGGATAGCGGCGATCTGGCCTCGCTCGCCAAGCAGGTGCGCGCCATTTTGGACCAAGCCGGACTGCGCGACGCGCGCATCATGGCTACCAGCGATCTGGACGAATTCAAGATTCACGATATTCTGGCCGCGGGCGCGCCGGTCGACGTTTTTGGCGTGGGCACGGAGCTGGCTACGTCGGGCGATGCGCCGGCGATGGGCGCGGTTTACAAATTGGTCGAGATGGACATGGGCGGCATCAAGCGCTACACCGCCAAACGCAGCCAGGGCAAGATGAGTACTCCAGGCGCCAAGCAGGTTTTTCGTCTGGCCGATCACGATGTGCTGGCGCGCTCGGGCGAGTGCTGCGGGGGCGGCGCCGAAGCGCTGCTGCGCCCGGTGATCCTCGCGGGTGAACTGGTGGAGCCGCTACCCACTCTGGTGGACGCCCGCAAGCGCGCCGCCGAATGCCTGGCAAAGCTGCCGCCCGCGTTGCGGAGCCTGGAAGTGGTGGAGCCTTTTCGCGTGGAGCATAGCGCCGAGCTCATCGCCCTGACTGAACAGACGAGCAGGAACATGCCGTGATTACTGTTTATTTCGACATCGACACCCAAATCGATTTTCTGTTTCCGGCGGGCGCGCTGTACGTACCGGGTGCCGAAAAGCTGATTCGCGCGATAGGGCGCCTTAACCGCCACGCATCGGCGAGCGGCAATCCCCTGATTTCTTCCATGTGCGCGCACAGCGAGAACGACCCGGAGTTCCGCCAGTGGCCGCCGCACTGCATCGCCGGAACCGTGGGACAGCTCAAGCCGGCGGAGCTGCTGGTGGAGCATCAAACGCTGCTCGAGAAAAATCAGCTGGACATCTTCAGCAGCCCCAATCTTGCGGCTTTGCTCGAGCGCTTGGCCGCCGACCGATACCTGGTCTATGGCGTGGTGACCGAGTATTGCGTGCGCCTTTGCGCGCTGGGTCTGCTGCGCCTGGGCAAGCCCGTGAGCATCGTCACCGACGCGATCCAAACGCTCGACGCCCCGCAAGGCGCCAGCACGCTACGCGAATTCACCAGCGCCGGCGGCGGCCTGACTACCGTCGCGGAGGTCTGTGGGCAATGATTTCGAAATTGCTGCCAAGTGAAGATAGCCCTGGCGTGCGCACCAGAGCATTGTCCAGCCGGCGGGCCATCTCATAGCCGAATCGCCAACCCGGCGCGAGACCCGCCAGCGGCGACGACAAAAAATCATAGAACCCGCTGCGCACCGCGAACCCCGCCGTGCTGAACAAGGCCGCCGTCTCTTCCCGATCGAGCTGCCGCTCATCCGGCGACTGGTACTTGCGCATCAATCGCGGCACGACGAGCGAACCGACAGCGCCGGAAAGGCGCTGACTGCTAGGATCAAGCGAATAAAACCTGCCGCGCGGGCGCAGCAAGGAATAGACTCTGCCCGGCAGGCTTTCCAGCAGTGCCTGCGGCAAGTGATGCAAAAAGAAAATGGCAATGACAAGGTCGAACGATTCCGGCTCGAACGCCGCTGATTCGAGCGATCCTTCGATGAAACGCAGATTTGAGGCTCCGGCGCTGGCAGCATCCAGGCGCGCCTGCCTGATGGCGGACGGAGACAGATCGATCCCCACCAGTTCCGCCACCGAAGGCGCCAGCAACACTTCCGTATCGCCGATGCCGCACCCCAGGCTCAAGACCCGGGCCGTTTTCGCGGTGCGCGTCAGCGTCAGAATGCGCGCCACCATGTGAGCGCGCAACGCCCGCACTGCCGGCTTCGCGAAATGCTGCTGGGCGAATCCGGCGTACAACTTCTCGTGATATTCGACTTCGCGCGCCAGTACTGGCTTGGTGTCGTCCACTCCTACAGAAACGCCCTCAGCAGCCGCTTTTGCACATCCTTCAAACTGGTGTTGGCCGTGGCCAGCTCGGAAATGGTGCTGCGCAGATCGCGCAACAATGAGGACCGCTCGATGCCGTTGGTCACCACCAGCAACAATTGCGCGTTATCCCACGGCTTCTCGACATACTGATACAGCCCAACGTCGTTGATGGCCTGGATGGCGCTTTGCTTGTCGGCGTGACCGGTCAGCAGCACCCGGCTGACTTCCGGCTGCAGCTCGCGCGCTTTCATCAGAAACTGGATGCCGCTCATGCGGGGCATCAAATAATCGGAGACCACCACATCCACCGGATTGTTTTGCATGTGCTTCACGGCCTCTTCAGGCTCCGAAAACGTGTGAATAGTGAACTCGGTTTCGAGCGTGAGATAGGCGCGCACGCTGGTCAGCACCATATCTTCGTCGTCCACCAGCAACACCGATGCGTTTGGATTCTTGCCCAAATTTCACTCCTTTGGCGGGTCAGCTGTCCGCGCGTGTTGGATGGGGATAAGAATGTGAAAGGTGGTCCCCACGCCCACCTGCGTTTCAAAATAGATCTTGCCGCCGTGCACTTCCTCGACGATGCGCCGCGAGATCGACAATCCCAGGCCGGTCCCGACGCCGGCGGGTTTGCTGGTGAACCCGGAGGCAAAGATTTTTCCGCAATCTTCCGCCCGGATGCCGCAGCCGGTATCGGAAATAGAAATGTGAGCCTGATCCCCCTCCTGGCGCATGCGCACCACGATCTTGCCTTCCCCGCAGATGGCATGGCCGGCGTTGACGAGCAGATTCAGAAACACCTGGTTGAGCATCTGCGGCTGGCACTCGACCGGCGGAACATCGCCAAAATCGGTTTCCACCACGATGCGCCGGCGAAATTCGCCCTGGGTCAGCTTGAGCGTGTCCGTCATGGCATCCTGCAGGCTGGCCTGGTGGAATTCGCCGTCGCCGGCGTGCACGAACGTTTTCAGCCCGCGCACTACGCTGGCGATCCGCTGGCATGCGATTTCATCCACCGCGGCCAGGCTGCGGCAGGTTTCGACGATGGCCCGTACTTTTTCCATCGGCATGGTGTCCGGGGCCGCCAGCATTGCCTGCAGCTTGTCGAGCGAGCGAACCACCACTTCGTTGTTGGACAAAATTGACCCGATGGGCGTATTGATCTCGTGCACGATATTTGCCAGCATGCGGCCGAGCGAGGCCATCTTGTCAGCCTCTACCAGGCGCGCGTTGGCAGCCTCCAGTTCAGCCCGCAGTGAATCGATCGGTTCGCTCAGAGGTCACTCCCGCGCTCACTGTTCCACCAGTTTGCGAAATCGCTTTACCAGAGTCGAGAACACCGATGCCGTGATCTCGACGTTGTCGGATAGCAGATCGTAGAAGTCGTCGCGGGCAATGCGCAACAAGGTGGTATCGTCCACCGTGGTTGCGGTGACGGGCATGGGATCGTCGTCGAATAGCGCCCATGCGCCCAGGACATCGTTCTGCTTGGCAACGTGCAGCACGTCGCCGTCGCGGCTGAGCTCTACGGAGCCATCCACCACCACCAGAAGCGCATCCATGGGCTTGGCGGGTTCCAGAATCACTTTGCCGGGCGGATGTTTCACTTCCTTGGCAATCGAGGCGATGCGCGAGAGCTGTTCCGGACTGAGGTTCTTCAACAGCTCCACCCCCTCGAGGGCGATGACTTTTTCAATAATGTTCAGTTCCGCCATTTTGTCTTTCCGGCCTCAGGCCAGTGCCACCGCCGCGGCCCTCGCCACTTCCCCGACGTCTCCGACGATGCGCCCGGCCTCGGTAATGTCCGGAGCCAAGCCGCGCAATTTCATTTCCCCCGCCGCTGCGGCCGCGCATGCCGCCAACCAGGAGTCGCCCGAGTGCAACAGCTCCCGCAGCGCCGTTTCGGCGGTCTTGGGTTGGATACCGAGCAAGTTTCTTCCCGTGTCAAGCAACCGTTCCGGCGCGTCGAGCAAGGGCACGACCAGCCGTTTCATATCCCTTTCCAGCACGCTATCCAGAAATTCAACGGCTGCCGAATGAGCTTCGGAGCTCCGTCCGCTAACGGCCCGGTACGCTGAATAGATCTCCTGCTGAGGATAGCGCAGACCGAGCAGGCGAAACAGATGATCCAACGTCTGCGCCATGCGTTCGTCCAGGCTTCGGGCCAGCAAGCCGGCAGCTTCGCCGGAGTTTTTGCTCGAGCGGAACGGATCGAGGGCGGCATTCAATTCGCAGTAGCGGCGCACTTCAACCTGCATCTGGCCGGCGATCCGCGAATCTTCGAAGCTCAGCTTGGGCGCGGATTCACGCAAGCGGTTCAGGGCCTTGAGCACGGCCCGCCGCAGGCCGGGATCGGAGTGGTCGATTGCCTGCAGCAGAATGTCCACCGACCGTTGATCGGGAATCAGTTTGAGAACCCGAGGAATTTGCCGGCGCATGGCGGCGGGCACCGTTTCGTCGGCCAAGATATCCGACAAAGTGCCGCAGACGCGCGGACCAAACTCGGCGAGCGCGGCGATGGCGGCGCCCCTTTGGCGCGCGTTCGTCAGACAGCGGGTGAGCGAGAACACGTGGGCGCGGTTGCGCAGCACACCGGCGGCCGCGCACGCCGCTCGCACCACGGAAGAATCGGCGTCCTCCAGAAGCTGTTGGACGATACTCGCGCCTGCTCCGCCGGCCAGGCCCGCGGCGCGAGCAACCAAGACGCGCTTGCGGGGATCCGGATCGGCGGCCGCCGCTCGCAGCCATTCCGCGTTGATCGTTTCAGCCGCCAGGCTGGGCTGGGCTGCCAGGGCGTCCAGCGCGCCGTGACCCCGCGCGATATTGGGCGAATTCAAAAACGTTTTTGCCGATTCCACCGAAAGCCCGACCAGATATGCCGCCGCGGCCTGCTCGGCGGAGGAATCGCCGGCTGCCGCGTGTTCTTCTTTCGCCCGCGCGATTAGCCCGTCAAAAGCCCGCGCCCGCGCCAGCTCGTACACCCTGGCGCGAACTTCCGCGTGCCGGCTGGCCGCAAGTTTTTCCAGCAGCGGCGTCAATTCGTAGCCCGTCGTTTCCGCCAGCAGCGACAGTGCATAAACCGCCTGGCGGGGATTCTCGCCGGCTGCGGTTTGCTCAATCAGCGCCACCGTTTGCGGATCGTCACAACTGACCCTGGCCTCCGTCAGATCCAGACGCCGCGAAGCCAGCCTGCCGCGCACCGTGGCGAGATACTCCCGGCTGGCGCGCCTCGAGAGCGCCATCCAGGCGAGGGAAAAAACAGCCGTCACCAGTGCGATCTGGGTAGGCTTGAGAGCAAGCACTGCCGTGAAAAAAATCAAGACCATGCCACCCAGGCCCCGGCCCATCCGGTCGACAAAAATGTCCACGAAGGCTTTGGTGCGATTGCGCAATTCCGCCGGCAGCGGCAGGTAGAGCAATTCCATTCCGGTGCGGTTCAGGGTGTAGCGCGAGGCGGCTTCGAGAAGTCGCAGGGAGGCGCTCGAAGTTACGCCCGGAATGAAAAATGTAGCCACCGAGGCGAGGCTGAGCGTCACCGGCATGATCTGCAGCGTGCCGCCCACTCCCAGACGCCTGACCACGACCCCGGTGAGAAAGAACTGCAGCGCCAGGGTGATCAGATTCAAATAAATGCCGTAAAAGGTGCCGAGAAATGCCGTAAGCTTGTCGCCTTTATAGGCCAGCTTGGCCATGGCGTTGAACTGGTATTCGATGGTGACGTCGACAATGAACGTCACCGTGATGATCCCGATGATGACCTGCAGATGCTTATGCCTGCCGATCGCCAGCAGAATATCCTTGAACTGAAACTCTTCGGTTTCCGCCTCGGCTCCGCGCGCCGCCACCAGGGAAACGCCCTTCTGCCGCACCACCACCAGAAAAGCTACGTACGCCAGCACCACGAGCGCCGCGCTGGCCAGCAACTGATTGCGGGAGCCGATCCGCGAGACCGTCTGGGCGATAAACGTTCCGCCGAAGGCCGCGCCCGCCACCGCGCCCATGCCCAGCAAGCCGTACAGACGCTTGGCTTCCCGGGAGGTAAAGACGTTGGCCGCCACCAGCCAGCCCTGCGATACCAGCATCACGCTGAACAAACTCACCCAGATGTTGAACGCATAAAGCACCCACGCCTGGCCCAGGCCGATCAGCCACCACAATCCCACCAGGCAGACGACGGTCAACACCATCGACGACGTCACCGCCACCTGCAGGGAAAAGTGCAGAGCGACTTTGGTATAGACGTAAGCCAGCAGGCCGCCGGCGACCGCAATCAGTATGTACAGGTAAGGCAGCTTGTCGATGTCGAATTTGTTGAGAAACAGGGAGCGCGAAAGCGGCTTAAGAATGTAGTACGCAAACAGCACCAGCATGAGGTACAAGCCCATGAAGAGCGTGCGCAGACCCTCACCTTCACGCACGTCGAAAAAGCTTCGCCAAAGGGCCCTGAGCCAGTGCATGCCGATCCAGCCAGGATAGCTTAGCACACCGGTTTCGCGCCACGCGGGGAGACGGCGCGATACATTATGAACTATGCAGTGGAGCTGGATATGGAGCCGCCTCACGCCGGGGAATGCCGAGCGCGACGATACTTTTCGCTCCGAAGTACTCCGCCTTAGCCATTTGGGATTGCGGGCGATGGGCTCCATCCAGATTGTTACGGCCGTGCTGATGCTGGGGGCGCAATTGCTCATCGAGATTCCGCTGCGCGCGCGTGAGCATGTTTCAATGTCCGGCCGCGTGGCGGAAGCTGTCCTGATGATCGCCATGGGCGCGGCAACGCTGGCGGTGTCGCGGGCCCGGTGGAGTTATGAGCGCTCCCGCCTGCTGGTGGGGCTATCGGGATGGCTGGCATGCGCGCTGCTCATCGTTTCGTCGCTCATTCTAACCCCGCACGCGTCCGGCGACGACGAATACATTCCGGTCCAGATCGCGACCGTCATGCTGGTGGCGATCACCGCTACGCCGCTGCGTCCTCTGCAAACGCTTTCGCTCGGATTGAGTATCGGCGCCGTTTACCTGGCGGCATCGCTCGTTGCCTTAAACGCGAGCGTGATGGAAGCCGCGCGCTGGGATCCCTCCAACATCGTATTCACGATCATGCTGACTCTGCTGGCGACGGCGCTGAGCGCGGTAGTCTACGCCGAGCGCGTTTCCCGCCACAAGGAGCATGCGGACGGCGTCCACATCGCCGAAATGCTGGCATCGGCGCAGAGCCGGGCATTGCTTTCGGAGAGCGCAGTTTCGGTGGGACGCCTGGCGGCAGCCCTTACCCACGAGCTCAATACGCCGCTAGGCGCGCTCAAAAGTTCCATCGACACGTTGCTGGTGTTGGCCGCCAAGCAAGCCGTCGCGCCTCCCGAGGCCCAGCCGCGCCTGGTCGCCGTTCAGGCCGACCTGCGCCGCGGCGTCGCCAACTCGATCGATCGCCTGCAAAAAGTGATCGCCCGCCTGCAGCAGTTCGTGGACATGGACCACACCGCGCGTACCGAGATCGACCTGAACGAGCTGCTGGGCGATGTGGCTATCCTGTTCGAGCCGAGAATTAAAGACAAAATCCGCCTGGAATTTCAACTCCGCCCGCTGCCGCGCCTGTATTGCCGTCCGCAGCAGCTGACCACGGTATTTTCCAGCCTGCTCAGCAACGCCATCGACGCCGTCAATGGCGATGGCCGCATCGTCATCTCCACCGTGTCCAAGGATACTCAAGTCGAAGTGCGCATCGAGGACAACGGCCGCGGCATGGCGCCGGAGATTCTGGATACGATTTTCGATCCGGGGTTTCGCGTGAGCAGCGGACGGATGTCGGCCGGTAACTGGAGCCTGTTCAGCTCACGCCAGATTGTTTTCGAGCACGGCGGCAATATACAAATCACCAGCGCCGCCGGCGAAGGCACTACGGTCGTCGTCACGCTGCCGGCGTGACAGTTAACGCGGCGGCAGATCGTAGAGCACGGCGGCTTCGCCCTTGGCGGCGATCTGTTCGTCGAAGTATTTCACGATCATGTCGCGGCGGGCGAGCATGGATTTGATCTCGCTTTTGCTGACGTAGGGTTTCAGCTCTTCGTTCAGAGTGGCCTCATCGAGCTTCCGCATGGCGGCCAGGAACTTGCGCTCACATTGCGGAATGCTGGTGAGAGTGGGCAGCTTTTCCGTCACGCGAAAGGCGCGCGTGTGGTCGATCATCCAGGCGTTCCATTTCTTGTCGATCACCAGGTTCCCCAGGTTGCGGTCGGTATTGAAGATCAGTTGATCGAACACCCGCACCACATACATCTGCTGATTCCAGCCTGCCGGATTGGGCGGCTGCACGTTCTGCTTAACGCGCTCTTCCTCGGTCATCGCGGTGTCATCCACCCACCAGGTGAGCGCGCTGTTCTTGCCTTCCACTTTGCGCTCCACCGAGGGCGGAATCATGCCCAGGTCCATGATCTTGTCCAGCCGGTAGGCTGCAATATTGAACTTGTAGGTGTCTTTGAAGTTCAACTCGTTGCCGCGGGAGGTAGCGAAGGAGGATTTGAAAATGTCGACCGTTTGCACGTGAGCGTCATGGTTGAGGGTGCCATCGGAGAGTTTGGCCTTGCTGGAATTGGTAACGCCGACGCTGAGAGGCCGAACCGACAGGATCTTCGCCTCTAACAAATACTTCTCCATTTCGGCGCGCGTGTACTTATGGGACGCGTCTTCTCCAACCAGCGCACACCAACCGCCTAGGGCACAGAGCAGTATTGCAGTGCGTTTCATTTGTAAACCTCGCTTCCGGGGACTCATTTTAAGCGGGCGGGGGGGTGGAACGCAACGCTGCAGGGGCAGTCCGGCAAGATTCCCCTGCGGTATTTTTCCCGATTGTGGCGGCATCAGTTTGACGCAACAATACGAGGTAGCCAAAAAAATTCTTTGGACGGGAAAGCTACTATGACCAGCATTCAACCGGCTGTTCGCTTCTGTGGAGCTATGTTATTGATAATGCTATGCCTAGCTCCCTCCGCAAAGTCCGACACGTGGAATATTTCCTTCACGGGCGGCAACTCCGGCGATGGCGGCACGGTTACCACCAACGGTTGCTCAGTGTGCGATAGTTCGGATTTCACCGACTTCGATCTCACCATCCTGGGCTATGAGTTCACGCCCGTCGAATCGACGGCCAGTCCATCGGGTTCCGCCGGCACTCTGTTTGGCAACGACTCAGTCAACTTTTTCAATACCGCGGACTTCCTGCCCCTCCTCATCCTGTCCGATAACCAGACCTGGAGCTTAATGGACCCCATTCACGGCGTGGAATTTGGCTCCCGAGGCGAATTTTCCATGGGGCCGGCCACCTCGTTGATCACCGAATCCAGGGTGCCGGAGCCCTCGTCGCTGATCCTGATGCTCAGTGCCGTGCTGCTACTGGGATTTGCGGCTCGCCGGCGATATCAGCCCGCGGCGATAGGCGTTCAGCGCCCGTTCGCGCGGCAATAAAGGCGTGACGCAAGCGATCGCGCGAGATCCCGAGACGATGCGCGGCGTACCTGTATTTCGAGGCACGCGAGTACCTGACTATCTGGAGGGCGGCGACACCCTGGAAGACTTTCTGGAAGGTTTTCCGACTGTGTCCCGCGTTCTGGCATTGGATGCGCTTGAAGAAGCGAAGCAGCTCTTGCTGGCATGCACCGATGCGCCTTCTGATCGATGAGTGCGTCGACGAGCCCTGATCCAACAGAATCTCCTAGGCTGCCGAATCTCGCTGATTATTCTGTGCGGACCGACAAGCCGTGAGAGCCTCCTCACCGAGCTGGCCGATGGCGGCCAGCCCTGCGCAACCCGTACTACCGTCAGAAGACGACCCGCAGCGACATCTGGATCGTGCGCGGACCCGCCCAATCCACTGGCTGGGTCGCGTTGATTCGCCCAAAACTTCCCGAGGCGATATTCAGCGTGCCCGGAATGTCGTAGTTGGTGTGATTGAACAGATTCGTGAATGTCGATTCGTAGCGCAGCGCGACACGCTCGGTCATCTGAAATCGTTTGGCGGCGGACATCGAGAAGACCGCTGTCCCAGGTCCCACCAGGATGCCTACGCCGGAATTGCCGAACCTGCCGGTATTGTTGGCCGGGATGACAAACGCCGAGCGGTCGAAATAATCATCGGGCGTGGGGTTCGCCAGCTCGCCGCTGCCGATCCGGTCGGGCCGCTGCGAAGTGACGTGGCCGCGCACATTCACGCCGGTGCCGGACGGATCGGACCCGCCGCTGAAGAATGGCGTCAGATAAGGGCCGGTTTGCAGAGTGGTCACGCCGGCAAGCTGCCAGCCGCCGATCACAGTGTCGGCTGCCCGGTTGATTCCACCGAGAAAATGCCGCCCGCGGCCAACCGGCAGCTCCCAAACGAATGTGTTTACGAAGCGGTGCCGGCGCGTGAAAGCCACGTTGCCATACTGGCTGGCAATATCAAACCGATTCAGCGTGTCCGGTCCGTTCTCCGCCGAAAAACCGCTGGGCGCCGGACCGTTGGCGTTGGACAGGTTCTTGGCCCAGACCCACGAGGACTGAAAACTGAGTCCGTTGGAAAATCGCTTGGTCACCTCCGTGGTGAAGGCATGATACTTGCCGCTCGCGCCATTGGCCCGGTCGAGAACCACGTTGAAATTCGGGAACGGCCGCGTATCTTTCACCGCGTCGTAACCCAGCGTGTTCGGTTGCACCTGGTTGAGGTCCGGACTGTGAACCAGATTGAGCTGGCGCTGTCCGTTATAAGTGAGCCGAAGGCCAGTGGACCATCCGAGATCGTGCTCCACGGTAAAGTTCCACTGCATCGAATAAGGATCGCGAAAATCGATCGGGTTGGCGCGCCGGTAATCCGGCAAACCGAGATTGTCGCCAGTTCCGCCGGGAAACACATTGGGGAACTGCAGCGGCGTGGCGCCTTGGCGAACCGCAGCGGGGGAGGCGTTGGTAAACGAGAGAAAGCTCCCGGCCGCTACACCTTCGAGCGAATACAGAACCCGGCCCAGGATGGTAATGGTGTATATGCCGAATCCGCCGCGAACCACCGTGCGATTATTCGAAAACGGGCGGTAAGCAAAACCCACGCGCGGGTCTACGTTGTTCCAATCGGTATAGCGCAGGGTTTCGGGCAGATTGGTGTCCTTGTAACTGATGATCGGCGTGTTGCCGATGGATTGTTGAAAAACCGGCGCAATCAATGACGTATCCTGCACGATGACCCGGCCGCCGGGAAAGCTGCGGTCGAAATTTGCCAACTGCCGCGTGCTGTCGTTGAACGGCGGATGCACTTCATAGCGCAATCCGAAATTCAGCGTGAGACGGGGCGTCACCCGCCAGTCGTCCTGAATGAATAACGACGTCACCGTGGTGTACGGCTTGAAGTCCGGGCCATTGATCGCTTTGGCGGTTTGGCGCGGCAAGCCGAGCAGGAAGTCCGCAAAGGCGTATCCCGAGTAGCTGTCCACTCCCGCCTGGCCGGACGCGAAATAGTAATCGCCGTAATCATCGCCGGTCGTGTAGGAGGAAATGTCGGTGAATTTCAGGTGCTGGATATCGATGCCGCCTTTGACGGTGTGCCGCCCCTTTATCCAGGTGAGATTGTTGTTGAAGACGTAAGTCCTGCTCTCGATAGGATTCGTCAGCCCGGGGCTGCTCCCGACCGTAATACTGCCGTCGGTGAAAACAAAATTGGGAAGCCCGCCCTGAGGAGGACTCGCGGGCAGATTGGTGATTCCCAGATCGCTGATGATTTGTTTTCCGCTGGCAGCCAGAGGATACGTATTATCGAATTTTGAGATCGAGAACCCGGCGCGCAGTTCGTTGATCAGGTTCGGCTTCACAATCCAGTTCCACGACCCCGCCAGATTGTCCACATCGATCGGCCGTGAATAGAGGCCGGCCTTGGTGTTGTAGCTGCTGGATGGAGTGCCATCCTGTATGTAGCTCTTGTGCGTGTAGCGCGCGAATACTTTGTTGCGGTCGTCAAAGCTGTGGTCGCCGCGCAGGTCCCATCCATTCAGATTGAATTTGCCGGGAACGTTTTTCACGAAGTTGGGCGCATCCAGGGAGGCGCCGGTGGCCTGATTCTGCCGCTCGTACAGCGCATCCAGCGCCTTGGCTGAGGTCGGATTCACAGGAATCTGATTGTTAGGGAAAGGAACGCCGTTGGACGGATCTACGATCGCAAACGGCACACTCGAAAGATCGCCGGAGCGGAACGCGTCGGGCGGCACCACTTCACGCAAGGTGGTCTGGCTGGGCAGGCGCACGCCTTCATAGTCGAAGAAAAAGAAAGTGCGGTTGCGGCCGTTGTACACGTGCGGAATCACCACGGGGCCGCCGATCGCCCCGCCGAACGCATTCGCGACCAGGGCCGGCTTCAGCCGCCGGTTGGGGTTGTTAGGGTCTGTGGGAGCGAACGGGTTGGTGGCATCGAGCGCCGCGTTTTGGTGGAACCAGTAGCCGGTGCCGTGCAGCGCATTGGTTCCGCTGCGCGAGGTGAGGGTGATGTCGCTGGCCTGCGCGAATTCGGCGTTATTGTTAATGGCGCTCACTTTGAATTCTTCAATCGCTTCCACGGATGGAAACAACTCCGCAACCGGTCCATTGAAGCGGGCGTTCAGGGTGGAGATGCCGTCGATGGTTACGGAAGTGGAATAGGGCTGCATGCCGGAAATCGAAATCTGACCTCTGCGATCCTGCTGAACTCCGGGAGCCAGAGTGGCAACCTGCAGCGGGCTGGGGTTGCTCGAGGCCCGGAAATTGAGCGCCAGTTCGTTGATCTCGCGGCCGCTCTTGGAATCGGACAGCGTCGGCGATTCGGTAGTGATGACGTTGGCCGACGCGCGCACTTCCACTGCCTGGCCCGTGCTTCCCGCCACGGCCATTCGCGGATCAAAACGCGCAGTTTGACGCGCCAGCAGTACGATTTCATCGGTCACTTTCTCAAAGCCCGGCGCCTCGGCTGTGACCGTGTAGGTGCCCGGGTCCAGGTTGGACATCAGAAAGTCTCCGGTTTCATTCGTGGCCGCGCTTCGTTCAATATGCGTGCTTTGTTGCAGGACCGTGACCTTGGCGGACTGAATCACCGCGCCCGATGAATCCGTCACTCTGCCGAGGATGCTGCTGAGCGTCGATTGCGCCCAAAGAGGCGCTGCGACGAGCGCCACCACTGCGATTCCAATCCAGCGATACATAGCTGTGGACAGAGTTCTCAAACGCTTAAGGTGCATGATTATCCTCCAGTGGTTGACTAGGAACTTACGAAAATTTTTGTGATCTCGCGGCACAGATTATCCAACCTGCATTACACGGTGGTGACGCGAAGATGAACACTTGGATAAACGCGCGATGTTACAAATGGCGCTAGCCGGCGCGATGCGGCAACAGAATCTAGGCCTCGCCGGCAACGCATCCCTCTCCCGAAATACGTGAAGATAGTCGTGTGAAAGGGGGTAGAGAAGAGTCGCCACACTCCGCGCCTGAGCGTCTTGCTTGCCGCCGAGGCCCCCGTCGGCGTCGTCTTCCGCCGTGGCCCATCGAAACTGGTGCGAGTCATTGTATGGAATCGAGCGAAAGACAAGTTCAAACCCGGCACGTGGTTCAAGGGCCGAATCTTTGCAGATCGCTCCGACCTATCCCCGGATGGCCGGTACATGATCTACTTCGCGATGGGCGGAGTCGCGTGGGCCATCCCCGCGACTGGCGGAACGTGGACCGCGATATCGTTGCTGCATTCGCTGAAAGCCACGGCCTTATGGGGACAAGGCGACACGTGGGGCGGGGGCGGATGGTTCACCTCGAATCGCTCTTTCTGGCTGGATGCCGTCCGCACAACCTTCCTCATTCGCGACAATTCAGGTCTGCGTCGAGAGAGTAAACGTCCTCGGCAGTCGCGGATGGAGCGGGACGGGTGGATGTCAAAGAAGGGCAGTCTCGACAGTCCGGTATTCGAGAAGACCGTTCGCGCTGGTTGGATTCTTCGAAGAATTGGCTGGAGCGGCGGCTACGAACTGGAACAACCCGGTGAATGCAAGCTGGCATTTCCCGCTTGGGAATGGGCAGACTGGGACCGCCGGCGGCTTGTCTGGGCTGAGAGCGGATGTTTGCTGACGGCCCGTCTTGGGTCCCAAAAGTTAGGTACCGTCCGCACTTTGTTCGACTTCAACCGGATGGTTCCAGTTTTGCAGAAAAACACTCGCCCTAAAACGAGCCCGGCACCGTAAAATACGGCATAAATTGCGTGTGTCCTACAATGAGGGGTGGGCATGCAGCCATCCCGCCTCTCGGTCCTGATCCCCCTTTTTAACGAGGAAGAATTCATCGCGCCTCTGCTCGCCCGCGTGCTGGCGGCGCCGCTTCCTGAAGGCATGGAGCGCGAAATCATCGTGGTGGACGATGGCTCAACCGACGGCTCCGGCGATATTGCCGCCGAAATTGCCAGCCAATATCCGGAAATCATCCGCGTCGTGCGCCATGAAAAGAACCGCGGCAAAGGCGCGGCCATTCGCACCGCTATCGAACTCGCCACCGGCGAATTCAGCATCATTCAGGATTCCGATCTCGAATACGACCCGCAGGAGTACCGCCACGTGCTCCATCCGCTGGTCGAGGGAAAAGCCGACGCCGTCTACGGTTCCCGCTTCATGATCGTGGGCGAGCGCCGCGTGCTGTACTTCTGGCATTCGGTGGCCAACGGATTTCTCACCACCATGTGCAATGTGGTGGCCGACCTGAATCTCACCGACGTCGAAACCTGCTACAAAGCCTTTCGCACGTCATTTCTGAAAAGCATCCCCCTGCACAGCGACCGCTTCGGCATCGAGATCGAGCTGACCATCAAGACCGCCAAGCGCAAAGTGCGGATCTACGAAACTCCCATCAGCTATCACGGACGCACCTACGAGGAAGGCAAAAAGATCGGCATGAAGGACGCCATCGCCGCCCTCTTCGTCATTCTGCGCTACGCTTTCACCAACGAACTGTACAAGGATTCCGGCCCCGACATTCTGCACGCCCTCTCCCACGCCAACCGCTTCAATCGCTGGATGGCGGACACCATTCGCCCTTACGTGGGCTCGCGCGTGCTCGAAATCGGCGCCGGTATCGGCAACCTGACGCGCGTGCTGATTCCTCACGTCAAGTGCTACGTGGCAACCGATCTGGATGCCGAGCACATGGCACGGCTGACCACGCGCCTGCAGCATCGCCCGAACCTCAAAGTCCGCTACTGCGACCTCACCGACCCCGCGGATTTCAGCGAATTCGCCGGCACCATGGATTCGGTGATCTGCCTCAACGTGCTCGAGCATGTCGAGGACGATCATATGGGGCTGCATAACATTCATACGGCGCTCGCGCCCGGCGGCCGGGCCATTGTGCTCGTGCCTCACGATCAGGCAATCTACGGCACGCTCGATTCCGCCCTCGGCCACTTTCGCCGCTATTCGCATCAGGAGCTGAAAACCAAAATGGAGAAGGCCGGGTTTCGCGTGGAAACCATTCTGGAATTCAACCGCATCTCCAGACCCGGCTGGTACGTCAGCGGCCGCGTCATGCGCCGCACCACCCTCGACCCCATGCAGATGAAGTTATTCGATAAGATGGTTTGGCTGTGGCGCAAAATCGACCGCTATCTTCCGTGGCCGCCTACTTCCATCATTGGGATCGGTGTTAAAACGTAACCGGCCGCACGGCAATCGCGCAGGTAGAATTTGACAGCCCTTCCCATCCCTTTGTATTCTGCTCCCGTGGAAGACCTCTGCACGCCCTTGGTGCGCTGGGCTGCGGTTCTAGCCCGGAGCGGGGGCCAGTGAACTCAGCCGCTCAGAGACTACCCCACATCCTTCTCGTGGATCCGGACCCCGGCATTCGCGCAATACTGCAATCCCAATTCGCATCGCAAGGCTGGGGAATCGACTACGCCGACGACGGGGAGCAAGGTTTGGCGCAAATCCAGGCGTCGCTGTATGATGCCGTGGTTCTCGAAACCCGCCTGGCCGGCATGAACGGCATCGACCTGTTTGAACAGATCTGCCAGACCCTCCCCAAGACCCCTGTCATCCTGTTGGTCAGCGAAAGCACTTCGCTCGATGTGGTGCGCGCGCTGCGCGGGCGCGCCTACGGGTATCTCAGTAAACCGGTCTCGGAACTGGCGCTGGCGGATTCGCTGCGCAGGGCCCTTGCGGTCGAGGACTGGCAATCGGATATTGAAGTGATCTCCGCGCTCCCGGAATGGATCTCGCTAGACCTGCGCTGCAAGCTGGAAATTGTCGAACGCCTGCTGCCCTTCATCCGCGGCCTGGAGCAGGATCTCTCCGAGCAGGATCGCGAAGATGGCATCACCGCATTCCGCGAAGTGCTGATGAACGCTATCGAGCACGGCGGCAGCTGCAATCCGGGGAAAAAAGTACGCGTGGCGTATGTGCGAACCGCCCGCGCCATTCTGTATCACGTGGCCGACCCCGGCCCCGGCTTTTCCTTCGACCGGCTGCCTCACGCCGCCATTTCCAACCCGCCCGATTCCCCGCTCGGCCATCATCAGGTGCGAAGCCAGCTGGGAATCAGGCCCGGCGGATTTGGGCTGCTGCTGACGCGCAGCCTGGTGGATGAAGTGATTTACAACGAGGCCGGCAACCAGGTGCTGGTTATCAAGTACCTGGGGACGTGAACGCGCCCGGCTCGCCGGGAATGCCAAGGTCGGCGGCCCGCAGCGGCGACATGGCGGCCTCCGGACAGTAGCGCGCGATCATCTCACAAGCAATCGCGGCCCGCCGCACCCGCTCACGGGACAACGCTACCACCGTGTTCTCAATGTGAGTGCCGCTCGGGTAGACGTCGGGCGCATTGCGCAAACCAAATTTCAAATAGATCGGCGCGGCCACCCGAATCAGCTCGGGAATTTCGTAATAGCGGATGAAGCCGCCGATGTTATCCGGAGCTTCCACGTAAAAATCGATGGGCGCGTGAATCGCGGCGCGGATCGCGGCAATTTGGGGAATCGAAAGATCTGAGGGCACGTTGATGGTGCTCGCGCCCAGCAGCTCGAGAATCCGGGCCGACGCCGGATTGGCCGGAGCCATCATTACCGAAGTCTTGATGATCATGTCCGCCGGCAAAACGCCCGCGGCCTTCATGTTGGCGATGATTTCCAGGCTGCCGATGTCCGACACCAGCACGCTGCGCAGGCCCAGCCGCGCCGCGCGCTTGGCATCCTCCATGGCGAAAACCAACTGGTCGGCGCCGCGCAAACTGAGACCGAGCGATTTGCCCGCCGGCGCCACCACCTGCGCGCCGGTGTCGAAGGTGGCGCGCGGGCCGATGAACAAATTCACTTCGATGCCCGCCTGGCGCCCGATAGACAGCATTTCGGAAATCTCATCGCCCGTCATGAGCATGATGCCGCTGCCCTGGCTGACGCGATGCACCGGCACGCGCCGTTTGCCGGCTTCCTCCAGCACGGCGGCCAGCGAGCGCGGCCCCTCGGTCGACGGAATCTCGATGCGGTATTGGCCGCCATCGGGAAAACGCTTGATCGAAGTGGGGCACTCGATCAGATCGCGGCCCGGCAATCCGCGTTGTTCCAGAAATTCGCGTGAGCTGTTCATGCGGGCAGTCCTTCCCGCAGCTCGAAGCCGCCGGCCGCAACCTGCGCCAGCATCACTTCCGACGCATGCCCGTGCAGCGCGAAGACCTGGCGCACCAGATCGCACACGGCTTCGTAGCCGCGCTCGTAGAATACCAGGATAGAAGGTCCGGCGCCGCTCAGCACGCACCCCAGCAGGCCGGGCGCGCGCAGCTTGAGAATGTCCTCGAGCCCCGGCACCAGCTCCAGGCGGTAAGGATGGTGGAACCGGTCTTCGAGCGCCGTGGGAAACGCGCTCGCGGTTCCAGTGGCCAGTGCCGCCATCAGCAGAGAAGCCCGCTGAACATTGAAGATCGCGTCGGCGCGCGGATAGCACTCCGGCAGAACGGACCGGGCCTGCGCTGTCGGCACCACGAAATCCGGAACTACCACGGCCACTCCAAACGCGGCCGGCAGCTCGATCCGGACGGTGCGCACGGCGCCCCCCGATTCAATGGCGCTGGCCACGATCGACCCCAGCACGCACGCCGCGACGTTGTCGGGATGGCCTTCGAGACGCGCTGCTTCGTCCAAAATGCGCAGCGGCTTCCAGCGTAAATCCAGCAGGCGGTCGGCGATGATGACGCCGGCCGTGAGGGCGGCCGCGCTCGATCCCAGGCCTTTGCCAACCGGAATCTGGTTATCTACCAGCAGTTCGATCGGCGCAAGCGGCATTTGCGCCTTGGCCGCGACAGCGAGCGCAGTCTGCCAGATCAAGTTGTCTTCACCGGTGGAGATCGACTCCGCATCCCGCCCGCGCACCTGAATCGAAAGCTGCGCCGCCGGGCGGAACCGGCATTCCAGATAAATGCCCAGCGCCATGCCAAGGGCATCGAACCCCGGCCCGAGATTGGCGCTCGAAGCCGGCACCCGCAGATGGTTCCAGGACATAAGTCTGCATTATAGATGGTTTTGTTTTCCGGCGATCTTCTCTGCCTACTCTGCGTCTCCCAATGAACTCTCGACCGGAGGTCAGCTTGGGACGGTGATTGGAACAAGTTGGTATCCGAGTTTGCGGGCGGTGGCGGCCAGTTTTTTGCGATGCCGGATACTCCATTCGGCATCGCGTTGGGTAAGC
>JACPNO010000048.1 GCA_016185465.1 Candidatus Solibacter usitatus
CGACCACACGGCTAGCTCGTTGCCGTTGGGATCGGTGAAATGAAAACGCCGCCCGCCGGGAAAAGAAAAAATTGGCTTGACGATAGTTCCGCTCGCGGCTTTCACCTTGCCTTCCATGCCGGCCAGGTCGCTGGCATAGATGACGACCAGCGGCCCTGGCGGCCGCACCTGCGCGGCTTTGGCGAACCCGCCCGCAAGGCGTCCGTCCATGAAACTCGTGTAGTCGGGCCCGTAGTCTTCGAACTTCCAGCCAAACACTTCGGTGTAGAAATGTTTGGTTGCGGGGATGTCGGTCGCCGGGAATTCGATGTAATCGATACGGCGGTCGTTATTGTCGCTCATAGGATTCAGACTACGCGACAGGGCGCTGGCCGCGATTGGAAAAAACGGTCATCTCAAGAATTCACTGGGAGCGCGGCCGGCAAAATCGTGGAACTCGTTGATGAAATGGGCCTGGTCGTAGTAGCCGCAATCGAGCGCGAGCCCCGCGAAAGCGCCGGTATGTTGGGGCACGCGGGAAACAGCGTGCCGGAAGCGAAGAATGCGCGCGAGCAGCTTCGGGGTGAGCCCGGTGCGCTCGAGGCAGACGCGGCGGAATTGCCGCTCGCCGATGCCCGCGTGACCGGCGAGTTCGTCCGTCCTGACGCAGCCGTGGCGCCGCTCCATCCACGCGATCGCTCGCTGAACCGGACTCGATGGCTGCTCCGCCGGAAGAGACGCTGCGAAAATTTGGACGCACTGCTCGACCGTAACGGCATCGCTTAGGCGCTCCAGCAGCCGCTGAGCGCGAACGCCCCAAAGAGCATCGAGCGGCAGAATTCCATCCGTGATGCGATCGCCAGGAATACCGAGATGCGACGTCCACATCCCGGGACGAAAGCGCACGCCGACAATCTGGTTGCCGGGCGGCAGCGTGAAATCCCGGTAACGCGTCATGGGACCGACGGCTTCGAGCGACGCCATGCCGCTGCCGCGCGAAAAAATAATATCGGCGCAGCCATCGGGCAACACGCGGTGCGCGCCTCCCGGTCCGGTCTGGCTGTTGATCCAGAAGCACTCGATGGCGCCGGCGAACTTCGCCGCGGGCGCGATCTCGCGATAATCCACCATGCCATCGTAACTGAACTTCGGGATATACTCGGCCATGATTTTGCTCTCCGCGCATCTGGACCGCGTCATTCAGGATTACGAGCTGCAATACCGCAACGGCACTCACCAGGGGCTGCTGGATAATGCGATCGGCGTGCTGCTGACGTACCTGACGCTGTACGACGATCCGAATCTCATTCGCCTGGAAAAGCAGGGACGGCTGCGCGTTTGGCACGGCAAATCCGAGGAATGGGGTGAGCTGATCGGCGCGCCCAAAGCCACCAGCAAAGATTTTGTGATCGTCATCGATGTTGCCGCCGGCAAGCAATATCGCAACGTCGATTTCGGCCTAGAGAATATTTTTCGGGTATCGCCTGAGCGGTTGAAAGACATCCAAGGCGCGCTCGAGAACGAGGGCTTTCGCGTGCGCGTGAAGCGTTATAACGGCGACGCCGAAGACGCGGACGAAGCCTGGCAATGGCGCGCCCTGAAAGTACCGGTGCTGAGTTTTATTGTTCCGATTCAGGCGAAAAACGACGGCTGGCATCGTATCCAGCAGGACAACACGGTTTCGGCGGAGACGATGATTGCGTGCCGGCAGGGGCTGAAGCGTTTGATTAATATACTGCTGTAAGTACCGCTCCCTTTGGTCACGGCTTCCATCTCGCAATCGGAATTTGGCGAGGAACGCGTGTTTAGCGAGCCGCGACCGAAGGGAGCGGTGTTTTTTCAGCTAGCCCGTCACCTGGCGCGCGCGCATTTCCTTGAGCCGGTCGCGCAGTTGCGCCGGCTTGATGATCGATTGCGGCGTAATGCCGTTGCGCTCGTTGTAATCCACCTGCGTGCGGCGGCGGCGATTGGTCTCGTCGATGGCGCGGCGCATGCTGTCGGTCATGACGTCGGCGTAGAGAATGGCCCGGCCTTCCACGTGGCGCGCGGCGCGGCCGATGGTTTGAATCAGCGAACCGCTGGAACGCAGGAAGCCTTCTTTGTCGGCATCGAGAATGGCGACCAGGGAAACTTCAGGCAAGTCGAGGCCTTCGCGCAGCAGGTTGATGCCGATGAGCACGTCGAATTCGCCGCGCCGCAGATCGCGCAGAATCTTGATGCGGTCGAGCGTGTCCACTTCGGAATGCAGATAGCGGCAGCGCACGCCGACTTCGGAATAATATTCGGCCAAATCCTCAGCCATGCGCTTGGTGAGCGTCGTCACCAGCACACGCTGTCCATCCTCCACACGTTTGCGAATCTCACTCAGCAGGTCGTCAACCTGCCCTTTCACCGGACGGATTTCAAGTTCCGGATCCACCAGGCCGGTGGGCCGGATGATTTGTTCGACCACCACGCCCGCTGAGCGCGTGAGCTCATACGGGCCGGGCGTCGCGGACACGTAGACCACCTGATTCACGCGATGCTCGAATTCCTCGAAGGTGAGCGGACGATTGTCGAGCGCGCTGGGCAGACGGAAGCCGTGCGCCACCAGCACTTCCTTGCGCGAGCGATCGCCGTGATACATGCCGTGCAGTTGCGGGACGGTCTGGTGGCTCTCGTCGAGGAACAGCAGCGCATCCTGCGGCAGATAATCCAGCAGCGTGGGTGGCGCTTCGCCGGGCAGACGTCCTGAGAAATGGCGCGAATAATTTTCGATGCCGTGGCAGTAGCCGATCTCCCGCATCATTTCCAAATCGAACATGGTGCGCTGATAGAGACGCTGCGCTTCGATGCTCTTGCCGCCTTTTTCCAGCTCCTTGCGCCACCATTCGAGCTCCACGCGGATGCCGTCCATGGCTCTTTCCCGCGTCTCCGCCGACATCACGTAATGCGTTTTAGGATAAATGGGCAGGCGCAGAAACGTCTTACGCACCTGGCCCAGCAGCGGATCGATTTGGGAGAGACTTTCGATTTCGTCGCCCCATAATTCGATGCGGTAAGCGTTGTCTTCGTAGGTCGGATAAATTTCTATCACGTCGCCGCGCACGCGAAACGTTCCCCGGCGGAAGTCGACGTCGTTGCGTTCGTAGAGAATGTCGACCAGACGAGAAACAATCTGGTTGCGCGAAATCTTCTCGCCCTTTTCCAGCATGAGCAGCATGCCGTAGTAGGCTTCGGGCGACCCCAGGCCGTAAATGCAGCTTACGCTCGCGACGATGACGCAGTCGCGGCGCTCGAACAGGGAGCGCGTGGCGGAGAGGCGCAACTTGTCCAGCTCCTGATTGATGGTGGCTTCTTTTTCGATGTAAACGTCGCCGGAGGGAATGTAGGCTTCGGGCTGATAGTAATCGTAATAGCTGACGAAATATTCCACGGCGTTGTTGGGGAAAAACGATTTGAACTCGTGATAGAGCTGGGCCGCCAAGGTTTTGTTATGGGCCATTACCAGCGCCGGGCGGCCGGAAGCTTCGATCAGTTTGGCCATGGTGAACGTCTTGCCGGAGCCGGTGACGCCGAGCAGGACCTGATGCTTTTCGCCGTCGCGAATGCCGCGCGTGAGTTCCTCGATGGCGTTGGCTTGATCGCCGCGCGGGCGATAGTTCACCACCAGTTTAAAGCTCATCTCTCTAGTATGGAATATGCTGGAGAGCATGCGTTTGCTCACTCTTTTGCTCGCGGCCCTTATTCCGGCCGCCGCCCAACAAGTCGCCCCGCCCGCGATACCGGCGGATCTCATCTGGGAGCCGGATCTGGAATACTCGAATCCCGCCACGCGCCTGGCGTTGGATATTGTGCGCCCGCGCGCTGCCAGCTCCCCGCTGCCGGCCATCGTGCTGATTCATGGCGGCGGATTCCGCGCCGGAAATCGCGAGAGCTACTTGCCGCTCTGCCTTAAGCTCGCCCAGCGCGGCTACGTGACGGCCACGGTGACCTATCGCCTGTCGCCCGGCCATCAATTCCCCGCCCCGGTTTACGACGTGAAAGCCGCAGTGCGCTGGCTGCGCGCCAACGCCGGCCGCTTTGGGATTGATCCGGACCGCATCGGCGTGACGGGCGGCTCAGCTGGTGGAACGCTGGCGCTGTTTGTGGGACTCACGCCGGGCGTCGCCGAACTCGAAGGGCCGGGCCCGCATCTGGAGCAGTCCAGCCGCGTTTCCTGCGTGGTGAATTATTATGGCGCGACGGATTTCACGAAATCCTATGGCAAAAGCGTGGACGCCGCCGATGTGCTGCCGCTATTTCTCGGCGGCGATCTGGAACACGCCCGCAAGGCGCACCTGCGCGCCAGCCCTCTGTATTGGGTGTCGCCGAATGCGGCGCCGGTGCTGTCGATTCACGGCACCGTTGACCGCTACGTGGCCCATGAGCAATCGGTGTGGATCACCGAGCGCCTGCGCGCGGCGGGCGTTGAAGCCGAGCTTGAAACCATTGACGGCGCCGACCACGGCTTCAAAGGCGCCGATCAGGAACGCGCGGAAAAGTTGATGTTCGCATACTTCGACAAACATCTGGCGCGCGCCAAACAACGCCGCCTGCTGGTTGCCGATCACGGACTCAACGGCGAAGTGCTGGAACTCGAATGGCCATCCGGCAAAGTACTCAGGCGAATTCCGAACATGCATGGCCACGATGTGCAACCGCTGCCGGATGGGCACATTCTCTACACGATTGGCGCGGCGCGGCGCGTGGCCGAGGTCGATCGCGACGGCAAGGAAGTGTGGACTTACGGCGCGGCGGAAGGCCTGGAGCATCCACTCGCGGCGCAGCGCCTGGCCAACGGCAACACGCTGATCGGCGACGCCAAGCTGGGGCGGGTCATCGAAGTAGATCGGGCCGGTGGCATCGTCTGGAAATACGAGAGCGCCGATCTTGCCAACATGCGCATGCGGAATTCGCATCGCACCGATTCCGGCACCACGCTGATTGCTATTGAAGCCGCGGGCAAGATTATCGAGGTAAATAAAGCCGGCGAGATCGTGTGGTCGTATCAGGCTCCCGGCGAAAAGCGCGTGCCGTATCAGGCGCGCCGTTTGGCAAACGGCAATACGCTGGTGAGCATGGCGAATCCCGGCGAGGTGGTGGAAGTGGATCGCGCCGGCAATATTGTGCGCTCGATCGGCGGCGCCAATATGGCGCTGCGCCTGGGTTGGGCTTCCGGAGTCGCGCCGCTGCCCGATGGCGGCATGTTCATATCCGATTACACCGGCAAACGGCTGCTCGAAGTGGACGCGGCCGGACGCGTGGTGCATGAACTGCGCGATCCGATGCGGGGCATTGCGACGGTGGCTCTAGAGCCGTAAAGTTAATAACGATGCGGTTGTCAGGCTCAATGTGGCTGGCGGGACTGTTCGCGTGCTTCGGCCTGCTGGCGGCGGATTCGGTTGCTCCCCTGCCCAAGTACACGCCCGCCGAACGCCGCCACTGGGCTTTCCAGAAACGGGCGCATCCGGAAGTTCCCGTGGTTGCCGGAGCCGCCAATCCGGTGGATGCGTTCGTTTACGCGGGCTTGAAGAAAGCTGGATTGCACCCTTCGCCAGCGGCCAGCCGCGCCAGGCTCGTCCGGCGCCTGTCATTCGATTTGACCGGCTTGCCGCCCACGCCCGCCGAAGTTGCCGCGTTTACGGCCGACAAATCTCCCGACGCTTATCAGAAATTAGTGGAACGGTTACTCGCCAGCCCGCGCTACGGCGAGCGCTGGGGACAGCACTGGCTCGATATCGTCCGTTTCGCCGAAACCGATGGCTTCGAGTACGACACGCACCGGCGCGACGCCTGGCGTTATCGCGATTACGTGATCCGCGCCTTCAACAACGACAAGCCCTACGATCGTTTTCTGATGGAACAACTGGCCGGCGACGAAATTGCGCCCGCTGAAGACGAGACGCTCATTGCATCCGGCTTCAACCGGCTGGGGCCGCTGCGCAAGAATGCCGGCAATCAGGAAGTGGCTAGCTCGCGCAACGAAGTGCTGACGGAAATGACGAACATCGTCGGCTCGGCGCTGCTGGGTGTGACGCTCGGCTGCGCCCGCTGCCACGATCACAAATTCGATCCCTTCCGCCAGAGCGATTACTACCGCATGCAGGCCTACTTCGCGGCCGTGCACGACAAGGATGTGCCCAAGGCTACGGCCGAAGAGCAGAGCGCGTGGAAAGCGCGCAGCGATCTGATCGATGAGGAACTGAAGCGCATCCGCGCGGTTATGAAAGACGCGCCGAATGCCGAGAAGCCGGCGCTGGAAAAAAAGCTGGCCGAAGTGGAAGAGCGCAAGCCTGAGCCTTTGCCGGCGTTGTTCAGCGTGAGCGACGATCCTGCAAGAAGATCGCCGGTCCATCTGCTGGCTCGCGGCGATTACCAGAATAAAGGCGATCGCGTGGGCATGCGGCCGCCTGGCGTCCTGCTGCCCGATGGCGCCGCCGAAGCCGCGCCAGACGCGCCCACGCCGCGCGCGAACTTGGCCCGCTGGGTCACCGATCCTGAAAATCCGCTAACGGCTCGCGTGATGGTGAACCGCATATGGCACTATCACTTCGGACGCGGCATCGTGGCGACGCCGAATGATTTCGGACGCATGGGTGAGCGTCCCAGCCATCCTGAACTACTGGATTGGCTGGCCAATGAATTCGTGGCCAGCGGCTTCAGCGTCAAGCATATTCACCGCCTGATCCTGGCGAGCAACACGTACCGGCAGTCGTCTGGCGCCGGCGACGCCGCCGCGATCGAGAAGGATCCGGACAACCGGCTGCTGTGGCATTTTAACCGGCGGCGCCTGGATGCCGAAGAGATCCGCGACGCGATGCTGGCGGCTTCGGGCAAATTGAATCTTGCCGCCGGCGGGCCCAGCGTGATCGTGCCCATCGAAAAAGAACTGGTGGACGCGCTGTATAAACCTTCGCAATGGGCGGTGACGCCGGACCCGGCCGAGCACAACCGCCGCAGCGTTTACCTGATTGCAAAACGCAACCTGCGCCTGCCGTCGATGGAAGTTTTCGATGCGCCCGATTTATTGGTGAGCTGTCCGCGGCGGGAATCGAGCACGCACGCGCCCCAAGCGCTTGAGCTGCTGAATGGCGCGCTGGCAAATCAGCAGGCGGCTGCGCTGGCGGAGCGCCTCGAAAGAGAAGCGCATTCCGCGCGGCAACGAGTCGAGCTGGCTTACCGGCTGGCCACAGGGCGCGCGCCCACTTCCGCGGAGCTGCGGCTCGCGTTGAATTTTCTAAGACAGCAAGCCAAGCTCCAACAATTTGCCCTCGCCATTTTCAACCTGAACGCTTTTCTGTATGTGGACTGACGCCTATGCCGGAACACGCCCGCATCACTCGTAACCGCCGCGAATTTCTTTGCGACGCCTGCTGCGGCTTCGGCGGCCTGGCGTTTGCTTCCATGCTGGCGCAGGAGGAACTGCGCGCGGCCGCGGTCCATCCACTCGCTCCCAAGCCGCCGCACATGCCGGATAAAGCCAAGGCCAAATCCGTCATTTTCCTCTTTATGGCCGGCGGGCCCAGCCATATTGAAACCTTCGATCCCAAGCCGCTGTTGAATCAACTCAGCGGGCAGAAGCGGCCGGCTGAATTTGGCGAGGCCAAGTATCAATTCATCGCCGGCGACGCCAAGCTGCTGGGCACCAAGCGAACTTTTCGCAAATACGGCCGCAGCGGCATCGACGTGTCCGACCTCCTGCCCCGCACCGCCCAGTGCATCGACGACATCGCCGTCATTCGCTCCTGCTACGGCGACATGGTGGTGCACTCCGCCGCGCAGTACCAGCTATTCACCGGGCGCGTGATTCCGGGATTTCCCAGCATGGGCGCGTGGGTGATTTATGGCCTGGGCTCGGAGAGCGAATCGCTGCCGGCGTACGTCGTAATGCCCGATCCGAAAGGCGCGCTCGAAGCCGGCCAGCCTATGTACACCAACGGATTTCTGCCGGCAGTCTATCAGCCCACCATGTTTCGTCCGGGCGGAAAGCCGGTGCTGAATCTGGACTTGCCGCACGGCGTTTCCGTCAACGACCGCCGCCAGACGCTGAACCTGATCCGCGGCTTGAATCAGGCAACGCTGCAGCCGGGCGATACAGAGCTTGCGGCGCGCTTGAACGCCTACGATCTTGCCTTCAAAATGCAGACCGAAGCTCCGGCGGTTTTCGATCTGGCGAGCGAGCCTGCCGAAACGCGCGAGTTATACGGAATCGGCAAGGAACCGACCAACGATTACGGACGCCGCTGCCTGCTGGCGCGCCGCTTGGTGGAAAAGGGCGTGCGCTTTACGTGCGTCGTCTCTGGCGGCGGTCCTGGAAATATGCAGTGGGACGCGCATGAGGACATCGAAGAAAACCACCTACGCATGGCAGCGCAGACCGACCAGCCCATCGCCGCATTGCTCACGGATCTCAAACGCCGAGGTCTATTGGATTCGACGCTCGTTCTGTGGGGCGGCGAATTCGGACGCTCGCCCGAATCGCAAGGAGCCACGGGCCGCGACCATCACAACCTGGGATTCACGATGTGGATGGCAGGGGGCGGCATCAAAGGCGGACAAGTTGTGGGCGCGACGGACGCCATCGGCTTGCGCGCAGTCGATAATCCCGTGCATCTGCGCGACATTCACACCACCGTCCTGCGCCAGTTGGGCCTGGATCAGGACGCGCTCAGCTACCTGCATCAGGGGCGCAAGGAACGGCTGACCGAGATCCAGGGAAAAGTGATCGATCAGATCGTCTGACGCGCCGCCTGCCCCAAGACCTGCAGCGTCGCTCGCGCGGAGGCTTCCCAGGAAAATTGCGCCGCGCGCGGCGGGCCGGCCGCGGCAAGGCGCCCCCGCAAATCGGCATCGGTTGCCAGGGCCGTCATGGATTCCAGAATTGCCGCGTCGCTGCCGGGCTCAATAAACAAAGCGGCATCGTCGGCCAGGGTGGTCAAAGGTTCAATGCGCGAACACGCAGCGGGCAGCCCGGCGGCGAGAGCTTCCAGCAGCGGCAATCCAAAACCCTCGAACGTGGTGGGGTACAGGAATGCGAATGCGCCGGCGTAGAGCCGGTACAGCATTTCACGTGTCACCCAGCCGGTGAATTCGACCGCTTCCGCGAGATCCAGCGATAAACGCAATTGCTCCAGCTCAGCAGTTTGGAAACCGCGCAGCCCGGCGACGATCAGGCGGAATTCCGGATGCGTCTTGCGAAATTGCGCGAACGCTCGCAGCAGCCCATCCAGGTTCTTATGCGGATGCAAGGTGGAAACCGCCAGGAAATAATATTGCGCCGCGTGCCTGATGCCGAAGAAGCGGGAATCCACGCCGGACCAGACTACGGTGGCAGGCAGTCTATAATAGCGCAGCAGGTCGTCGCGCGTGGCCGAGGAGACGGCAATCAATCGCGTCGAAAGATGCGCCGACCAGTACAGCAGCAGCCGCCAGAAGGGCAAATCGAACCAGCGAAAGTGTTCCGGGTGGCGCTTATGCTGCATGTCGTGGAACACGGTGACCTGTGGGCAACCACAAAGAAGCGGCGCGGTGAAACCGGGATTCCAAAGCACGTCGAGCCCACGTGCAGCCACCCGCAGCGGCAGGCCGGTTTGCTCCCACAGAATCCGAGCGGGCCGGGATCGGGCGTGCACCGGCTGCTGCTCCACGGTGAAATTTGCGTGATCCGGCGCCAGGCCCGAGCCGGTTTCGCGGTTGGTGAACACGACGTAATGATTGTCGCGATCGATCGCCGCCAGCGCCTGCAGCAGGCAGCGCAAATAAATTTCCGTGCCGCCCACTGCGCCGGGAATCAGGTACAACGCGTTCACGCCGATGCGAAGCGTGCTAGCGGCCGCCACGCAATTGCCCTTCCGCCATCCGCAGAGCGTCGAGCGCGGATTGATTCGCCGGATCGATGGCCAGCGCCCGCTTGAAATCCGCGGCAGCAGCAGCCGGATCCTTTAACGCCAGATGCACGCCGCCGCGGTAGATGTAACTCATCCCGTAGCGCGGGTTGAGCGTAATTGCGGTGTCCAGGGCCTCCAGCGCCTCCGCGTTTTTTCCCTGCTTCCCGTAGACCATTCCGATTTGAGAATAGACGTGAGCACTGGGACGCAGGGCCGCCGCCTGGCGCAGCCGGGTCAGAGCTTCTTCCGGCTGATTCAGACAGTCGTACGCCAAGGCCCAATCCACTAGCAGATCCTGGCGGGGCTTTTGGTTTTGCGCGGCGATTGCATAGTGGGCCGCGGCCTTATCGCAAGCCCGCTCCAGGAAATATGCATGGGCCAGCTGAAAATGCGCGCGGGCGTTGCGCGGCGATTTCTCCACCGTGTCCTCCCACAGCGTGATGGCGCTTCCCCAGACGGAACTGCGGCGATAAGTACCCGCGGCCGCCGCCAGAAGCACGCTTCCCAGCGCAACCAGAGCCGTGGTCCGCGCGGGTTTCCAGCGGCGCAGGAATTCGAGCATGATGAACAGAAGGCCGATGATCGGCAGGTACAAGCGGCGTTCGGCCACCGGATCCTTAATCGGAATGAATGAGGACGTCGGCGCGAGCAGAAGCAGGAAGATAAGAAATCCAAACGCGGCCAGAGGATACCTGCGCCGGAAGTAAAAAGCGGCGCCGGCTCCCGCCACAATTGCCACTAACCCAAGCCATGCTCCGTGCTCCAGCAGCGTGTGCGAAATGGCGAAATCGTAGTCGGCGCTTTGTCCCACAGGCAGCAGAAACAGGCGCACGTAGACCCAGATCGCGCGGCACTGGGTGAAAAAATACTCATACCAGGTGAACTGTTTGACGGAGAACCCGGCGGAGGTTGCGCCGCGCAGCGTGCGCATCACGAACAGGCCGGCCAGCGCTCCCGCTACAACCATCGGCGCGTACAGGCGCCAGTTGCGCTTGATGCCTGCCAACGAAAAGCCCGGGTTCCAGAAGTAGTCTGTCAGAACCAGGAGCGCGGGCAAGGTAGCGGTGTGTTCCTTGGTACCGGCGGCCGCGCCGAACAACAGCAGCACTGCGGCGGCGCGCGCCCACGAAATCGCCGTGGAGCGCCGGTAGAGAAAAGCGGCATAAGCGCCAAAGAAGAAAAGCCCGCTGAGATCTTCCGAGCGGCTGGCGATGTACGCCACTGATTCGACTTGTACCGGATGAATCAGAAACAACCCACCTGCGAATCCCGCCAGAATATCCAGCCTCTCTGTCTCGACGCCTGCCCACGCCAGGATTTTGCGCACGATCAGAAAAATCAGCGCCGCATTGGCGGCATGAAGCAGGACATTCAAGGCGTGGTAGGAAAACGTCTCTCCGCCGGATAGCTCGAAATTCACCCAGTAGGAAAACATCAGCAGCGGCCGCACTCCGATTAACCATGGGCGCAATTCGTGGGTGGCAAAACGGGGGTTGCGAAAGGGCAGAAAGTTGTCGTCAAACACGAACGGCCCGTACAGCGCGGGTTGATACGCCTCAAACACGGCGGCCAAGGCGAGAATCGCCGCCAGCGCGTAAGGCCAGTACAGCGGGCCCGCCTGAGAAGCGGGTGATGAGACCGCGGGCTGGGTGGTCTTACGGCTCTCCTTTTTCTTGGATTTCATGCGTGAAGGCTAGCCTGCAATCGAGCCCTTCCGGGAGCGCAGGTGGTATTCCAGAATGGCCACGCGTTGGGCCAGGGCGATATTGTCATCCTTCAATTTGGAAATGATCACTGAGAAACGATAGAAGATGATCACAAACACGAAGCCGGCGATCAACAGCAGCGCGACCGGCGGATAGGTGATGCCCATGCGGCCGGCGACGTAGTTGAGCAGCACCGGAGCGCGCGAAAGCACCAGCAGCGCCGCCGCTCCGAGCAGCCAGCTTACCGAATATTCCACGCGAATATGCGCGCGGCGCACCGAAGCCAGCACCAGCACGATCAGCAGCACGCTGAGCCCCGTCATGATGTCCATTAGCCGGTCCACGTCACGACCTCCGCTTTGGCTTGGGCGCGCGGCGCTCGTACTTCAGCACGTTGACGAACACGCCGAGCAGCACATGAACAATATAGTAGATGGATTTCAACGGAGTAATGCTGGAGCGCCCGGTGCGCCGCGGATGCATGCGGCATGGCACTTCCTCGAACACAAATCGCTTGCGCTGCAGAACCACCAGCGCCTCGATCTCCGGATACTCCAGCGGAAAACTTTGGCTGAAAACCTGCAGCGCTTTGCGATTGACGCCCACGTAGCCAGAGGTGGGGTCGCGCACCGGCTTGCCCAAGACGGGCCGCAGCACCAGGCGGAAAAAATGAATTCCCACGGCGCGCAGCCAGCTGGTGTTGGAGCCGTTGGCCTCGGCAAACCGGGAGCCAATCACCATGTGGCAGCCCGTCCGGCGCAGGGTTTCATAAATGCGGGGAATGTCCTGGGCGTCGTGCTGGCCGTCGCCATCCAGGCGGATCACGTATTCGAAACCCAACTCAAACGCCAATTTGTAACCCGCCTGAACGCATCCGCCCAAACCCAGATGGTGGGGCATGGGTAGCACCTCGGCCCCGGCGGCGCGGGCCGCGGCGATGGTTCCGTCGGTCGAACAATCGTCCACCACCAGCACCGGCGCGCCTGGAACCGATTCGCGAATGGCCCGCACCACGCCGCCTACGGCGCCTTCCTCATTGAGCGCCGGAACCAGGATCAGCAGCGAATCTCTGCGTTTGCCGGTCATCATAGCTCCGCCAGGCGCCTCGCGCTGATGGCATGGGCGGCCAGCAATTCGCGAAAAGCGGCGCTCGAAATACGCGCTGTGCGCCGGACCGCCCGCCGACTTCGCCAAAGGCTGACGCAGCGGGCCAGGCACACCAAGTGCGCGCGCACGGCAATCCAGATCAGCAGCAGCGTGCTGCCTTCCTCTTCGCGGAAGCGGGCGGCAGCGCCGCGGCGAGCCAGCATCCAGCGCAAATGCCATGCGTACCGCGCCATGGTCACGAAGGGCGCGGCCAACAGCATGGCGGCCGGAAAATTTTTGGCGATCACGAACAACCGGTTGCGCTCGACGTAGTACGCCTTGAGCGCCGAGGCGCGTCCCGCCGAGTGGGAATAATGATGATCCACCACGGCATCCGCCACATAGAGGCACGTCCAGCCGGCCCAGCGCGCACGCAGGCCCAGATCGGTATCTTCGCAATACAGGAAAAAATCTTCGTCGAACAGACCGATCTCCTCGAGCATCGCGCGCCGGTAAATGGCGGCTGAACCGCTGGGCAAAAGCACTTCTTCACTTTGGCAAAACGTGCCCACGGCGCTGCCATGGCCGCGCTGGCGGCTGCTGCCATCGCCGCACATCAGCATCCCGGCGGAATCCAGGCGGTCTTCGCCCAGCATCCTGACTTGCGAAGCTCCCATGCCGGCATCGGTCCGCGCTTCCATCGCCGCCAGCAACGCAGCCAGCCAGTGCGGATGCGCCACGGCATCGTCATTGAGCGTCGCGAGAAACCGGGCGCGCGAACGCCGGTAACCCAAGTTAATGGCGGCTCCGAAGCCCACATTGCGGCCCGGCTTCACGATGATCGCGCCTGTGCGTTTTGCCAATTGCAGCGCGGCGTTATCCTGCCCGCCATTGTCGACGACGATCACTTCGAAATCCCGCCGCGACTGCTTTTCGAGCGACGCCAGACACTCGCCAAGGGTTTGATCCGCGGCGAGCGTGGGGATCACGACAGTGACCGAAGGTTCGGGCAAGCCTAGATTCTACCGTGGCCCTCGATTTTCATACCACTTCAAGTTTGCGGTGCCCTGCCCGATGCAGGCGATATCGAGCCGCCCGTCGCCATTCAAATCAGCCACGGCGCAACCGGCGGCGGCCATCCCGCCGTTATCCAGCACTTGCTTTGACCAGCGCGTTCCGTTCGCATCGTCTGCGGAATAAAGGAACACCCCGCCGCCGGCGCCGCGAAATCCGGCGACGATCTGGTCCCGGCCATCGCCATTGAAATCGGCGGCTCCGATGGTGTGGCCATCCGTCAGCGCGTCGTCGATCACCGTGCGCTTTCCGTCCTGGTACACCACCACCTGATTGCCGTGCCAGGGCTCGATGGCCGCAATAAAGCGGCGTTTTCCAAGGTGTCCAACAGCCACATCGCTCGAACCGCTCTTGGGCCACGGCGCGGGATCGCCTTTCGCGATTTCAGTGCGCGTCCAAGCGCCGTCCTTGCCCAGTCGATACAAATGGATTCCCGTGAAACCGGCCGTGAGGATCGCGTCGCGCCCGTTGCCGTCCCAATCGACGATCGCCATCCCGTGGGTTACGCCTTGGTTCTCCTCTCCGATTACCTGCCGCTTCCAATCTCCCGGCTTGTACAGCACCAGCGGTGTTGCGCCGCGATAGTCAGGGCCCGCGGCTTCAGGCCCGGTGAGCGGCGCGCTGATGAGAACTTTGCGGCCATTCCCGGCGGCGTCGGCCCAACGCAGGCGGTGCGAGGTTGGGAGGCGGTCGATCTCGGTAATCTTCCAGGGCCGGCGCGGGTCGCCGTCGTGTTCCAGCCGGGAAACGATGCCCGGGCTGTCTTTCGCCTGATTGGAAAACTCGTGCGCCAGCACCAGTTCCGGAATGCCGTCGCCATCGGTGTCCCAAGGCGCCACGTTGATCATGCGCGCCAGATTTCCAGCGATCACGTGCCGCTCCCAAGTGGGATTTTCGTACCAAGCCAGCTCCGGCAAGCCCAGCGCAACCACCAGCAGGTCCGGCTTGCCGTCTTTGTTTAGATCGACGGCGACCACCTGATACCCGCCCTTCAAATCGCTAGCGATCGTGTGCTCCAGAAAAGCGGCAGGAGGTCCGGCGCTGGCGAAACCGGCGATGCAAAGGGCGAAAACGAAGGCGCGCACGCCTCAGTATAGAATGAATGAATCAACTTTATGAGACTTTCGTGGATCGCTGTGAGCGCCCTTTGCGGCGTGTGCTTCGCCCAGACACCGGCGCCGTCGGCGCATATCAGCAATATCAAGCAGCTGACTTTCGGCGGCCAGAACGCCGAAGCGTATTGGTCGCCCGACGGCAAGCGCCTCATTTTCCAAGCCACGCGCAAGCCCGCCGAGTGCGACCAGATGTACATCATGAATGCCGACGGCTCCGACCAGCACATGGTGTCGAACGGCAAGGGCCGCACCACCTGCGGATTTTTCCTGCCGGACGGCAAGCACATTATCTACGCGTCCACCCATGGAGCCGACGCCGCCTGTCCCAAACCGCCCGACCGCAGCAAAGGCTACGCGTGGGGCGTCTTCCCCGGCTACGACATTTACCTGGCCACTGACGATGGCAAGATTCTCAAGACTTTGACCGACACGCCAGGCTACGACGCCGAAGCCACGGTGAATTACAAAACCAAGCGCATCGTCTACACATCGATGGCCTCCGGCGATCTCGACTTGTGGACCATGAACATCGATGGCTCGAACAAGAAGCAGGTGACAAAAGATATTGGCTACGACGGCGGCGCCGATTTCTCGCCCGACGGCAAGCTTATCGCCTGGCGCGGCAATCATCCCTCCACGCCCGAGACCATGGCGCGCTATAAAGAGCTGCTTGCAGAGCATCTGGTGACGCCCATGAAAATGGAGTTGATGATCGCCGATTCCGATGGCAAGAATCCGCGGCAGATCACCAATTACGGCTGCGCCAGCTTCGCGCCGGCCTTCACGAATGACGGCAAGAAGATCGTATTCGCGTCCAACAAGCACAACTGCGACGGCCGCAAATTCGAGCTCTTCATGATCAATGTGGATGGCTCAGGCCTTGAGCAGATCACGGATTTCGGCGGCTTCACGTCATTCGCCGACATTTCGCCCGACGGCAAAAAGCTGGTCTTCGTCTCCGATTACCAAGCCAAAGAGCGCTACGAATTCAACGTTTTTACGGCGGACTGGAAGTAACGCGTCCACGATCGCCGCGCTACGAATTCATCACACAGTCTCATGTAGGGGCGGGTTTCAAACCCGCCCTTTGGGAAATTGAGCGCCGGGCGGGTTTCAAACCCGCCCCTACTCGTATCTCAACGCGATCATTGGATTGACCTTCGCGGCCCGGCGCGCCGGCAAGTAGGCAGCTAATGCGGCGACGCCGGCGACCAGAACCGGCACCACGGCGAAAGTCAGCGGATCGGCCGCGCGCACGCCAAACAACAAGCTCTGCATCAGGCGCGTGACCGCGAACGCGCCGGCCAGGCCGATGGCGATTCCGGCCACCGTGAGCAACAGCCCTTGCCGCACCACCATGAAAAGCACATCACCCGGCTGCGCGCCCAGCGCCTTACGGATGCCGATTTCGTGAGTCCGCTGGGACACGCCATAAGCCGTAACGCCATAGACGCCGATCAGCGCCAGCAGCAGCGCGGCGCCGCCAAAAATTGCCAGCAGCAGAGTGGAAAATTTGCGCCGCGCCAGGGTCTCAGCAATGAGTTGGCTCATGGTTTGCACGTGCACCGACGCTTCCTTGTCGAGGGCGAGGATCTCGCGCTCGGCGGCGGCGGCCAGGCCGGCCGGATCTGAAGCCGCTCGCACCATCAGCACCTGCCCCGAAATGGAAGATTGCGCGGCCGGCATGAAAATCTCCGGCTCCAGATCTGCATCCAAGCCCATCTGCTTGACGTCTCCCACCACACCGACGATTTCGTACACCAGGCCGCGCTCTTCGGCCTTGCCATAGCGGATCTGTTTTCCCACCGGGCTCTCGCGCGGCCACCACCGGCGCGCTACGTTCTGATTGATGATCACCACCGGCGTCGCGCCTCGGGTATCGGAATCGGTAAAGTCACGGCCTTCGATGAGAGGAATTTCCATCGCGCGAAAGTAGCCTGGTGCGGCGGCATTGAACAACGAGAGCGGTGTTTCCGAAGGTCCTGGAGCGGGCCGGTCTGCCGGCGAGTAGAAGTAATCCCAGCAATCCCCGCCGAGCGGCGGGCAATAGACAGCGCCGGCCGCGCGCACACCCGGCAGCGCTCGCAGGCGTTCCAATGCATTTCGAAAGAAGGTTTGCCGCAGCGCATCCGAGGGATCGCCGGATCGCGCCGGCCCGTCGCTGGCCGCGCGGTATTTGGGATTTAACAGCGTCACCCTCACGGTCAGAACATTGGACGGGTTGAACCCTGGTTTCACGCCCATCGTTTCCACCAGGCTGCGGATCAAAAGTCCGGCGCCGATCACCAGCACCATGGCAAGCGCAACTTCAGACACGAAAAGTCCGGAGCGCAGCCGCTGGCGCGCCGGTCCCGACATGGATCCGCGGCCGCTCTCTTTCAAAGCCCCGCTCAAATCAAGCTTGGAGGCCTGCAACGCGGGACCGATCCCAAAAAGAATGCCCGCCAGCACCGAGGCCCCGAAGGTGAACAGGATCACCCGGCTGTCCACGCTGGTTTCAGCCAGGCGCGGGATGTCTTGCGGCGCAAGTTGAATGAGCGCGGGAATTCCCCAATAGGCCAGCAGCAGTCCCGCCGCTCCTCCTAGAAAAGACAGCAGCACACTCTCGGTAAGCAGCTGCCGCAGAACCCGGCGGCGTCCGGCTCCCATGGCGGCGCGAATGGCAATCTCCCGCTGGCGCGAAGCATGGCGGGTAAGCATCAGATTGGTTACGTTGGCGCAGGCAATGAGCAGCACCAGGCCCACGGCCGCCAGTAGCGTATACATTGCCGGGCGCAATTCCCCGAGACGCCTCTCTGTCACCGGCGTAATAGCCGCCGCCAGGCCCTGGTTGGTCTTGGGATAGGCCAACTCCAACCGTTTCATGATGGTGCCCATCTCGGCGCGGGCCATGGCTATCGACACGCCGGGCCGCAAGCGCGCTAAAATCCGCAGGCTGAAGTGACGGCTGCGATCCATCCATGCCGGATTACTGGCCGCGAGGCCCACCGGCAGGTAGACTTCCATGGGCTGGGTGAAGAATTCCACGCCGGGATTCAGCACCCCAACCACTTCATACCGCTTCCCACTGAGGACGACAGGCTTTCCGATGATGGCGGCGTCGGACCCGAACTGGTTGAGCCAGACCGAATGTCCAAGCACGGCCACCGGATTGGCGCCGGGCTGGTCATCGGCTTCGGTAAATAGGCGGCCGGCCGCGGGCGTGGCGCCGATCAGGGGAAAAAACGCCGCTGAAACCTGAGCGCCGCGCAGCATCGTAGGCTTTTCGACGCCTGACAAATCGTACGACGCGGTATTGAAGGCGGCCAACGCCTCGAACGAACGGCTCTGTTCGCGCCAGTCCAGAAAATTCGGCCACGTAACGCTAATGCCGCCCCTTCCCTGAGTCTCTTCCAGAATCACTAGGCGATCGGGATCGAGGAAGGGCAAGGAGCGCAGCAGGACCGCGTTGGTCACGCTGAAAATGGCGGTGTTGGCGCCAATGCCCAAGGCCAACGTAGCCACCGCCACCGCCGTGAATCCCGGATTCTTGCGCAGCAGGCGCGCGGCGTAGCGTACATCCTGCCTAAGCTCTTCCGGCCACAGCAGGCCGCGGGCTTCACGGCATTCTTCCTTGCGCGCTTCCAGGCCGCCGAATTCCACCTTGGCGCGGCGCTCGGCTTCGCCACGCGGAACCCCGGAACGAACCAGGTCTTCCGTATGGCGTTCGATATGGGAACGCAGTTCATCGTCCATCTCGTGCTCCTGGCGGGTGCGATTGGTGAGGCCGTTGATCAGCGATTTCAGGCGAGACAGCATGAGCGCGACTCCTAGAGTGCCTAGGAGAATAATATATCAGTCTCTCCTAGACAGTCAAGGAGAGGAATGCAAGACGTTCTCCGCGCCTCTGCGAGAAATGTTTTGGTTATGCTACTCTCGCGGCAGATGAGGCTGCTTCCAGGGTTAGTGACCGCGTGTTTGCTCTTGCACGCCGCGGATTGGCCGCGTTTCCGTGGTCCCAACGGCTTTGGCGTGGGTGAGAACGCCGCGTTGCCGGCGGAATTCAGTCCGTCCAAGAATGTCGTGTGGAAGACTCCCCTGCCTCCAGGGCACTCCTCCCCCATCCTTAGCGGCAAACGCATTTTTCTGACGGCCTTCGAAGGCCAAAAGCTATTCACCATTGGTCTGGATCGCGCAACGGGAAAAATTCTATGGCGCACCGAAAGCCCGCGCACGTACTTTGATCCGGTGGACAAACGCAATAGTCCCGCCTCGCCCAGCCCGGTAAGCGATGGCGAAAACATTTACGTCTTTTTTCCGGATTTCGGATTGCTTAGCTACGATTTCGCCGGCAAGGAGCGCTGGCGTGTGCCCCTCGGCCCGTTCCACAACGTGTACGGCATGGGCGCTTCACCCATCGTGGTGGAGGGCAAAGTGATTCTGGCCTGCGATCAAAGTTATGGTTCTTTCGTCGCTGCCTATGGCAAGGACGACGGCAAGCTGCGCTGGAAAACGCCGCGCACCGAAGCGCTCAGCGGCCATTCCACTCCCGCGCTCTATCAGCCCAAGCAGGGCCCGGCGCAAATCATCGTGCCCGGTTCGTTTCGCATGGACGCGTACTCGGTCGAAACCGGCGAAAGCGTGTGGTGGGTCTACGGCCTGTCTTCGGAGATGAAGTCTCTGCCCTTGATCTCCGGCGATACGGTGTATATCAACGGCTACAGCTCGCCCGAAAACGACCCTGGGCGCCAGGTATTCATCCCTCCTTTCGCCGATGTGCTGGCGGCGCGCGACACCGATAAAGACGGGCAAATCTCCAAGGCCGAAGCCGACGAGCGAACTCGCCAAATGTTCCTGTTCATCGATCTGAACGCGGACGGCAAGGTGAATGACGCGGAGTGGAAAACGTACCGGGCAATGATGGCGACCGAAAACGGATTGCTGGCCTTTCGCGCCGGCGGGCACGGCAATGTGACCGAGAGCAGCCTGCTCTGGAAGTACCAGCGATCCATCCCCCAGCTGCCTTCCCTGCTGCTTTACGAAAACGTCCTGTACATGATCAACGACAGCGGCGTGTTGACGACGCTCGATCCCGCGACCGGCGCGGTACACAAGCAGGGCCGCCTGCGAGGCGTCGCTGACCATTTCTATTCCTCGCCGGTGGCCGCCGATGGCAAGATTTTTTTCGTCAGCGAGGCGGGCATCGTCACGGTGCTCAAAGCGGGAGGCGCGCAGGAAGTTCTGGCCGTGAATGAGTTGGACGATCTGTGCGCCGCGACACCGGCCATCGCCGACGGCCGCATCTATATACGGACGCGCAGCGCGCTTTACGCCTTCGGCAAGTAGAACCGCACTTGCGAGCCGCGACCATAGGGAGCGGTTGTACTCACTTTCGCCCCCGCCGCTTCATCCAGTACCTGATTCCCAAGCCAATCAGCGCCAGCGCCACCACGACGATGGCGATCTCCTCGCCCCAGTGCTGGATGCGCGTTCCCAAACGCGACCATTCCTCGCCTAGAAAATATCCCAGTGTGAGAAACGTCGACACCCACACGAGGCCGCCGCTGTAGGCAAACAACGCAAAGACTGGGTACTCCAACATCGACGTGCCCGCCACCACCGCGGTGAAATGCCGCACTCCCGGAATGAAGTAGCCGAAAAACAATCCCCAGCGGCCAAAGCGCTCAAACCATGCATGCATATATTCCAGGCGCTCGGGAGTGAAGTGAACGTAAGGACCATACTTGACGAGCACGTAAAGTCCGCCGGTGCGGCCGATCAAGTAACTTCCGGTGATCCCGCAAACGCTGCCTGCGAAAGCCGCGGCCAGAGTCGTCGGAAAATGCAGATGGCCTTTGAAAATCAGATAGCCGGCGAAGGTCAGCAGCGTCTCATCAGGCACCGGCAAACCGATGATCCCCACAACGAGCAGGAAGAAGAGTGCAAGATCGCCGTATTGGCTTACCAGCTGAAGGGCGGTTTCCAACATGCGCGCTCAGTCCAAGGAACGGAGTTCGGCCAGAATCTGTTCCACCGCCTGGACGGGATCGCCGGCGCGCGTGACCTGCCGGCCGATTACCAGATAATTCGCGCCGTCGCGCATGGCCTCCGCCGGCGTCGCCACGCGCTTCTGATCGCCTTTGCCGGAGCCCGCCGAGCGCACGCCCGGCGTCACCAGAATGGCTTTGGGGCCCACCAGCGCGCGCACCGCTTTTGCCTCGAGCGGAGACGCCACGATGCCGTCGATGCCGGCCTCGATCGCTTTGCGCACGCGCAGCGCCACCAGATCGGCAATGTCGCAGGGGTAGCCGAGATCGGCCAAATCCTGCTGATCGAAACTGGTCAGCACGGTGACCGCAAGCAGTTTGGTCGCCGCGCCGCCTCTGCCTTCGACCGCCGCTCGCATCACCGCGCCGCTGCCATGCACGGTGAGAAAGCGCACGCCGCTGCGCGCCACCTGCGCCACCGCCCGCTTGACGGTCTCGCCGATGTCGTAAAACTTCATGTCCAGGAAAACGTCTTTGCCCTGCGCGGCCAGCTCATTGACGAATTCCATGCCGGCGGCAGCATACAGCTCCATGCCGACTTTGTAAAAATTGACGTGCGCGCCCAGGCGCTTGACCAGCGCTCGGGCTTCGTCCGGCGACGCGACATCGAGCGCAATGATGATCGGTGAGTCCGTCATTGTACGCGAATCGCTTTGGCGCCGGCCGGCAGCACCCGGCCAATGCGCTGCGTCCCTTCCAGCTTTTGCACGAGCTGCGCCGCATCGGCTTCCGGAAGTGAAATGAGCAAGCCGCCGGAAGTTTGCGGATCGTACAGCAGATTTTCCAGCTCCGCTGCGGGATGGCCCACGATTTCCACCGCGCCCGAAGCAAATTCGCGGTTGTTCTTGAGACCGCCGGAGAGCGCGCCCTGGCGGGCATATTCGAGCGCCCCCGGCAGCAGCGGCACGCTCGCGGAATCAATTTCGATCGTCACCCGGCTGCCCAGCGCCATTTCGCGCGCATGGCCAATCAGCCCAAACCCAGTGACATCGGTGCAGCCGTGCACGTCGAAGGCGAGCATGGCTTCGCACGCGGCGCGGTTGAGCGTCAACATCGAATCAATCGATGTTTGCACATGCGCGGCGCCGGCAATGCCGCGCTTGAGCGCCGTGGCGATTACGCCCGTGCCCAGGCGTTTGGTGAGTACTAGAGCATCGCCCGGCCGCGCTCCTGCGTTGGCGAAAATGCGTTTCGGGTGGATGGTGCCCGTTACGGCATAGCCGAATTTGATTTCGTCATCGGCAACGCTGTGGCCTCCCAGAATCACGCAGCCGGATTGGTGAATTTTATCGGCGCCGCCCTTCAATATCAGCTGCAAATCCTCGATTTCTCCCGCCGCCGGCCAGGCTAGAATCGACAGCGCCGTAAGGGGACGGCCGCCCATCGCGTAGACGTCGCTCAACGCATTGGCCGCGGCAATGGCGCCGTAAGTGTAAGGATCGTCGACGATTGGCGTGAAGAAATCCACGGTCTGCACCAGGGCAAGCTCCGCCGTCAGCTGGAACACGCCGGCGTCGTCGGCCGTGTCAAACCCTACCAAAACGTTCGCGTTCGTAACGCGCGGAATTCCCGCCAAAACCTGGTCCAAAACCTTTGGACTCAATTTGGACGCTCAACCCGCGGCTTTCACGTGCGCTGTCAGCTTTCGCGCGGACATCGTAATCACAACCTATAATAGGGCACTGGAGGAAGTATGCGCCGATCCTCATCGCTGCTGGCCGTGGTGTTGTTGTTGGGACTCGCGTTCTCGCTGGTGTCGCGCGAGCCGCAAATCGATCCGCGATTGAAGAAAGCCTCGCGGCGGCCGGAGCTGAATGGCTGGACTTTGGTGCACTTGGAAGGCTCACCGGCGGAGATCGGTTTTCAGCACGGCTATTTGCTCGCTCCAGAGATTCGCGACAGCCTGAAAGTCACCCAGCTTCAAGCCACCCACGATGCCGAAAAGCCCTGGGGCTTCTTCCGCCACGCGGCGCAGGAGATGCTATGGCCGCACATCGAGCAGGAATATCGCGAGGAGCTCCAAGGCATCACCGATGGCGCGAACGCGCGCGGCGTCAAGCTGGATTTGTGGGACGTCGTGGCGTTGAACGCAGCGGAAGAGTGGAGCTACTACGTCGGCGCGTATGACAAAGACCACAACATCAAATCGCCGCCCACCGTCACCGCGCCCGAGCATTGCAGCGCGTTCGTGGCCACCGGCAGCTACACCAAAGATGGCCGCGTGGTGATGGCCCACAATAACTGGAGCAGCTATTTGGATGGCGAGCGCTGGACCATCATTTTCGATGTCGTGCCGGCGAAAGGCAGCCGCTTCATCATGGACGGCTATCCCGGCTTCATCCACAGCGCCGACGATTTCGGCATCAACGCCGCCGGAATGATGATCACCGAGACCACCATTTCCAACTTCCACGGCTGGGACGCGAACGGCATTCCGGAATTCGTGCGCGGCCGCAAGGCCATGCAGTATGCCGCCTCAATCGACGATTTCGCCCGCATCATGAAGGAAGGCAACAACGGCGGCTACGCCAACAACTGGCTGGTGGCGGACCGCAAGACCAACGAAATCGCTAATCTCGAACTAGGGCTCAAGAACGTCACCCTGCAGCGCAGCAAAGACGGCTACTTCGTGGGCTCGAACTTTCCGATCGATCCCAAGCTGGCAGCGGAAGAGACAACGTTTCCGCTCACCGATCCGGGTGAAAGCGCCAATGCGCGGCATGTCCGCTGGGATCAGCTCATGGCCGAAAACAAAGGCAAGATCGACGTGGCGGCCGGGCAGCGCTTCCTCGCCGATCATTACGATACGCTGCAGAAAAAGACCGAGCCCAACGAGCGCACGCTGTGCGGGCACATCGACCTTTCGCCGCGCGGCTCGAAGCCCTGGCAGCCGCCCTACGGCATTGCCGGCGCGGTGCAGAATAAGGCAGCCGACGCCGCCATGGCGGAGCGTCTCACGCTGACCGCAGCCGCCGGCCACTCCTGCGGCATCCACTTCAAAGCGGCTGAGCATTTGCGCCAGCACCCGGAGTTCGCCTGGCAAAAAGAGCTTCTGCGGGACATGAACGCCAACATCTGGACCACGTTCGCCGCCGCGCAGTAAACGGCTATCATTGCTAGGGTTCGTGGCCGATTACAAGCACGAGGAACTTCTTGAAGTTGTGTTTCTCGAAGTTCGTGCAGTTGAATGCGAAGAACAAAACGGCTTCTTCCGACTCGTCAGCGTGCCAGCTTGTCATCACTGGTGGCATTTCGGCAGCAGAATCGGACACAAGATCGATGTTGACCAATGCGAGATCAGCGTCATCGTGCCGCAAACAATATAGCGGCACCCGGACTGGATAAGGGCAGTGGCAAGCCTGTTCCGTCCGTTCGCGTCAAAGCTGTTGTCGCAAGCCCACAGGACTGTGACAAAACGTGTCCCTCGGTATGGAGTGACGAGGGCGTCAGGAGCAAGTAGTTCCTCGACAACTGCTCGTCTTCCGTCCGTTGACCGGAACTCCTTCACGCCAACATTGTACGAAGAAGAAGCGCCAGCATCCCCACCTTCGCCGCCGCGCAATAAGCTAGCGCGATTTGTGGCGCCGCTCGTCGCCTTGCGTGCGGAACAGGCGGTCGATCCGCGACCAGTCGAATCCGTAGCCCAGCTGTTTCTTGAGCGGAAACCAATCGACGCCGCCTTTGCTCACTCGCAGCGTGCCGAATAAGGCGTCGTCCTTGCTGACGCGAAACACGATGTCCCTCTTTCCCAGCTGCCGTTCGGGGACGCTGAATTCCACTTTGTGAGCCATTTTTTTCTCCGGTCGGCGGGTTTGAAACCCGCCGCTACAAGGGACGTCGCCAATCGACCGTCCGTGAAAATCCGTTCCCATTTCAACATTCCGTTGTAGGGGCGGGTTTCAAACCCGCCCTTTCTGCTCGCCGCGGACAGGCCGATCCGATTGTATAACGCGATGCTATAGTGAAAGTTCCCCATGCAACTCGAGAAAGTGTACGAGCCGCAGCGGTTCGAGCCGCACTGGGCACAGTGGTGGATCGATTCCGGCATATTTCACGCCCCCGCCAAAGGCGTCGGACGCGTGTTTTCGCTCGTCATCCCGCCGCCCAACGTCACCGGCTCGCTGCACATCGGTCACATGCTGGAGCACACCGAGATCGACGTCACCATCCGCTGGCGCCGCATGCTCGGCGACAACACGCTGTGGCTGCCCGGAACCGACCACGCCGGCATCGCCACACAGATGGTGGTCGAGAGAAAGCTGGCCGAAGAAGGCATCAGCCGCCACGACCTGGGCCGCGAGAAATTCGTCGAGCGCGTCTGGGAATGGAAGCAGCAGTACGGCGACACCATCAAGCGCCAGATGATTCGCATGGGAACCAGCTGCGACTGGAGCCGCGAGCGTTTTACGTTGGACGACGGGCTCTCCCGCGCCGTACGCGAAGTCTTCGTGCGCCTCTACGAAAAAGGCCTGATCTATCGCGGCGAGTACATGGTCAACTGGTGCCCGCAGTGCCGCACCGCGATCTCCGATCTCGAAGTAAAGCACGACGATACCAACGGACATCTGTGGCACATCCGCTATCCGGTGAAGGATACCGGCCGCTACATTGTGATCGCGACCACGCGGCCCGAGACGATGCTGGGCGACGCCGCCGTGGCCGTCAATCCGCGCGATGAACGCTATACCTGGGCGCACGGCAAGCGCGTGCTGCTGCCGTTGATGAACCGCGAAATTCCCGTGATTCTGGATGAGCTAGCCGATCCGAAGTTCGGCACCGGCGCCGTCAAAGTAACGCCGGCCCACGATCCGAATGATTTCGAAGCCGGCAAACGGCATAGTCTGCCGCGCATCAAGGTCATCGACGAAACCGGCCACATGACGTCCCGCGCCGGCAAGTATGGCGAGCTCGAACGCTTTGCCGCGCGCAAGGCCGTCATCGAAGATTTGAAAAAGCTCGATCTGCTGGAAAAGATCGAAGACCATCCGCTCAGTGTCGGCAAATGCTATCGCTGCTCCAGCGTCGTCGAGCCGCTGATCTCGATGCAGTGGTTCGTGAAAATCAAGCCGCTGGCGGATAAAGCCATTGCCGCGGTCGAATCCGGCAGCATCGTTTTTGTTCCCGACAATTGGACCAAAGTCTATTACGAGTGGATGTACAACATCCGCGACTGGTGCGTTTCCCGCCAATTGTGGTGGGGCCATCGCATTCCCGCATGGCACTGCCAGAAGTGTCAGGAAATTATCGTGGCGCGCGAGGCTCCCGAAAAATGCGCGTGCGGCGGCGCGGTCGAACAGGATCCAGACGTGCTCGATACCTGGTTCAGCTCGGCGCTGTGGCCGTTTTCCACGCTGGGCTGGCCGGAGGAAACCGAAGACCTGCGCACGTTCTATCCGACGTCGCTGCTGGTGACCGGCTTCGACATCCTGTTTTTCTGGGTGGCGCGCATGATCATGATGGGCCTCGAATTCATGGGCGAGGTGCCGTTCCGCCAGGTCTACATTCACGGACTGGTGCGCGACGCCGAGCATCAGAAGATGTCGAAATCGCGCGGCAATACCATCGATCCGCTGGTGATTACCGAAAAATACGGCACCGACGCCGTGCGCTTCGCTTTGCTGATGGGCGCGGCTCCCGGCACCGACATCGTGCTCACGGAAGAGCGCATGGAGGCCACCCGCGCCTTCGCCAACAAAATCTGGAACGCGGCTCGCTGGCTGTTTCAGAACATGGAACGCTCCAAGCTTGATCCCTGGGTTCCGGAGCGCCTGGAAGAATACCGGCCGCAGGCTTCCGGCGGCAGCCTGGCGGTGCCGCTTGAAGACCGATGGATTTTCAGCCGTTTGAATCAATGCGCTGAGCGCGCCAACCGTTCAATCGAACAATATCGCTATCACGAGGCGGCGCAGGAACTTTGGGAATTTTTCTGGCACGAGTTCTGCGATTGGTATCTGGAGTTGAAAAAGCTTCGGCTCATGGAGGACTCCGGCCTCACTGGCGACTGGCGCAATCTTCTCGCTGCTTTTGAAGCTGCGCTGCGCCTGCTGCATCCGGTGATGCCATTCCTTACCGAGGAGCTGTGGCAGCGCTTGGTAAAAGAATCGAGTGCAGGCCGGCCGGCATCCATCGCCATCTCGGGTTACCCGCAGTACAACGCCGGGTTCACCGATCTCGCTGCCGAGCGCGAAGTCCAAATTCTGCAGGACATCATCAAAGAAGCGCGCATTCTGCGCAGCGAATTAAAGCTCGACCCCAAAGAGCGGGTGGATGGCGTGCTTTATTCGCGCTCGGCGGCGCTCGAAGTGGGCCGCGCCAATACCGAAGCGATTCTGCGCCTGGCCGGGCTCAAGCTCGAGTTCCGCAACGACACGGCGCCAACTTCCGGAGCCATGCGCTCCCGGCCCGAGTTCGATCTGGTAATTCAGGTTCCTACCGAGCACGTCGATGCTCACCGCCGCCGGCTCGAAAAAGAAATGGAGCAGCTGGAAAAAACCGTGGCCAATTCCAACCGGCAGCTTGCGGACGAAACATTTCTGAGCCGCGCACCCGCCCACGTGGTGGATGGCCTGCGCGCCAAACTCTCCGACTACGTGACCCAGATTCAGAAGATCCGCGGCACGCTCGGCGGCCTCGGAAAATGATCGACGTCTCCCATCCGGAGATTGTCGAATGTGTCCGGCGCGCGCTGGCGGAAGACATCGGCTCAGGCGATGTGACTTCGCGAGCCTGTGTCGCCGGGGATGCACAGGCGAAGGGAAAATTTCTGGCGCGTGCGCCGCAAGTGGTGGCTGGCGTGGAATTGCTGCCTCTGATTTATCGCCTACAAGGCGGTGTCGAAGAACTGCGTTTGGAAAAACATAGCGGGACGTGCGTTAGCGACGGCGATGTGCTTGCCGAGGTCACCGGCCGCGCGCGCACCCTGCTTGAATGCGAGCGCGTGGCGCTGAATTTCCTGCAGCGCCTGGGCGGCATCGCCACTCTCGCCAAACGGTTCGTCGATGCCGTTGCCGGCACAGGATGCCGTATCCTGGACACGCGCAAGACTACGCCCGGCCTGCGGCGCCTGGAGAAAATGGCCGCTGCCGCCGGCGGCGTGGTGAATCATCGCATGGGACTCTTCGATGCGATCCTGATCAAGAACAATCACATTGCCGCGGCCGGCGGCGTCCGCCCGGCGCTGGAGCGCGCCCGCGCCGCCAATTTGCCAATTGAAATCGAAGTAAGAACCGGTGAAGAGCTGGAAGAGGCGCTGGCGGCGGGCGCCACTCACCTGTTGCTTGACAACATGACGCCCGCCGAAGCCGCCGAGCAGATTCGCCACATTGCCGGCCGGGCGACGGTCGAGCTTTCGGGCGGCATCACCCTGGAAAACGTGCGTGCCTACGCCGAGACTGGCGCGAATTTTGTTTCCTCGGGCGCGATCACGCATTCGGCGCCGGCAGTCGATATCAGCTTTCGCCTGGAGCTGCTGTGAATATCGAGCTTGTCCGCCGCAGCTTGCCGCAGCGCGCCGTGCATGACTTCGCAACGCTCGCCTCCACCATGGCCGAAGCCGCGCGCCTGGCGCAATCCGGCTGTGTGGCAGGCACCGCCGTAGTGGCGGACGAGCAGACCGCCGGGCAAGGCCGTTACGGCCGGTCGTGGCACTCCGAGAAAAACGCCGGCCTCTACGTTTCGATCGTTCTGCGTCCCGTTCTGGCGCCCGAATCTTTGCCCGCGCTGACGCTCGCGCTCGGCCTGGCTACCGCCGAAGCCATCGCACGCGTGACCGGCCTGGGCTGCGATCTGCGCTGGCCCAACGACGTGATGCTGGGTGGCGCCAAGGTAGCTGGCATCCTGGTTCAGCTTCAAGATACCTGTTTCGTCGCCGGCATCGGAATCAACGTGAATCATTCCGCGTTCCCGCCGGAAATCGGCGCCGAGGCCACGTCGCTTCGACTGCAAACCAATCGCGAGCATTCCCGCGAACAACTTTTGATCGCCCTGTTGCCTGCGGTGGATAGTTTTGTCACAATGCTGGCCGAAGGTGGCAGGCAAGTGATTCTGGACGCATTCTCCCGCCGTTCCAGCTATGCGCGCGATAAACGCGTGCGCGTGGATCAGGGCGCGGGCAATTTGCTTGGCACCACCGAGGGCTTGGATGAATCAGGATTCCTGCGGGTGCGCGGCGACGACGGCAGCGAAAACGTAATTCTGAGCGGAGGCGTGCGGCCGGCTTAATATGCTTCTCGCTCTCGACGTGGGCAACACCAACATCACGATCGGCGTCTTCGAGCGCGGCGTCATGATCGACCACCGCCGCCTGCGTACGGTGCGCGATCAAACCGCCGACGAGTGGGGCGTGCTGCTGCGCAATCTATTTGCGCTCGGCTCACTCGACATCGCCAAAGTCGACGGGATCATCATTGGCAGCGTAGTGCCGCCGCTCGATTCGTCGCTCGCGCTGATGGCTCAGCGCTACTTTCACACCGAAGCCATGTTCGTCACGCCGCACACCGACACCGGTTTGACCATCCGCTACGACAATCCCTCGGAAGTCGGCGCCGACCGCATCGTGAACAGCGTGGCGGCGTTCCACAAGTACGGCGGCCCCTGCGTGGTGGTCGATTTGGGAACCGCGATCACTTTCGACGCCGTGTCCGCAAAAGCCGAATATCTGGGCGGCATCATCGCCGCCGGCATCGGCATCTCCATCGAGGCTCTGTTTAGCAAGACCGCGCGGCTGCCGTTCGTCGGCTTTCGCGAGCCGGAAAAGCTGATAGGCACCAACACCGTGGCCAGCATGCAGTCGGGGCTTTACTATGGCGCGCTTGAAACCATCGATGGCATTGTGGGCCGGTTGATTGCCGAACTGGGGCCCCAGACGCGCGTGGTGGCAACCGGCGGCCAGGCGCACTTGATCGCGAAGGACTCGCGCTATCTCAAACAGATTGACGAGCACCTGACGCTCGAAGGGCTGCGCCTGTTATGGGAACGGAATCACCAGCAGTGAGCCCGCAACCGGATCACTGGGGCGCCAACTACTTCAACTATTTCACCGAAATCGAAGAGGGGTTCCAGCGGGCGCGCGGCACCAGCCTGTTCCTGCTCTCGCCGCTCGATTGGGCGCTCATCGAAAGCTGGAAGAATGGCGGGGTGCCGCTCGAGGCCGTGCTGCGCGGTATCGACGCCGCCTTCGAAAAGTGGCGCCAGCGCAAATCGAAAACCCAGATGGTGAATTCCCTGGCCTTTTGCGCTCAGGCGGTGCTCAGCGAAGCCCAGCGCATGAGCGGGGCGGGTAGCGCGCGGCCCGCGGCACAGTCCGCGCCGTTCGCAGCCGATGAGCTGCGCGCCTATCTGGCAGGCAATGCCCAGGCGCTGCGAAAAGCCGGACTGGACGAAATCGCCGATTCGCTGGATCGCCTGGCGGGCGAGTCCGAGCAGGCCGTCAGCGATCTGGAATCGCTCGAACAGCATCTGACGGTTCTAGAAGAAAAAATGCTGGCCACTGCGCGCGCCGGCCAGACCGAAGAACAGCTCTTACAATCGCGCCGCGAACTGGATGCCGAGCTGCGCCCCTACCGCGGCAAAATGACCGCCGACCAGCTCACCATGCTGGAAAGGCAGTATCTGGACCGCAGGCTGCTGGAGCGCCTGGCGTTGCCGCGGTTGAGTCTGTTTTATTTACGCTAAGCTATTTCGCCGGCTCCGGCGGGCCATCCCCGTTCAACATATCCGCAACAGCCTTCCAGGTCCCATCAGCTTGCTTCTTGAAGGCTGTGACGTACTTGCCTTTTTCGGTGACCGCCTTCTTGGTCTTCGGGTCCGTCAGTGTCAAGCTGTAGGCGCCTTGGCTATAAGCGAGGTCGCTGGCCTTGGAAACTTCCACCTTGGTGGCAGCGAAGTTGATGGCGAAATTCTTGTCCTCCACCATCGCCTTTAGCGTGGCCTTGATGGCCGGCACACCATTGATCACGGGCATATTCGACAGCAAAGCCGATGCGTCGTCGGCGTAAAACGCGCCAATCTTATCGACGTCCTTGGTGGCGAACGCCTGTTCCCAAGCTTTTTCGAGATCGCGGATCGCCTGCGCGTCGGCGGCGCGTGTGTCCGGGGCGGGCGGCGGCGGAGCCGGCGCGCAACCCGCTAAAATTACCGCCAGAGCCGCCGCGGCCGGCAGAGAATATCGATTTTTCATAGTCCCTCCAACAGGGCGGACCAGCATATCACAGAGGCCGAACTTTTCGCCTCTGGCGCGCGTATTATGGTTTGGTAACGGGAGGGATTAATGTTCTGCACAAGCTGCGGCCGCGAGATGGCTTCTGAAGACGCATTCTGTCCGAAATGTGGAACCGCCAGTGGAGCCGCTGCCACAGCGCGCGCCGCCGCCGGGCCCCATCAACGGCTTGCGCGGTCCGTCCGGAACAAGAAAGTGGCCGGTGTCTGCGCAGGCTTCGCCAACTACTTTGGCATGGATGTGACGCTGGTGCGCGTGCTCTGGCTGATCACGGTGCTCTGCGTCGGGACCGGCGTCCTGGCCTACATCGTGTGCTGGATCGTGATGCCTGTGGAGGATACGCAGGCAGCAGTAGCGGTGACGCCGCAGCGAGTATAAGAGGCAAGATTTTCTCGCAGAGGCGCGGAGAACGCAGAGAACTACGAAGAAACACCAACACCTTTTTATTTCTTAAGATTTTCTCTGCGTGCTCTGCGCCTCCCAATGAACTCTCGACCGGAGGTCAGCTTGGGACGGTGATTGGAACAAGTTGGTATCCGAGTTTGCGGGCGGTGGCGGCCAGTTTTTTGCGATGCCGGATACTCCATTCGGCAT
>JACPNO010000049.1:0-24360 GCA_016185465.1 Candidatus Solibacter usitatus
GATGTTTCCGACGGGCTGCCTGTGGGGCGAATGCTCGCTGCTCAGTTCTTTCGGTGCGTTGATTCCGGCCAAGACGCGCGAGTTTTTCGAATACGGCCGCACCCGCCAGATCGAAAAGTTGTTCGCCTTCCAAAAGGAATATCTGGACAAGGTAGGGCTGCTGCTGCAACCCATGCTGAAGCACAACCGCATTGACGGCGCCTACGATAAACTCTTCGTCCGTTTGGCCGGGCTCGACATGCCGCTGCGCCTGCTCTCGCCCTACGAAGCGCTTCCCGATGACGTCTTTGAATCCTGCCGGAAAATCGTCGCCGAGGAATTCGCAGGCTGGCTGAGCTGAGACAGCGTAATGACCGTCACGCCGGAGATGGATCGCCGCAACGGGTTGATCCTGATGACGACGTACCTGCTGATCTATCTCTCCGCGCCGGTCATCTATGTGGGCGTGGTGCAGGCCGCGCTGGTCGACAAACTAGGCGCGAGCGCGATGATTTCGAATCTGCCGAGCGCCGCGTTTCAGTTCGCGCAATTCGCGCCGCTCCTGCTGGCGTGGATCGTGCCGCATCGCCTGGAACAGCCGGTGGTCGTCTGGGCCAATCTCACCACGGCCTCGTTGATGAGCGTGGTCTGCGTGGCCCTGGTGCTGCCTTTGCCGCCTTCGGTCCGGATCGGCTCGGTGGTGTTGCATGGATTGTTCCAGGGTTTTACAGGTTCGGCATCCCAAATCTTCACCATCCAGTGCCTGCGCCGCGGAACCACTGAGCAGGGCTTGGCGCGCGCGCTTCGCCTGACGTTCACACTAGGCCCCATCGCCGCCGTTGCCGGTTCATTGGGGGCGCAATACATCCTGCGCCACGGCATTCGCGGCGTTCCGTTTCCATACGATTTTGCGCTGCTCTACTGCGTTGGAATCCCCTCGGTGCTGGGCGTGGCATGGCTCAGCAGCCGCTATCAGATTATTGACGTGCCCGATGAGCCGCGCCGGGGCTTTTTCAAATATCTGCGTGAAACCGTTCGCGACTTTTCGGCGGTCCCCGCCCTGGTGCTTCTCTGGTTTGGGTATGCAGCGTGGAATGCCGCTCTCAGCGGAACGTCGAATCTTTCGCTTTACACCCGCGAAGCGCTGGGCCGCGATCCCAAGGATTTCTCGGGCATCATCAATGCGATTCGTTTCGGCACCAAAGCCGTTGCCGGCTGGTTTCTCGGAATGCTCGCGCTCAAGAAGGGAATGCGCGCCAGCGTACTGGCCACGCTCGCCATTTTCGCCGTCGGCATCGCCTGGCCGCTGATTGCTCCCGGCTACTCCTACCTGGCTTGTTTCGGCTTCATGGGCGCCGGGGAATTGGGCGGAACATACTTCCCGAACTACGCCGCGTTGCTGTCGAGCCCCGCCAATGCGCCCCGATTTGTTTCCCTGCTGACCCTGGCCGCGCCGGTCGCCAGCTTCGCGCCCGTGCTGTATGGCGCGGTGAGCGATCGCTTTGGTTTCCGCTCCAGCTTCGTGCTCGGCAGTCTGGTCGCGATCGTGGGATTGGTTCTAGTCTCGCGAATCCGAAAAGACTAGCCTACGTGCGCAGGATGGTCTGCATCGGTTCGCCCTCCAGTCTCCGCTCCACATCGCCCTTGTGCAGAGCATCGGCCAAGATGGGCATGATCTCCGCATACGCGGCGAGTGTCGCGTCAATGACGCTGTCGTCGTGCGCGACGCTCAACATGTGATTGCCGTGGGTGAGCAGCCCTCGTTTGGCGGCTTCCTGCTGGAACAGCGAGCGAAACAACAAAGCGTTGCGCTCGTCCATCCCCAAGGTCCGCAGCGTGGTCCACGGCGGCATGCCGGCGCAGTCCAGTGTCCCATCCAGCTTGGCATTGCGAATCAATTGCCGCGTGCCTTCCTGCAGCCGCGCCCCGTTGCGCCACAACGCGGCTATGCCGTCGCGCCGTTCCAGTTCATGAATCGTCGCCAGGCAGGCCGCGAGCGAAACTGCCTCGCCGCCGAATGTGAATGAGAAAAAGACCTTCTCGAACCAGCGCATGACGTCCGCGCGTCCCACAATCGCCGAAAGCGGAAAGCCGTTGGCCATGGCTTTGCCAAAGCAAGCCAGATCCGGAGTGACGCCGGTGTGCTGCTGTACGCCGCCAATCGCCACCCGAAAGCCGGTTACGATTTCGTCGAATATCAGCAGCGCTCCTTCGCGAGCGCAAAGCTCCTTGACGCCTTCGAGATACCCTGCCGCCGGCGCATCGAACGTCGCAGGCTCCAGAATCACGCAGGCAATTTCACTGTGGTTGGCGCGGAAAACTTCCTGCAGTGCCGCCCGATTGTTGAACGCGCAGCTCAGCGTCAGCCGGCGCACCGCCTCCGGCACTCCGAGCGAGCGGTTGGTGGAACCTATATACCAGTCCTGCCAGCCGTGATAGCCGCAGCGAATCACTTTGTCGCGCCCGGTGAATGCGCGCGAGACGCGCACCGCAGCCGCGGTTACATCCGAGCCGTTTTTACCGAAACGGACCATTTCGGCGCACGGGATTCGCTCACACAACGCTTCGGCAACTTCGACTTCAATGGGGTGAGGCAGGCTGAAAGCCATCCCCTCGGCAAGCTGGTGGCGGACGGCTTCGTTGACGGCGGGATCGGCGTGGCCCAGGATCACCGGTCCAAGCCCAAGGATGTAGTCGATGAACCGGTTGCCGTCAACGTCCCAGACGTACGGGCCCTCCGCCCGCGCCAGGAAATTGGGCAGCACACCTTGCACGAAACTGAGGGGGCCCTTGCTGAAAGTCTGCGCGCCGCCTGGAATTCGGCGCGACGACCGGTCTTTCCATCTTTCTGACTGCTGCTTGTTCATTGCCGGCCCTCGCTTCCATCATGGAGTTTCCCATGACAGAGCTCAACGCCGGCAGCGTGGGGGCTTAACTGGCAGATGTGTTGGCGGCAACCAATCTGGAATTCGTGACCGACCAGATACCGGTGACGCTTCGGCCGGCGCCGATAAAGAGCGTGGCCGAAGCCAGGGCCACAAACGCCAGCAGCAGCGTATATTCGATCAGGTCCTGTCCCTGTTCGTCATTCCAAAATTTGAGCATCATTCGATTCATCGTCTTGTCCTTTGGCTTCCGGCCGCTTTAGCTGGCGGAAGCATTGGCGGCGACTAACCTGGAATTCGTTACCGACCAGATGCCGGAGACGCTCCTGCCGGCGCCGATAAACAGAGAGGCCGAAGTCAGGGCCACAAACGCCAGGAGCAGCGTGTATTCGATCAGGTCTTGCCCCTGTTCGTCGTTCCAAAAGTTGCGCATCATTCTCTTCACTGTTTTTCCCGTGCTTTCTTAAAATCGTGTTCCACTGCCGACATTATACGGGAAACAGCCGGGCAATAAAAAACAATTCAACCAAAAGATGCTGTTAAATTGGGTGAATATTCAATCAATCCAATAGTTAGCACTCGAACGATTGGAATTCCGGGGCTTCACCGTAAGGTGCTTCTGAGCGTGGTCAATGTTTTCACGCGCCTACGGCGCGCAATCGAACGATTGCACCGGCTTGCCCGGTGGCTACTGTTTCAGAGTGCGCAGGAAGGCCACAACTGCCGCCGCCTGGTCGCCCGACACGCTCGCCACCGGCTTCATCTTGCCCACTCCCTTGGTGACGGCTGCCTTCAAGTCGTCGTCGGACTTCGCCTGAACCTCCTTTGACCCCAGGTGCTTCATCTCCACCTTCATCATTTTGGCGACGGCCGGATTCCCGGCGCCGTCCGGGCCATGGCAGGACTTGCAGGATTTTTCATAGACTGCCTTTCCGGCAGCGGTATCGGCGGCCAAAGGCAGAATTACTGCCAGAAATCCCGTAATTACTTTGGTTATCGTTTTCATTGTTGGTATTCTCCTCAAAATTTCAATACACAATCTTACTCAGTGACAGGAATGTCGTGTGCTGTTGGGACTCGGTTCGAGCCAGGGGCGAATAGACGTACGATAGCGTTGCCTTGATGTTGGTCTGCACCCCCGGCTTAATGGTATAGGTAAACTCTTCCTTGCGCGTTTCGTCCGGAGCTAGGCGCGTATCCCCGAGGGTCTTGGCGGCCTTCACAAAAGCAAAATGCTCTCGGTTGACTGGCGTTCCGTGCTGATCGCCGACCACGCGCCGGTAAGTGCGCTCGCCGGCGAAATGACGGGAATCGGCCGTGTCCACGCGCACATCGAGAACCAGTTGCCGCAGCGGCGATCCGGTGGGTACGAAGTGCCCCGCCGCCTGATTCGACACCGTCACGGTAACCTTGAGCTGATCTCCCTGGCGGGAGCTATCCAGCCGGGCTTTGATGGTGCGGGTCAATTGCTCCAAAGAATGGCCGCCCGGCATTTGATGCAGATTTACCCGCTCCGCACCGCCCGCGCGTATCTTCGGATCCACTACGTCGCCCGCCACGCGATACATATGGCAGGACTGGCAATTCTTGCCCTCCTTGGCGTAGCGGCTGGCCTTCCACTCTGAGTACGTAGTCAGCACCGGCAATCCTGTGGCGTTGCGGTATTCATGACAGGGCGCGCAGATTTCTGACGAGGTGTGCACTGATGAAAAGACTGTTCCGTGCGCCATGGAAGTGGAGTTCTTGAGGGGACCGCTCTTGACCAGGGAAAGCTCCACTTTGGCCTTGGGATTGGGTCCGGCAAAATCGACCGAGCGAATAGAATGGCAATAGTCGCAGGTGATGCCCTCCCAACTCACCTTTTGCAGCAAGGCACTATCGCCGGTCTGGGCGGCCAGCGGCGAATGGCATGCGAGACAGATTTTCTGGGACGCTGCTCCAAAATCGGCCTCCGCAAGGTCGAGCGAATCCTGAAAGACGCTGCTCTCCATCGCATCCGCGTGGGCGGAGAGCTTCCAGGATTGCAGAATGGCGCGATGGCATCGGCCGCACGCTTCAGCGCTGCTTACCGGCTTTAGCGGGCTGGACCAAGCGGTGCAAGCGGCTAGCAGAATCCACGCGGCTAGTTTCATGGCTGATCGCTCCCCGCGGTTTGCGAGCCGGGTGGCTTGGCTTCGACTGAGCGAATCGCCAGCCACAGTCCGGCCATGGTCAAGAAAATCGCCGCCAGCGAAACTCCCAGCCCTACCCGGCGGAAATCCCGCTCGGCTAGCGCATCCTGGCCGGCGCGATGGGTCTCGGCCGCAATCGCCAGGCCTTCCTTCACGGGAGCCGCAACGGCGGCGGTACGGAAATTATGCACTGCAACGCGCGCCTTCACCAGCCGCTCCTGGCCATCGGCCAGTCTCATGGCAGCTTCCGACACCTCCATGCCTGCCCGGCGCGCGCGGGCCACGATGTCGTTCGAGCGCGTGAGCGAATCGGCGAGCGACTGCAGCTGCGTGTGCATTTCCGCCGCCGTTTTGCCGCCCGCTGAATCGGCGTCGTGGCACTGCGAGCAGAGCGCTTTGTCACCAGCCAGCAAGGCTTCTGAAGGCGCATGCACGGCATGATTGCTGTGACACGCCACGCAGCCTGCAACGCCCATCGCGTCGAAAGCCGGTTTGTGCGGGCTGTTGTTGTACAAATCCTGCTGCAGCGCGTGGCATGTTCCGCACACGGCCGCTACCGAAGCGACTTGGGGAGGCGCCGCCCCGTGATTTCCGTGGCACGAAGCGCAGGTGGGCGCCGAAAGATCCTTGCGTTTTGAGAGAGCTTCCCAATGCACGCTCGCGCGGTATTCGTCGCGCTGATTCGTAGGCAGCTTGTATTTGGCCATGTGGGCCGCGTCGGCATGGCACCGCGTGCAGGTTTCGACCACGCGAGTCGGATAAACCGGCGCCAGCGGATCTTTCACATCGCGGATATCATGCACGCTATGGCAGTCCACGCAATTCGCCACAGCCGTATCCCCAGCCGCCAGGCGCTTGCCATGGACACTGGTCACGTACTGCGCCAGCTGATCCACCCGCTGCTGCGGCTTGAACTTGTGGATGAGCGCGGCATCGCTGTGGCAGCGGGCGCACAACTTGGGAACGTCGGTGCGGGAAATCTTGCCCAGATAACCGCGGCCCTTGCTCATCGAGACTTCGTAGTCGTCAGAGTTCCGGTCGCCGCCGTGGCAATCGGCGCAGCTAAAGCCGGCACGCTTGTGCACGTCGCCGGCGAAAGCGGTGACTGGCGCTTGCAACTCGCCACCCAAAGCGGTGTGGCATTCCACGCAGGTGTCCTTCGCCGCCATAGCAGCCATCGCGAACGCCATCGTCAGCAGCAGGCGCAAAGTCACCGCCAATACCCCAATATGGAAAACGTCGAGTAGTACGCCAGAAGCAGGATGCCTGCTCCCGTAACTCTTCGTGCACGCAGCATTCCATCCCGGTCGGTTGCCCACAGCGGCAGCGTAGCCCAAAACGCGGCCAGCAGGGCGAAGCCGGCGAAGCCCACTAACTCTCCCTCCAGCACCCAGATGTGGCTCGGAATCAATTTCAGCGTGTAGAACGGCGCCAGGAAATACCATTCGGGACGGATGCCCGCCGGAGCTGACGCAAATGGGTCAGCCTTTTCTCCCAATTCCCAAGGAAAGATTGCGGCCAGGACTCCCAGCAGCGCCAGCGCCGCGTACCATGCCATCAGCTCGCGCAAGAAGAAATTAGGAAAAAACGGCATTTGCGCGATGCGCTTTCCCTCGAGTTTCGGCGGAGAGCTTATGCCGAACCGCTGCACCAGACCCAAGTGCATGAGCAGCAGCAGCGTAGTGATGCCCGGCAGCACGGCCACGTGAAAGCCGAAGAAGCGGGTCAGCGTAGCGCCGCCAACATCTTCCCCGCCGCGCAGGAAGCGCGCCATGTAAGGGCCAATCATCGGCACGCTCGCCGCCATATCGGTTCCCACCTTGGTGGCGAAGTAGGAAATCGTGTTCCAGGGCAGCAGGTATCCGCTGAAACCGAATGCCATCGCCAGAGCCAGCAGCCCGATGCCTGAAAACCACGCCATTTCGCGCGGGCGGCGGTAGGCGTGCAGAAATACCACGCTGAACATATGAACGAAGGCGGCGAGAATCATCAGGTTCGCCGACCAACTATGCACCGAGCGGATCAGCCAGCCAAACTTCACCCGGGTCATGATGAACTGCACGCTCTCGAAGGCTTCGCTGGTGGTTGGCCGGTAATAGAGCAGTAGCAGAACCCCGGTCACCACCTGGATCACAAACAAGAACAGCGTGATCCCGCCGAAGTAGTACCACATGGTGCCGGAATGCGACGGGACCGTCTTGTGCGCGACGAATTTGCGAATGGAGCTCAGGCCAAGGCGTTCATCGAACCAGCCCGGCGCGGGGGTTGCCATTTCTTTTGGTTCAGGCGCCACGGGTGATCACCACTTCATCGCCGCGAATCCGCACTACAAACTCCTCGAGCGGCTTGGGAGGCGGCCCGGAGAGCACTTTGCCACCGAGGTCGTAGAAGCCGTTGTGGCAGGCGCACCAGATTTGATGGGTGTCATCCTTGTACTGCACGGTGCAGTTCAAGTGCGTACAGACCGCGGTGAGCGCCTTCCACTCGGTTTCACTGGCGCGGATTAGCAGCACCGGCTTGTTGCCGAACTTGACGATGGCAGCCGCATTCGGCTGCAGCATCTGAACTTTGCCGGCTACGACTTCATTGACCGCCGCCTCCGGCACGTTGGGCGGCATGATGAACCGCGTAACAGGATACAGGAACGATGCAATCGAGGAAAAAATGCCGCCCCCCAGAAGCCAGCGGATCAGGCTGCGACGGCCGTTCGTCATAGTGCGCTCACTCGCCTGCGTTCAAAAACGCGATGAGATCGGACATCTGTTCTGCCGTAAACCTGGGCCACGCAATGTTTTTCCGCTTCATCTGCTCCAGCATCTGCGGACCGTGGCGCCACAACGTTGCCACCATGGAGACTGTCGAAAAACCTGTCTTGCGCCCGCTGAGGCTGGGCGCGCCGCTCGCCGGGTCGTTGTGGCACGCCGCGCAGCTCTTGCCGCTAAACACCTGCTTGCCGCGGGCTGGATTGCCGTTTTGCGTCAGCAGCTGTTCGCCCCAGAGGTAACTCACAATTCTGCGCATGTCGTCGCGCTCCAGCCTGGGTGGCGGCTGCGCCATTTTCGGCGCGTGATTCCACATTTCTACCGCGATGTCGCTGAGCGTCTTGCCCCGCAATCTCGGCCGCAGCTCTAACTTGCCGGTGTGGCAGCCGGCGCAGCCTTTGGATTGAAACAGAGCCTCACCGCCTTCTGCGCCCGCCGTCTCCAGGCGCCCGGCCACGTGCTGGGTCTCGCGCAAGTTGCGGACGTACACCAGAATGTCGGAAAGATCCCGGCTGGTGAGATCGGGCCAGCGAATTCGCTGTTTGGCGAATTCCTGCCGCATATTCGCGGCATGGTTCCACATCGCCTCGGCGAGATCGATCGGTGAGCCCAGCGATTGCCATTGCGCCACCGGCTTGGGAGCCCCCGCTTTCACTTCCGCAATTCCATGGCAGCGGGCACAATGATTTGTGGCGAACGCCTGCTTGCCGCGGCCCGCGTCGCCCAGCTTGTCGAAAAAACGGGCCGAATAAAAATAGGCGAACAAGTCTGCCGCGGCCTGCTCGTCGAGCGCCGGACGCCCGATTCCCCGCGCCTCCATCGCTGCCCACATTGTGGGCGCGTGGTTCCACATGAAGCTCACCAGCATGGCCGGCGTATAGTTGCGGTCGATGCGCCGGCCCAGATCGGGCCCGGTCTTGGCGCCCTGGCCATTGATGCTGTGGCACTGTATGCAGGATTGATCCGAAAAAATGCGCTGGCCGCGCACGGAATCGGCGGAGGGAAGCACCGCGCCTTCCGTGGCGGCGCTCATCAGTACGGCGACGATAGCGAGCGATCGCAACATTTCCGCCTCCTATCTGCTCAATCGCAAACCTGTCGAGATCAAGTGCGTCCGAAAACTTTCGTAGGCGTAGAATGCCTCTCCAAATCCGTAGTAGCGCCATTCCGAGACCCACGAAACGCCCTTATGCACAGGGAAGGTGAGTTTGACCAGCGGCTGATAATAACGGGTGGGCCGGCTGCCGGATGAAGTGAAAAAGGAGCCGCCCACCGTTAGCCGCGACGGCTGCGCGCCGTATCCGGGGATCACGAAATCGATCAGGGAACTGACCACGTGCGCGTTATCGCGATAAAAAGACCGGGCTGTGTCCAGGGTCTGCGGCACAAAATACATGATGTCGGAGCGCAGCGCGGATCGGGAATATTCGCCGGAAAACGTGATCCGCCTGCTGTTGGCCGGCGTCCACAGCACCGACAGCGAGGCATCGTGGCTCCGGAAATCGTAATTCACCGTGGGCGCCGGATTCTGATTGTCCAGGATCGAGAACACCGCGCTCACAGCCAGCGTTGGGGTCGCCTGATAGCGGCCGCGCAGCCGCGCTTTGCGGTAATTCTGCAGGCTGGTGCGGAAATAGGCGCGATCACCGGAGGCGCCCTCGAAGTCCAGGTTCAGCGAAAGCCGCGGTCCGGCGCGATAAGTCAGCCCGGCCAGTCCCACCTGCCGGCTCATGACGCCCGATTCCGAAGCCGCGTCCGAAATGAATGAGCCCTGCGTCTGCGCGTCGCCCCACACGTAGCGATGGCCCGCTCGCAGCGTAAGATGCGTGGTCAGGTCCAAGAGCACGTCCACCTGCTGCTGGTTATAGTTCCACACCAGCGGGCCGGTGAAATTCGAAAGTTGGGCTGCGGCGGCCGGCAGCACCATCTGCTCGGTCAATTGCGCCGACGAGGCATTGTGCAGCCGGTCGGTCATCAACGACTCGATCACGCGCACGCGCCGCACCGGCCGCAGCTCAAAGCCGATGGATGCGGTCGTATGCGGCTGTTTGGCCTGGGCCGTCAGCAAGTCAAGCTGGCTGTTGAAGAACAACAGCGTGCTGAGATCCACGAATTGTCCGGTATTCACCTGCGAGAAATTGACGTTGGTCTGCGGCCGGCTGTAGAGAAACTGGCCGGTAACATCGATCCAGGAAAAGGGGCTGGCGGTCAACAGCGCTTTGCTGTAAATGCTGGTGCCGCGTATCCCGTAGGCTTGCACCAGGTTGGTGAGTTCGAGTTGTTCCCCCAGAAGCGGCGTTACACGATTGCCGAAATTCTGGTCGCCGGTGTATGCCTGCTGATCGTCTTTAAACGTGGCGCCGCCTTGTTCCAGCGTGACGTGATACCGCCGCCACTCCAGGCGCACGCCGCCGCGAAAGTTGTCGGTCTTATCGCGCAAACGGTTCGCGACCGGATACTCGTTGGCGTCGCTGACGAAATCGGTAATGCCGCGACCGAAGCCGGAATCGTGGGAATAGGCCAGATAGGGCACAATCCACTTGCCGGGCATCAGCTCCAGCTCCACATTGCTCATGCGGCGGTGGGTGTCGAAAGAGCGCTGGTCGAGAAACAGGCCGCGGCTCGATGTGGGATCGGCGTAAGACGGCAGGGCGTTGAAATACGCAATGTTCCGGTAATCGAAGCTGAAGTTATACCATCCGTGCCGGGTGGCATCGACGCGGGCGGTGTTGTACGGATCGCCGCCCCAGTTGTTGGCGCGAATATCGATGCGGTCGACCGCCGACGCTGGTGCGCCCCTGGTAGCCGAAATCGATCGTGCCCGAAACTGCCGGCTCGGCGAGAGCTGGAACTGGCGCGGGTTCCTGCGCCATCAACGTAGTCGCCGCGAGCGCTGCCAGCCAGAGTCTCATCGCAGCAGCTCCCGGCTCACGTGCGATCCGTGAATCTTCACATGGCAGATAGTGCAGTTCTGAAAGCGCGGGCTGCGCAGATCGTGAAACGCCGGCGGGATTCCACCCAGCGTGCCGGACGCCGTCGAAGTGCGTGGCGTATTGGCGTGGCATTCCAGGCACAGCAGGCTCACCTGCGCGCGCTTCAACATGCGCGGGTTGGCCGAGCCGTGCGGCTCATGACAGGCCGCGCATCCTTCCAGACGCACCGGCGCGTGTTCGAAAACAAAAGGCCCGCGCTTGTCGCCGTGGCATTTCAGGCAGCCCGGCTCGTTGGCGGACACCGTCTGCAGCGATTTCGCCAGAATACTGCCGTGCGGGTTATGGCAGTCCACGCAAGACATCGCGCCTTCGGGAAGCTTGTGCTTATGCGGCCGCTGGAACGACGCTCGTTCCGCCAGATGGCAGGTGGAGCACTCGGCATTGACCGCGGCCCGCCGCCGCGGGACCAGCTCTTCGGCCGACTTGTGAACCGTGTGGCAGGCAGTGCAACTCACCTGGTTGCGCGCGTGCCCGCTCTGAATACGCCCAACGTGGGTGGGCTGGTTTCGATGGCAACTCAGACAGGCGGCATCGCCCTCCGCCACGGGCAGCTTCGCGGGATTGCGAATGGTTTCCGCCGAGGGATTTTCGACGTGGTTGCTTCCCGGCCCGTGACAGCTCTCGCAGGAGCGGTTCTCCCACCCGCGCTTCTTGTCTTTCTCCACGGCGGTGTGCGGGTTTTTCGCGAAGGCCTTGTAAATGTCTTCGTGACACACCTGGCAGGATTCCGAGCCGGCGTAGGGTGAGGGCGCGGACGCCGGTGCTTGCGCAGCGGCGAAACCGGCGAAAACTAGTAAGGCCGCTCCCAGCCTACCTGGCATGTACTTTATCGATCGAGAACTCGCCGTCCGGGCCATGGCATACGGCACATGCTTCACCCAGTGTATTCGTGTTGGACAGCGCGTGTGAAGCCGCCGGCTTATCAGTGTGGCAGGCGAGACAGGCCGCCGCCGTTGGTGGCGTTGGATTCGTGTACCCGCGCGGCGTTACCACCGAAAGCAGATTGTCGTTGAGCGGCAATTGTTGGCTGCCGGGAACGTGGCATTTCTCGCAGTTGCGGCGGTCGCCGGGGAAGCGCACATCGGTGAAATCGTTCTTCGAGCCGCCGAAACCGTAGATCGTGAACTCGCTGTTCAGTTCCTCACCGGTGTGAATTTTGTGAATCATGGTGCGGAAATCGATAGTTTCCGGCGGATTCTCCTCCGCCGGCCGCCGCGCGACGTCCGTCCCGTTGGGATTGTGGCAAAGCACGCACAATACGGTCTGGTTGCGGTTATCGCCGTGGACGCTCAGGCTGGAATGGCACTGGTTGCAGTTTTCGATTGCCACTACCTTGCGCCTCTCGGCGACCGGCGATCCATCCACCGAAAAGCTCAATACCTGATTGGCGCCGGCATCCCGCACCGTCACTTCCTTCTTCGTGCCGGGCAGCAGTTTGACGTTGCGATATCCTTCAATACCGATGGAAAACGTGCCGGTGGCCGTGGCGGGGATAGCGGCGGTAAATGTATAGGTATAGGAGCCATCTGCGTTGGCGGCGGCGCCCAGCGCATTCTCGCTGATAACGCCCGCGTAATCGGTGGTGGGGCCAGCCAGATCCAATCCCAGGCGGGTCATCGCCGATAGCGGAATGGGCGCGCCGCTCTTGTCTTTAACGCTGAAGGTGACCGCGGGCTGCTTGCCGGCTGCGCCATTATCGACGCGGATCAAAGTGAACACCGTGCCAGGCAAACTCTTCGACAGGCGCGGGATCACGTGCGCGCCTTTAATCGACGGGTCAAAATCCAGCTCGCCTTCCGGCGTATGGCAATTGGCGCACTGGCGATCGGAAATCTCCGGCAGACTGTCGGCGGAATGGTTTTCGCCGGTAGCAAAATTCACGTTGTCATGACAGGATCCGCAAGCGTCACGGGTGGGATTGGCCAGATAGGCGTTGGCCTGGGCCGCTCCGCTGTTGGGGTCGTGGCACTTCTCGCAGGTGCGCACATCGGCCGGGAAAACCACGCTCGAGTAATCATTCACGCCCTGACCGAATCCGATGATCTGGTAGGGAACGCCGGCCTCGACGCTGGGCAGCCCCTCGCCCTGGTGGATCTTATGCACCATGACCTTGAAATCGACCGTGTTGCCGGTATCGGGATCGGTGGTCTGCGGGGTGTGGCACAGAATGCAGAGCTCGGTCGATTTGCGCGCGCCGCCATGCGCCGAGAGCGGATCGTGGCACTGGTTGCAGCTTGTCGTCCGCACTACGTCGCGCGTCGTCACCACCGGTGTGCCGTTGGGAACGAAATTGAACACATTGTCGTCGAACGACGTGCCCAGGTCGAATTCGGTCAGGTTGCGCGAAGAGTAGACGCCGATGCTGTGGGTCGCGTTGCGATCGATGGTGGCCGGCGCCTTGGTGTGAAACGTATAAACGTATTCGCCTTCGCCCACTTGCTGGTAGGTGCCGCCCGCGTCGGCGCCGGCCTGCGTTGCCGAGACGCCGGTGATCGGGCTCGTCTGCAGCCGCGTCGTATATGCCGTGTACTGTTGCTGTCCGGCGAGGATGGTTGCCGCAATGAAGCTGGTATTCACGGCGCCGGGCGTGTAAGTTCCGGTGCGATCGAGCGGCAGCCCCTTCGGATCGGTGATCTTGAATTTCGCCGTGATGGTTCCGTCGGCGGCAATCGCGGCGGATTCGATCTGGACCACCAGGCCCGGCCGCACGAACGCGACAATACTCGGATCGGCGAAGAAAGCCTTTTCGCGTTTCGAGTACGCAGGCTTGGGCGCGCTGACCAGCGCAACGGAACCCAGCAACACCGCCGCAACCGCGGCCAAACGAGCAGTCGTCAAGACACCCACCCGATTTCGCATGGTATCCACCCAGCCTCCTTAGTTGCAGCTCGAGGCCCAATCTTCTCAATGATCTAACTGCAAGATTCCAAGTATCTTCTGGTGTTTCTCGCCCCGTGTCAAGCCTGTTGATGGGTAATTTGCCGCAGGCCTGGGTGTTATGGCTCTGAATGAGACCCAAATTCTGCGCCTGAAGACTCAGGAATTGGTGGATAATACGCAAGAACTGCGCCCAGAATTTATGGATGTGAACGTGCAATGGCATAGATCAGGGAAAGGGGGCGCTATGCAACGCTCTTTGGAAGACCTGGAAAAGATCCTGCGATCGCGCGTTTGCAGTGTCTGCACGGACCGGCTGGAAGATGGCACCTGCGGCTTGGAAGAGCCGGAGGACTGCGCGCTGTTCCGGCTGCTTCCCCAAGCCGCTCGCGCCATTCAATCGACCGATAGCGACGACATTCGCGATTACGTTCGCGCCATTCGCGATAATGTCTGCGTGATCTGCCGCAACTCGCTGGAAGACGGCTCTTGTGAAACCCGGGAGCAGGTCCGCTGCGCGCTCGATGCCTATCTGGTGTTGATTGTTGGAGCGATTGAAGAGGCCACCGGCAAGACCTTCGATCACGTGCCGGCGGGTCTGACTGCCCCCCTGGTCCTGCCTTCGCTATGACGGTGCCGGAGTTGCGCCGCTGGGCGGCTCCGGTGGTTTACCTGTCCAACAACTGGATCAGTCTGGCGGGCGTGGTCATCGTCACCACGTCCACGGTTTTTTGGCTTTTTCTGCTGCCGGCCACGCTGCGGGGCGTGGAGAATCCCTATTCCGGCATCCTGCTCTATCTGGCGCTGCCGGCTCTATTCTTCAGCGGCCTGATTCTCATTCCTCTCGGCATCGCCTGGCGCCGGAGGCGTGAGCGAACTGCCGGGAATCTGCCGACGGATTTTCCGCCTCTCGACTTTCGCAACCTGGAATTGCGTCGTCTCGCAGCTTTCGTCGTGCTCACCACGTTTGTCAACGTCGTGATTGCCGGCCAGCTCGCCTACAGCGCCGTAAACTATATGGACAGCACGGGCTTCTGCGGACAGGCGTGCCACTCGGTGATGAATCCGGAGTTTACGGCGCATCAGGCGGCGCCGCACTCCAATGTGGATTGCGTCAAGTGCCACATAGGCCCCGGCGCTGGCTCGTTCGTGCGCGCCAAGATGGCGGGCGTGCGCCAACTGTTCGCGCTGGCTTCGAATACCTATTCCCGTCCCATTCCCACGCCGGTACACAACCTGCGGGCGGCGCGCGAGACCTGCGGCGAGTGTCACGCGTCTACGGCCGATTTTGGCGATCGACTGCGCGTCGTCGCCAAGTTTGGCGCCGAGGAAAACAACCCCGCTACTAAGACCGTTCTGCTGCTTCATGTCGGGGGAGGCAAGCGCGCTCAAGGGATTCATGGCGCGCACCTGGGCGCTGGTGTTCGCATCCGCTATGCCCACTCCGACGATCAGCGGCAAAATATTCCCTGGGTCGAGCACCGCGACGCAGCCGGCAAAGTTACAGCGTTCACTGCGAGCGACGTCAAGGCGGCCATGCCCGGCAATCTGCCGATTCGCGAAATGGACTGCCTGGACTGCCACAATCGCCCCAGTCACACCTACGAAATGCCGGAAGCGGCAGTCGACCGCGCTCTAGCAAGCGGCGCCATCGCCGCCTCGCTGCCCTTCGCCAAGCAGCAGAGCATGGAGCTTGTGAAGCGCGCTTATGCCTCAAGCGCCGAGGCCGCCAAACGAATTCCCGCCGATTTCGAGGCGTACTATCAGCAAAAATATCCGGCTATTCTTGCCAGCCGGCGTCCGGACATCGTTAGTTCAGCCGCGGCTCTGGCAGCAATTTACGGCCGCAACGTTTTCCCGGAGATGAAAATTGCCTGGGGCACGTACCCCAATCATCTCGGCCATACCGATTCTCCTGGCTGCTTTCGCTGCCACGATGACGGGCACGTAGCCCCAGGCGGCGCCAAGATCACCCAGGATTGCACCACCTGCCACAACGTTTTGGCGATGGAAGAGGCCGCGCCCAAGATTCTCTCCGATATCGGTCTCGACAAGTAATGCTGCGGCTTCTGCAGGCCGGCGGACTCTATTTTTCGCTGGTATTCGCGGCAGGCTTTGCGCTCGGACCCATTCGATTGCTGTGGCTGGTCCCGCGTTTTGGCGTCAGATACGCCGAGCTGATGGAAGCGCCTGTGATGCTCGCCGTGATTATTGCCGCGGCGCGGTGGGTCGTCCGGAGGCTTGCTGTGCCATCCATGTTCTTGACCCGGTTGGCGATGGGTACGCTCGCACTCTCGCTCATGCTAACCGCGGAATTTACGCTGGTACTCCGCCTGCGCGGCCTTTCGATCGCCGAGTACCTTACCAGCCGCGACCCGGTTTCGGGCACGGTGTACTATGCGCTGCTCGGAGTTTTCGCCGTCATGCCAAGTCTGTCAAAGCGGAGAGTTTCCTGAAGGAATGATGATGTCCGTTTCCGGCTAAACCCCCGCCCCGCGTCGTGATATCCTCGCCAGGTCATGGTGGTGCAAGCGTTCACATTGGCTCTGGCGGCTGCGGCGCTCATTTGTCCGGCCATTGCCTATGAAGCCGGACCAGCGGGCCGCGCCGTCGAAATTCGTTCCTACAACCTCAAGCCAGGGTCGCGCGATCATTTCCATCAGCTCTTCGTGCAGGAAGCGCTGCCCATGCTCAAGCGCTGGAAAGTCGACGTCGTGGCCTACGGTCCATCGCTCCACGATAAGGATTCTTACTTCCTGATGCGCTCCTACGCGAGCATGGACGACCGCCAGCGCAGCGAGGACGCGTTCTATGGGAGCGATGAATGGCGCAAAGGGCCGCGCGCGGCCATTCTCGCGGCCATCGAGAACTACACCACCGTCGTCGTACACCTGGATGACGCAACCCTGCGCGGGCTTCGTCAAACCATGAAGGAGACTGCCATGCCCACCGAGACCGCCTTGACGGCCGATTTGACTACTTTGCTCGAACTCAACCAGGACTACATCCGCTCCGTGCAGACCTCCGACGTCAAGCGGTTCCAGCAGATTCTGGCGGACGATTTTCTCTGCTCGCTTCCCGATGGCTCGCTGATCGATCGGGCGCGCTTTCTGGAGCAGACCGCGCGGCCGGTCGCGATTTCACGTCTGACGGCTCACGACGTCAACGTACGCATCATGGGAGACTTTGCCATCATTCATGCCCGCACCAGCTACACGACAGCCGACGGACGCGACGCGTCAGGCCGCTACACCGATGTTTGGGCGCGGCGCAATGGCCGCTGGCTGGCGGTTTCGGCGCACGTCACCCGCAACTAAGCCGCCGGATACTTCGCGGCCAGCCTGGCGATAGTGGTGGCGTTGCGAAATGTCGATACACCCTGAATTGCGCGCTCGAATACTTTGTTCGAGAACGTCGATTCGCTCTGCCCCTTGCGGCACAGCCAGTACAACTCGCGGCCCTGGACGTGGAAATCGTCGATCGGCGTCTTGAGGCTCATGAGCGCTTTCAGTGCGCTCGGGCTTAGCGGCTCCCGTAGAAATCCGATATTCAGCGTTCGCGACGCCTTCAGCGCCGCGCTGCTGAACGGTTGGTAGACGCTGATCGCGGCGATTTCGGCGACGCTTCTGACAAAAGTCGCCACCGTGTAGCCCAGGGCCGATTCCAGGCGCTTCTCAATGGCCAGCTCCAGTTTCTTATCGGCCGCGGACTTGGATTCAAAAATCACATTGCCGCTGGCGATGAACGTCTCCACGTTGGAGAAGCCGTGAGCGGTGAACAGATCGCGCAGCGTGTCCATCTTGACAATGTGGCCGCCGACGTTGATGGCGCGCAGAAAGGCGACGTATCGTGCCATGTTCACCTTCAATGAGTTTTGACGATTTTACCGAACATCTGCCCGCCGTGGTCTTTGGCGCTCCAGGTCCCGGCGTATTGATCGCCGTAAAGCAGAACGCGCGCCGTAAACGTTCCCAGGCCGGGGATGGTCAAATCGGTAAGCGTGATTACGGGAGTGTCGCCGGCCCATTTGATGGTCACCGGCACCGGCACGGGAAGGTCGCGCGTGCCGTATTGCAGGCGGGCATGAATCAGCCAGGTTTCCCCGGCCAGCTTGGACACGCTGTCGATGACATATTTCTCTTCGCCGAAAAGACCTTCCTGATTCAGGCGCGTCGAATGCCCAACCAGCGTCACGCCGGCCATCATGGACTGGAATTTTTTCTCGCGATCGGCGTCGCCGGTTGTCTTGCGTGCGCAACCGGCGGTTAGCACGAGCGACGCCAAAGTGAGAACGAGGATTCGCGCGTTTTTCACGTCTTGGCTATTGTCGCGCGGAATCCGTGGGAGAGAAAGCCAGCGCGCTCAGTCGGATTTTAACGAGCCGCCGGCCGCGGCGATGCCTTCCGACAAAATAATCGCTTCCGCCAGTTCGCCCATCGGCCGCCGCATGCGCCGGCTCTCATTGCGCAAACGCAAGTAGGCGCCTTCTTCGGTGAGGCGATGGCGCATTTGCAGGATTCCCTTGGCGCGCTCCACCCGCTTGCGGGTTTCGAGCTGCTGGCGGGCTTCGTGGGTTTCCTCCCGCAGACGCGCGTTCTCTTCGCGCAGGCTGGCTCGGGCAATCGCTCCGCCCATTTGCTCGCCGACGAAGCAGACCAGCGCCACTTCATCGGGCGCGTGCGCGTGCGCCGCCCGATTGTGGACATTGACGACGCCGATCACTTTGCCTTCGCTCATGATTGGGACCGAAAGCAGCGCCTCAAACGTGTCTTCCACCAGCGCCGGAAAAAGCCGGAAGCGCGGGTCCGCGAAAGCATTGGCGGCGATGGCAACGACCGCGTTTTGCTCCGCTACCCAGCCGGTGATTCCTTCGCCCAGCTTCATGCGAATGGCGCCCAGCTCGGCGTCGTGCGGGAGCTGCGATGCCCGCAATACCACTTCCCCGGTGGCATGATCCGCCAGATACACCAGGCAAGCGTCGCAATGGGTCACGCGAACAATCAGGCGGACCAATTCGGCAAGCATGTGATCCAAAGTCTGGCTGGAACTGACGATACGGCTGACGTGATAGGGAAGCGCGGGCTGCTGAATAGCAGGGCTGGTAGTCATCGGTAATATTCAGGGTACAGGCGCTGCCGCGCGGGGTCCAATCGAAAGTTTCTATAGTCCCAAATGCTTATCGCGGCGATCAGCATTTTGAATTAGACGCGCGGCGATTCCCCTGATAGGCTGAGTCAGGCGCGACAGGGGTCCCCGTCGACCCGCGATTCTCCCCAGTGAAGAATGTGCGAGGAGGGGTAAATGTCCGACAGTCACATCGCCGAAATGAACGTGGTTCTGTGCGGCCTTGAGGCACCTCTGGCTGCGCAGCTTACCGAAGCGGTTTCGCGATTCGCCAACGTGCGTCACGTGAGAAGCGCGGCATCGATTCCCGAATGTGTCGGCTACGTCGAGCGCACCGGCGCGGGCGTGGTCTTTTGCGGCGCCGATCCCAGGCATTATTGCGCGTTGCTGAAGGCGTTGAAACGGCGTTCGCTCAAGCCCAATGTGGTGGTGGCGAGCCGGTTGCCTGACGTGTCCGCCTGGCTGCACGCGCTGGAACATGGCGCGGCCAACTACTGCGCGGCCCCATTTGAAGCCCGCGACATCCGCTGGATTCTGGAAGCCGCACTAGGCGCCTGGCCCGTAGTCTTCGTCTGAATTCGCGACAAACAAAGCACTTAAACCCGGGACAGTATACTCAAACACCGATTTCGGTCCAGGGCGCCTTTGTTTGCAACACGCATTATCCGCCTGCCCTTTGTTTGCAATCAAATAATAGGTGATTGAGTATACTGTCCCGGGTTTTTTACACTGTGGGCTGTGCTGCTGGCCTTCGCCCTTTTTCTCTGGACCGGGATCGCTGTCGCTGCGCAGGATACCTGGAGCGGCGTCGAACGTGTGGTCGCGCTCGGCGACGTTCATGGGGATTATCAGCAATTCGTCACCCTGCTGCGCGCCGCCGGAGTAATCGACGGCCAGGAAGCCTGGACTGGCGGGAAAACCCATCTCGTGCAGGTCGGCGACGTATTGGACCGCGGCCCCGATTCACGCCGCGCCATGGACCTGCTGATGAGCCTGGAAAAGCAGGCGTCCAAGGCAGGCGGCTACGTGCACGCGCTCATCGGCAATCACGAGGCGATGAATGTCTATGGCGATCTGCGCTACACCACCCGCGCCGAATTCGCCGCCTTCGCCAAGGAGGATCCCCACGATGCCGCCGAGCGGTTATACGCGGGCCACATCGAAGAGGTAAAAAGAACCAAGCCGGACAACCTGCCCAAGTTCGACGACGCGTACCGCAAGAATTGGGAATCCAAGTTCCCGCCCGGATTGTTCGCGCACCGCTATCAGTTCGGACCCTCCGGCACTTACGGCAAATGGATTCGCAGCCACAACGCCATCGTCAAAATCAACGACACGCTGTACCTGCATGGCGGCCTTTCGCCTAAGTACGCCAATGCCGGCTTGGGTGAAATCAACGCGGCGGTGCGCGCCGAGTTGGACGATTTCAGCAAAATCCCCGGCGGCATGGTGAAGGACGACGAGGGTCCGCTGTGGTTTCGCGGCCTGGCGCTGGCCGACGAAAAATCGCTCGAAGCGCATGTCACCGCGACGCTGGCGCATCACGGCGCAGCCCGCATCGTGATCGGACATTCGGTTACGGATGGCACCGTCCTGCCTCGCTTCGGCGGGCGCGTGCTGCTGATCGATGCCGGCATGACCCAGTTCTACGGCGCGCGCCAGGCCTTTCTGGTGATTGAAGACGGGAAGCCCTACGTGCTGCATCGCGGGCGCAGGCTGGAGCTGCCCGGCGACTCTGTGGCTGATTTCCTACGTTATCTGAAACAGGCCGCCGCGCTCGATCCGCCGCCCTCGCCGCTCGAAGCGCGCATCAAAGAGATGGAAGGCAAGCTGGCGGTTACTTCTCCGGGGCGTTGAAGGCAATCTCCACGGTCACCTGCACCGCGATCGCAACGCCATCGCGAGTGCCCGGCTCGAAAAGCCACTTGCTTAAGCATTCCACGGCCTTGTCGTCGAGACCATAGCCCATGTGCTTCGCGACGCGGATATCGCGCGGGAGGCCATCGATTCCAATTTGCGCTTTGAGAATGACGGATCCGCGCACTCGCGCATTGCGTGCCTCCTCCGTATACTCAGGCGGGGCGTTTCGGATAACTTGTGGTGGCGTCGTTGCAGATTTGGCGGCTTGTGCCGACCCAAGCGCGGCCAGAAGCACTAGCGCGGCGAGTCGCATAAGATGATGTTACACCCAATGCGAACCCATCTTTTCCTCCTCCTTAGCCTTGCGGTCACGACCCGCGCGGAACACCACGTCCTCCCTTCGACTCCGAAGACCGTGCACTGGGGCTACTACTCTGCCTCCCAGCCTCCGGTTCTGCGCGTACGCCCGGGCGATACGGTCGAGATCCGCACCGCCATGCTCGAGGATCCCGATTCGCTCGAGCGCGCCGGCGTTCCCAGCGCCCAAATCGAAGCTGGCCATCGCGCCATTTACAAAGAAGTCAAGCCGGGACCGGGCCCGCACATCCTCACTGGCCCGGTTTACGTGGAAGGCGCGGAGCCCGGCGACACGCTCGAAGTGCGCATCGAATCGGTCGCGCTGGCGCTGCCCTACGCCGTCAACCTTTTTCTGCCCGGGATGGGCGCCATCCCCGAAGATTTTCCCTACCAGTACAGTAAGATCATTCCGTTGGACAAGGATCGTATGCTGGCCCACTTCGCGCCCGGCATCGATATCCCGCTGCGGCCGTTCTTCGGCAGCATGGGCGTCGCTCCCCCAGATGGGTTGGGACAGATCAGCAGCGCGCCGCCGTGGATGCACGCCGGCAATCTGGACAATAAGGAACTGGTCGCCGGCACCACGCTTTATATTCCGGTCCACGCGCGTGGCGCGCTGTTCTCGGTTGGCGACGCGCATGCCGCTCAGGGCAACGGAGAAGTGAGCCTTACCGCGCTCGAAACCGTTCTCACCGGCGTGTTCCGCTTCACGGTGCGCAAGGACCGGCCCCTCCACTGGCCCTTCGCTGAGACCCCCACCCACTACATGACCATGGGCTTCGACGAGAACCTCGATCTCGCCATCAAAATCGCACTGCGCGAAATGATCGACTTCCTGGCCGCCCGCTTCAAGCTAAGCCGCGCGGACGCTTACCTGCTGGCCAGCGATGCCGCCGATTTCAGCATTACCCAGCTGGTGGACGGCAAACGCGGCGTGCATGCCATGATCCCCAAAAGCCTCTTTACAGGGCGCTAGCCCCCGCGTCGATCGTGCGCTTACCTGTACGTCGGGCCTCTCCCGACCTTCGCACAAGATAGAGCAACCCCGCTTGAGAGGAAACAAGCGCGAATGAAATCAACCAATACTGGCGCCATCAGCGACGGAGATGGGCCGCCATATCGGTATATGTGAATGGGACTTTGTGCACCGTAACAGTCACGGTGCCTGGTACTGTCTCTGCTAATGTGATGTGCTTCGGATAGCCATGCAGGTAGATTTGGACGGCGCAACCAAATCAAGCCCACCAGGACAGCCGCGATGGTGAGGGGAACTCTAAAACTCGCGAGCCTCATTTCATTTCATTTCATTTCAATCCTAGCAAGCCCGAACTCTGATTTCGCTGCACCCTGTTTGCAATGCCATGATTCCCCAAAAGCCTCTTCGCTGGCCGCTAAATTTAGTAGACTGGATGCGTCAACTTCAACAAAGCTGATCCGGGAGAGATTGCATGATCCAATTGAAAGTGAACGGCGTGAGCCGGCAATTCGACGGCGATCCGCAAATGCCCCTGTTGTGGTATCTGCGCGACCTGCTGCAATTGACCGGCACCAAGTTTGGCTGCGGCATGGGCCTGTGCGGCGCGTGCACCATCCACATCAACGGAAAAGCGGCGCGCAGTTGCGTCACTTCGCTCGCTGACGCGGCCGGCGCGGACATCCTGACTATCGAAGGTCTCAGCGCCAAAGGCGATCATCCGGTCCAGAAAGCCTGGAGAGCCGGCAACGTGCCGCAATGCGGCTACTGCCAGAGCGGGCAGATCATGCAAGCGGTGTCGCTGTTGAAAGAGAAGCCTAAGCCCACTGATCGCGACATCGATGAAGCCATGCAGGGCAACATCTGCCGCTGCGGGACCTATCAGCGCATTCGCACGGCCATCAAAGTGGCGGCGGGGGTGAAAGCATGATTCCGACAACCCATTTCGACATCACCCGAGTGAACCGGCGCGGTTTCCTGGGAAGCGTGTTTTCGGCTGGAGCGCTGGTATTAGGCGCGCGCGTGTTGCCCGTGGATGCACTGGCCGCGGCCGCGCAGTCCGGACAGGCGGCCTGGCATCCGAGCGTTTACCTGGGCCTCGAGCCCGACGGCACCGTGATTATCGTGGCGCATCGCTCCGAAATGGGCACTGGCGTCCGCAGCGCGCTGCCCATGATTGTTGCCGATGAATTGGATGCCGACTGGAAGCGCGTGAAAGTCGAGCAAGCCCTCGGCGACGTCAAATATGGCTCGCAGAATACGGATGGATCGAACTCGGTGCGCAGTTTCTATGAGCCGATGCGCGAAGCCGGCGCCACGGCGCGCCTGATGCTGGAGAGAGCGGCGGCGCAGAAGTGGTCTGTCCCGGCGTCCGAGTGCCAGGCCAAGCTGCATCAGGTGATTCACACCAAGAGCAAGCGCAAGGCTGGCTACGGCGAGCTAGTGGCGCTGGCGGCGCAGCAGCCAGTTCCAAAAAAGGAAGACCTCAAATTCAAATCGCCCGACGAGTATCGCTACGTCGGCAAAGACATGCCCACGGTGGATGTGAACGACCTCACCATGGGCCGCGGCACATTCGGTATGGACGCGCGCGTGCCTGGCATGGTCTACGCGTCGATCGAGCGGTCGCCGGTTTTCGGTGGCACGCTGGCAAAGTTCGACGATAGCGAAGCGCGCAAAGTGGCGGGCGTGCAGCAGACCGTGGTGATCGACCCGCTGAAGCCGCCTTACATGTTCCAGCCGCTGGGCGGCGTCGCAGTGATTGCGGACAACACCTGGGCGGCCATGCAGGGCCGCAAGAAGCTCAAAGTCGATTGGACGGCGAGTGAAAACGCGCTCTACGAATCCGCTGCTTATAAGAAACAGCTCAGCGATGCCGTGCGCGCGCCGCAGAAAGTGGTTCGCAATATCGGCGATGTGGACGCTGAGTTCGCCAAAGGCGGCAAGACTCACGAAGCCGCTTACTACGTGCCGCTGCTGGCTCACGCGCCCATGGAGCCGCCGGTGGCGATCGCCGAGTTCAAAGAAGGCAAGGTGGAAGCCTGGGCGCCCACGCAAAATCCGCAGGCCGTGCAGGAAGCCGTCGCGAGCGCGATGGGAATCAAGAAGGAAGATGTAATCTGTCACGTTACGCTGTTGGGCGGAGGGTTCGGACGCAAATCCAAGCCCGATTACGTGGTGGAGGCGGCGCTGCTGTCGAAAAAAGTCGGCAAGCCGGTGAAGGTAGTTTGGAGCCGCGAAGAAGATCTTCGCTTCGATTACTTCCACTCCGTGGCCGCCATGTACATGAAGGCCGCAACCGATTCCAAGGGCCGTCCCACTGCTTGGCTGCATCGCAGCGCCTTCCCCACTATTGGGGCGATGTTCAATCCCAAAGCC
>JACPNO010000049.1:24391-68544 GCA_016185465.1 Candidatus Solibacter usitatus
ACGGCGCGGATTTCGAAATGGGCATGGGCTGGGCGGATATGCCGTACGATCTGCCCAATCATCGCGCCGAGAACGGCCCGGCCAAGAACCGCGTGCGCATCGGCTGGCTGCGCTCGGTATCCAATATCTATCACGCGTTTGCGGTGCAATCTTTCACCGATGAACTGGCGGCTGCCGCCGGGCGGGACCGGGTGGAATACATGCTCGATCTGATTGGCGCGCCGCGCATCGTCGATATCCAGCTCGAAGGCGGCATGAAGTACGAGCAGGGCAAGTATCCGGTGGATACGGCGCGGCTGCGGCGGGTTATCGAGCTGGTGGCTGACAAATCCGGGTGGGCCGGCAAGAAGTCCGGCAACGGCCGCGGCTACGGAATTGCGGCGCATCGCAGCTTCGCCAGCTACGTGGCGGCGGTGGTCGAAGTCGAAGTGGATAGCGCCGGCAAGCTGCGCATTCCGCGCGTGGATATCGCTGTCGATCCCGGGCTGATCGTGGCCCCGGACCGCGTGCGCGCTCAGTTTGAAGGCGCGGCAGTATTCGGCGCAAGCCTGGCCATGATGGGAGAAATCACGGCCGCCGACGGACGCATCCAGCAGTCGAACTTCAACAACTACCCGGTGGCGCGGATCCACGAAGCGCCGGTTCAAACCCACGTCCACATCGTCGCCAGCAAGGAATTGCCGGCCGGCGTGGGCGAGCCCGGCGTGCCGCCGATGGCTCCGGCAATCTGCAATGCGATCTTCGCCGCCACCGGCAAGCGCATCCGCGAGCTACCGATCAAGAAACAGGCGATGGCGTAGTTCGCCCGCGAGTTATTTCGACGACAGAATACCCGCCAGCGCATTCACGCCGGCCTGCGCTACTACGCCGTCCTGCTGCGAGGTGCCGCCGCTCACGCCGATAGCGCCGATGAATTTGCCGTCGGCCATCAGCGGGATGCCGCCTTCGATGGGGAGGGCGCCGGGCAGTTTCAGAATGGCCTGGCGGCCGCCGACCAGCGCGTCCTCAAAAACTTTGGTGGGGCGTTTGAACATCAGCGCGCTGCGCGCTTTTTGCGGAGCCACTTCGCCGCTGCCCAGCTGGGCTTCGTCCATGCGCTCCAGATAAACCAGATTGCCGCCATCGTCCACAATGGCGATGAACATATTCCACTTATTGTTCGCCGCCTCTTTTTCCGCCGCCGCCACGATCTGCTTAATGACTTCGAGCGTGAGCGCCTTCTTTTCCGCCAGTTGCGCGGCCGAGGCGGATTGCGCCGCCAGAGCCAGGGCAACCAAACTACAGGTCAGTGTCTGCAACCCAAATTTCATGGTGTCTCCTTAGAAGATTGGAAATTCCGATCCGACAATGTTATCCAATTTGACCGGCAGAAACTAAACGACTTATCGAACGGCCAGCCCGCCCTGCTCCGGGCAATGCCCGATGCCAGCAAGGATTTTGCCCGCTTAGAAAAGTTTTTTGATTTCGCTACCCTTGAACCAAAGGGAACAGACAAATGGTCACTGCTCAATTGGTTTCGGGTCCTATGAATTTCAACGAAGAAGAGATCGGCACGCCGTCCTCGGAGGACCGCTCCGGTGTCACCCCAGGCGCCCCAGATGAAGGCGCCGTCGGCCAGCTCTACCGCAGCCTGGCTCGCACCTACGCGGGGGAAATTCAGCGGCACCGGATGCGCCGCAAGCGGATCATCGCAGGGGTCGTAGCGCTAAGCGTGATTAGCTTCGCCGGTCTGATGGCCCTCAGTTATTGGGCGTCGGTGTAGACCGCTCGCCCGGATTTCCCGCCTGATAGATCGTGTACAAACGGTTGTGAAAAACTTCCCGGTAGCGGGTCTCCAATAACTTCTCCAGGTGTTGGTGAATTGCGGGATAGCGCGCCTGCGACCGGTTGATCCAACCCCGGTAGACGGAATTCGCCACGATAAAATCCGGCTGTTTGCCGCTGTAGTAGCCAAGTCGCGGATCGTCGATGAGATTGGCGTCGAATCCCAGGCTGAAGGCCAATTCCCCGCCACCAATGATCTGCGACGAAGGTGTGCTGTGCTGCTTCAGGAAGCCGATCGCCGCCGCATAGTCCCAACGCCAACCACCCCGGTTCAGGCCGACGCCGTACGCAAGCTGAAAGGCAACCATGAAAGCCAGCGCCGCGAGCGCCAGCCGGCGGTTCGGCCCGTAAGCATAATGGACAATGCTCACCGCCAAAAGCGCGGCGGCAATGGGCAGGGTGTGCACCAGGTACGTGGAGGCTTTCAGCCCTTCAAACAGCATCATCAGGACGTAGAAAATCCCGCCCGCCAGCATCAGGACCCGGTATCCCGCGTGGCGCCGGATGGGCAACGTCTCTATCGCCGCCAGAATGCCCAGAGCGTAAATAACCAAAATCGCGGCCCGGAAACGCCACCAGAATGTAGATGCCTCATACCACGAATATGCCGCCAGGTAGCGCTGAATTTCACGCTTAAACGCATAGACCGGCGCCGTCAACCCCGACCAGCGGGTGTACTCGGTGAACTCTCCCGCGATCCCCGAAGCGTTACCGCTGAATTGGCTCCAGAACTGGGCGGGACTTTGCAGAATGTAGATGCCCCAGGCGCCCAGTCCGGCCAGGTAGGGCGTGGCGGCAAGCGCCACTTCGCGCCAGCCAAGCCCGCGGCGCTCGCAGTAAATCGTTATCGCCGCGAGCGCGACGAAGTAAAGAGCTCCGCAGGGATGAGTGAAGCTACTGGCCGCAACCAGTGCGTTGCCGGCGAAGATCGCCATTCCGAGCGACCGTTCGCGCAGGCAAACGAAAGCGGCGCATCCGGCCCAGCCTAAGCCCGCGCACATAGCATCCATGCGGCCGAGCGAGGCAACAAAAATAAATTGGCCGTCCACGGCAAGCAGACCCGCCGTGAGTAGCGCGATCCGGTGGTCGCCGGAGAGCCGCAGCATGAGCGCGTACCATGCGATCAAAATGACCGCGCCCCAAAAGATGGAGAGCCAGCGAAGGGTCAATAAGCTAAAGCCGAAGAGCTTATACCAGGCGGTTTGCGCCAGGATATGCAGGGGCAGAATCCAATAGGTGTGGCGATCCATGCCCTCCATCCAGGTTCCCTTCGATTCCAGGATAGTGGTGCCCATAAAGCCCTTTTGCGCCAGGTTCAAGGCCGGGCTGGCAAACCAGGCTTCATTGGCCCAGGGATAGGTAGTGTTGGCCTTCCAAGCGGCCAGGATCACGTAGAGCGCGAGGATAAGGCTGGCGGTTGCGGTTAGACGAGCTTTGGACACAAGGGACGGGCGGCAGTGCGGGCCCGCGATCCGAAAAAGCCAGAATACTATTTCTTGTTGCGGTTACGACGCCAAGTGACGTACCCGATGCCGGCTGCGGCAGTGCCCAGCAGGATCATGCTGCCGGGTTCGGGCACAGGAGTCAAATCACTATCGGCGAATACTGCCGTGCACGTCGCGGCAAGCAACGAGAAAGCCGTAAGAAGACGCTTCACAATATTCTCCTTACTTGTTGCGGCCACGGCGCCAGACAGCATAACCGATACCGGCGGCCGCGGTACCAAGCAGAATAATGCTGCCCGGTTCGGGCACTGGCGAGACGTTATCGGCAGCGGAGCCTCCGGCGCAAAGAGTTGCACAGGCGACGGTAAAGAAACACGCAGTGAGCAGATTCCGTTTCATAAAACCCCCTCTAAAAGCGCAGCCGTCCAAAAAAACTACTTGTTGCGTTTCCGCCAGGCGGCATAACCAATGCCCGCGGCGGCAGTGCCTAGCAGAACAATGCTACCGGGTTCGGGAACCGCCGAGACCGTATCCGTAGGCGGAACTCCCGCATAGAGCGAGGCGCATGCCAGCGAAAAAAAGCAAACAGTGAGAAAATTTCGTTTCATAAAACCCCCTTAAAGTACAGCAGTCACAAAACTACTTCTTGCGTTTACGCCAGGCGGCATAACCAATTCCTGCCGCGGCAGTGCCCAGCAGAATAATGCTTCCCGGTTCGGGCACCGGCGAGGTGCCATCCGCCGGAAGTTGGCTGTCTCCCGCGTAGAGGGCCGCGCAGGCTATCGAGAAAAAGCAAAGAGTGAGCAGATTCCGTTTCATAACCCCTCCCTTGATGAAGGCTTCGCAAAACTATTTCTTGCGGCTACGGCGCCAAGTGGCGTACCCGATGCCGGCGGCGGCCGTGCCCAGCAGGATGATGCTTCCCGGTTCGGGCACGGGCGAGACGGTATCACCCGAAATTTGTCCCGCAAGAAGAGCCGCGCCAGACATCGTCAAAAAACAAAAAGTGAGCAAATTCCGTTTCATAAACCCTCCCTGAAATGTAGGCGTTGCAAATTATTTATTGCGGCTACGGCGCCAGGCGGCGTATCCGATGCCGATGGCCGCGCTGCCGAGAAGAACAATGCTACCCGGTTCGGGAACCGGAGAAGGTGCTGTAATGCCTGCCGCGCCAACCGCCGCCGAGGCCAAGGTAAGAAAGCAAAGCGTTATGAAGTTCCGTTTCATGGTACTGCTCCTAGTTCGGTGAACAGTACAAGAGCAATTTATCCACCAGGATCAGGTGGCATATTAAGTCTATTTTTATCTATAATTTATAAGTTGTTGATAGCGCCGGACAAGTTCCCACTCGTCAGGATAGTAGGCGAAAATTTGGGAGAAAAGCCTGTCAACTTGGCCACTTGGCGCGGATTCGCACGGTCCGCTCCAACTCGTCTACGACCTCCAGCACCTTGCGCTCAACGTCGGGGTCGAGTTTCGCGGTGGCGAGGAAATCGCGGACTTGTTGTAGCGCCTCGCTGCTGGTCTGGCCGCCAATAAAGGCGTTGAGCCAGCCGAGCAGGAAGAAGATCTTTCGCTCGCGCTTGACCTGCGGCAGGGCGTCTAGCGCCGGCCGCAGGTAGGGCAGGGTGAGGGCGGTCTGGTTCAATGCGTTGAACGCACCCAAGCTCTGCGCCACCCAATCCTCGGCAATCGCCGGATTGTGCAAATAATCGTCGAAATACCGGCGTTTGACCGCGGCATCGGCGCGAGCGGCTGCGGCCACGTAGGCGTACTTGCGGCCATCATCGGTCGAGTCCCGCTGGCTCTCGGCGGCCAGCAGAGCGCCGGCGTCGGGATCGCTTTCGGCAATCAACTGGGTCAGCATCAGCCAGCGGTCGAGCGCCTTAATCTCGAGGCCGGGAATAACTAACTGGCCTGCCAGCAGGCTCTTTAAGCGGCCGCGCCCATCGGCCGTCGAAGCCAAATTGCGGAAGGCGCGATACCACGTGATGCGCATGCCGAGCTCGGAGGCGTTGATCATGCGCTCCACGCACAGCGCTTCGAGAGCAGGCGCGATCGCGGTCCGCCGGGCGTCCGGCAAATAGCGCTCGTAGGCGGTGGTTACGCGGCCGAGCAGACTCTGGGTCAGGGCTTCGTCGCTTTCGGCGGGAAGCAGTTTGAGCGCCAGGGCGATATAGTCGGCGGGAGCCAGCTCTGCTTCCCGCACCGCGTCCCACAGCGCGCCCCAGAGCAGCGTGCGCAGGAAGGGATCGGCCACGCTGGACAATTGGTCCATCACCGCCTGCCGGCTTTTGGCGTCAAGCGTGAAGCGTCCATAGCCATAGTCGCCGGCATTGGCAAAAACATAGGCCGGGCAAGGTTTGCCGCGGGCTTCGGCGACGACGGTCTGCGCGCCTTCCAAGCGCGCGCGCAGAATCGCCGGCGGCGCATTCCCGTAGCCCAACAGGATTTGAGTTTGAATAGGCCAGACGCCGCCTTCGTTCAGGACATCCTTTTGCCGCAGCGCCAGGCGCTCGATGCGGCCCTGCTCATCGCACGCCCAGTCCGTGTCCACTTGCGGCATGCCGCGGCGGCGGATCCAGGCATTGGCCCAATCGCCCAGCTTACTGCCGGAGGCAAGTTTGAGCGAGCCGATCAGGTCGGCCCATTCGGCATTGCCATAGGCGTGCTGCTTGAGGTACAGGCGCAAGCCGTCGCGAAAGGCGTCTTCGCCCAGCATGAAGGAAAGCTGGCGCAGCAAGCCGGGCGCTTTGGCATACACGATTGCGCCATAAGCCGATTTCGCGTCCGCCAGATTGCGCACTTCCTGGTAAATGGGCGTAGTTCCCTTGGTGGCGTCGATCGCGTAGGCGCCGGGCTTGTGCGACTGGTAGAAACGCTTCCAAATCTCCTCCGGCGGCTCGAGCGCGGCGAGGGTGCGGTAGGCCATGTAATCGGCAAAGCCTTCTTTGAGCCAGAGGTCGTCGAACCAGCGCATGGTCACCAGATCGCCGAACCACTGGTGGGTGAGCTCGTGAAGCAGCAGCGAAGCGCGCCCCAGCTTGTCGCTGCGCGTGGGCACGGTGCGAAACAACACTGCTTCCTCGCGCAGAAACGTGGCGCCGGCATGCTCCATGCCGCCATAGGCGAAGCCGGGCAGCAGCACTTGATCGTACTTGGGGAAAGGAAAAGGGCGGCCGAAAAAATCCGCCAGAAATTTCATTCCGTCGCTGGTGATCTTCAAGACTTCCGGAGCTTCTTCCTGCGCGCGCTGTAGCTTCGACTGGCGGACATACAGGCCGAGATCGCCGCCCACGCGGCGAAAAGGCCCGGCCGCGAATGCCACCAGATACGTGCTGATGGGGAGCGTCTCGGCGAATACGGTACGTCCTGGCTCGGACTTGCCGGGGGCGGTATTCGAAATCACCGTCCAGGATTCGGGCGCGGTAACGTGCAGCGTGAAGCGGCCTTTCAGATCCGGCTGATCGAAACACGGGAAGGCCTGGCTTGCATCCATCGGAACAAACAGGGTGTACACGTATTCGCTCGAATCGTCGCGATCGATATAGCGCGTGAGCGGCCGCCCGGCGGTGGCGATGGTCGATTCAAACTCCAGCGCGACGGTGTTTTCGCCTTTGCGGAGATAGCGCGCGGGAATTTCCAGATGGCCGTTATGCTGGCTGGCATCGGTGGCCGGTGAACCATTCACCACGACGCTGCGGATAACGCCGTCGCGGAAATCGAGAGTTACCGGTCCCGCGGCGGCCAGACGGAAACGGATCTGCTCGCGTCCCGGCATGAGGGCGGCGCCCGGGGTGAGCGTGATCTCCAGACGATAGCGCAGGCTGGAGATTTGGGCGGCGCGCGCCCGCGCCAGTTCGCGCGAAACGCCTGGTTCGGCGGCGGCTGCCAGCAGCGGGCAGGCGATTACGGCGAGAGCGGCGAACCGTCGCACGCCGGGGCCTTAAGGAGTGGTCTCGGCGTGGGCCGCCGCTTTCAAGTGCTTGTAGAAGCCGAGATCGTCGCCGGTCAGCATCTTGGTGGCGAAGATAATCTGCCCGGTATGCTGGGAGAAATGTTCGACGACGTGATAAACCGCCTCCAGGACCGTGACGTCGTATTTCTGAATCGTAATGCGAGTGGTGAGCTGGGCCGGTGTCAGGTTTTCCAGTACGGTTTTAGCTTGGGCAACCGTCGAGCTGAGGCGATCCACGAGTTCCTGCTTATGCGTGTCGCCGCGCGCGGCGAATTCCTGATCCCGCAAACGGGTGTCGGTTTCTCCGCCCACACCGGCCACGATCCATTGCCGGACGTTGCCGCTGAGGTGCAGCACCAGGTTGCCGATGGCGTTTTCATTCTCGGCGCCGCGCGCCCAGATTTCGTCTTCACCCAGCTTGTTGAGGCATTCGCGAATGCGCGAGTGGAGCTGCTCGAGCTTATTGATCGAGTACTCCAGAAACAACCGTTCGACGCTCAAAGAACCTCCTCCGACCATGATTCCAGCGCGGATTTCACTTTAGCCGTGAACTGATCGGCCAGAGCGCCATCAATCAGACGGTGATCGAAGCTGAGTGAGAGATAGCAGGTGGAGCGAATGGCAATGGCATCGTCGATCACGACCGGATCCTTGGTGACAGCGCCTACGCCCAGAATGGCCACTTGCGGCTGGTTGATCACCGGCGTGGCCAGCACGCTGCCGAATCCGCCGAAGTTGGAGATGGAGAACGTGCCGCCCTGCACTTCATCGGGCTTGAGCTGGCGGGAGCGGGCGCGGGCGGCCAAATCGACAATGGCGCGCTGCAGGCCCAGCACGTTCTTTTCGTCGGCCTGGCGGATGACGGGGACGATCAAGCCATTCTCCAGCGCGACGGCGATGCCGATATTGATTTCGTTGTGGTAAATGACGTTGCTGCCGTCGATGGAGGCGTTCAGCAGCGGAAACGCCCGCAAACCCTCGACGGCTTGTTGCGGGCGCGCATGCGAGCAACTTTCGTCATATCGGCGCGATGAACGGTGGTGACATGGGCTGAAGTCGCCTGGCTCATAATCATGTGCTCGGCGATCTTGATGCGCATGGTGCTCATGGGCTCGACGCGGGTCTTGGCCTGTCCGCCCGCGGCTGGCGGCGTGACGGAGGCTGCGGCGGGCGCCGGCTTGGCTGGGGCGGGCGCGGCCGGGGCGGATTTTTGCGCGGCGATATACCCTTCCACATCCTGCTTGGTGATGCGGCCGCCGGCTCCGGTGCCGGTGATGCGGTTGAGATCCACGGAATTCTCACGGGCCAGTTTGCGTACTAACGGGGAGAGGGGGCCGGCCGGATCGGCGCCTTCAGATGATGGCGGAGGCGCAGCAGGGGCTGCCGTGGGAGGAGGCGCAGAAGGAGGCGCGGGCGCCGCAGGCTTGGCTGCTGGAGCTGGAGGAGCTGCCGCAGGCGCGGCAGCGGGTTTGGCCGCAGCCTTAGCTCCAGCGCCATTGCCACCCTCTTCAATCTTGGCGACCACCGTGTTGATGCCTACCGTCTTGCCTTCTTCCACCAGAATCTCGGCAAGCGTGCCGGCTGCGGGCGATGGAATCTCGGTGTCCACTTTATCTGTCGAAATCTCGAACAGCGGCTCGTCCCGCTCCACGCGGTCGCCGGCTTTCTTGAGCCACTTGGTGAGCGTGCCTTCCACGATGCTCTCGCCCATTTGGGGCATCACGACGTCAGTCATAAAATTGCTTCTCCCATTTCCACCGGCGCCAGCACCGTCATCTCGCGCTCGAAAATTCTGCCAAAATGCCTGGCGATTGTGCGTTCCACTTCTTGCGGCTCCACGCGCACGCCCAGTTCCGCCATGGATGTCACGGGCAGCGTGAGGCCGCAGGGAACGATGTATTGAAAATAGCTGAGATCGGTTGTGACGTTGAGCGCGAAGCCATGCGACGTCACCCAGCGGCTGATGTGCACGCCGATGGCGGCTATTTTGCGGCCGCCGGTCCAGACTCCCGTCAACCCCGCGACGCGTTCCGCATCAATAGCGAAATCGGCGAGCGTGTCGATCAGCACCTGCTCGATTGAGCGCACATAGGCCGCGACGTCGCGCTGCCATTCGCGCAGATCGACAATCGGGTATCCCACAATCTGGCCAGGGCCGTGATAGGTAATGTCGCCGCCGCGATCGGTTTCCTGAAACGAAATTCCGGCGCGCTGCAGAATGTCCTCTGAGGCCAGCAAATGTTCGCGCTTGCCGTTGCGGCCGAGCGTAATGGTGTGCGGATGTTCCAGCAGGATGAGCTGATCGGGAATCACGCCGCGCTGGCGAGCTGCCACCAGCTCGCGCTGCAGACGGAAAGCCTCGGTGTAATCCATCCGGCCGACTTGCCGGCAACAACAGTTACGCATTGATGGCCAGACCGTAGACCGCGTTAAAAGCCTCGCCCACCGCTTCGTACAGCGTGGGGTGTGCGTGGATGGTCTGCATCATGGTTTCGACAGTGGCTTCCGCTTCCATCGCCGCGACCGCTTCGCCGATGAGCTCAAAAGCCTGCGTGCCGATAATGTGCACGCCCAGGATCTCGCCGTATTTTTCGTCGGCCACGACTTTGACGAAGCCGTCATGCTTGCCCACGATGGTGGCTTTGCTGTTGGCCATGAACGGAAATTTTCCGACCTTCACCTGATGCCCCTGCGCGCGCGCCTGGGCTTCGGTGAGTCCGACGCTGCCGATGCCGGGCTCGGTATACGTCGCGCCGGGAATGCGATTGCGATTTACGGGCTTGACCGGCTTGCCGGCGATCTTGCCCACCGCGACCAATCCCTGCATGGTCGCGACGTGCGCCAGTTGCGGCGTGCCGGCCACGATGTCGCCGATGGCATAGACGTTCGGTTCAGCGGTTTGCTGCCATTCGTTCACGGCAATGAAACCGCGGTCGGGAACGATCTTGGTGTTCTCGAGGCCCAGGCGCTCGGTGTTGGGTTTGCGGCCCACGGCCACCAGCAGTTTGTCGGCCGTCATTTCTTCGGATTTTCCATTGCTCAGCTTGACGGTGAGCGCGACGCCGTCGGCGGTCTTGCGGACGTTGCTCGCGGCTGCGCCGGTCTCGACGCGAATCTTGGCCTTGCGAAATGCGCGCTCCAGCTCTTTCGAGACTTCTTCGTCCTCGACCGGCACCACACGCGGCAGCATTTCGAGCACCGTGACTTCGCTGCCGAAACGGTTGAAGACGGAGGCGAACTCGACGCCCACGGCGCCGGCGCCGATGATGATCAGCTTCTTTGGAACCGCCGTGAGATTCAGGATTTCGATGTTGGTGAGAATGCGCTCGGCGTCCGGCTCGAGACCCGGCAGCATGCGCGCTTCCGAGCCGGTGGCCAAGATAATGTTCTTGGCTTCGAGCGTCTGCGTGCCCTTTTCGGACTTCACCTCGACGCGCCCGCCGCCTTTGAGCGTGGCATGGCCCGCGATGACGTCGATCTTGTTCTTCTTCATCAGGTACTCGACGCCTTTGGCGTGCTTGGCCACGATCCCGTTCTTGCGCTCGATGACTTTGGGCATGTCGAGTTGCGGCGACTGGCAGTGGATGCCCTCTTCCTCGCTGTGAACGAAGTGAGTCCACACCTCCGCCGTATGCAGCAGCGATTTGGTGGGAATGCAGCCCACGTGGAGGCAGACGCCGCCCAGCTTGGAATGTTTCTCGATCACTGCCGTTTTGAGACCATATTGTCCGGCGCGCACGGCAGCAGAATATCCGCCAGGACCGCTTCCAATCACGATAATGTCGTAGGGCACTTTTTTTATTTTGGCATACAACGCGGCGCCGGAACGGAAAGAAGGTATGGGACGTAGAATGAAAGTGTGATGCGCGTTTTTACGCCGGCGCTGGCGCTGCTGCTGGCCGCGAGTCCGGGCTGGGCTCAACAGAAGGCAGGCAAGCGCGCTGCTCCCGCTAAGGCGGAAAAAGCCGCGCCGTCGAAATGGCCCATCGCCACGCTCGAAGTGGAAGGGCTGCACAACTATCCGAAAGAACAAGTGCTGGCTGTCGCGGCCCTGAAAATCGGGCAGCTGGCGGACAAAGCGGATTTTGAAGCCGCGCGCGACCGCCTGGTCGCCACCGGCGTTTTCGAGACTGTAGGTTACCGCTTCGCGCCGGCCGCCGCGGGGGCGGGCTATGCAGCGTCGCTGCAAGTGGTCGAGGCTGAGCCGATGTATCCCGCCGCGTTCGACGGTTTGCAACTGCCCCTCGCCGAGGTGCAGGACTGGCTGCGCGCCCGCGATCCCTTATTCGGCGCCAAGCTCGCGGCCACCACCGCGGTTCTGGAGCGGTATTCGCGCACGCTCGAAGAACTCCTGGCTACCAAGAATCGGAAAGAAAAAGTCGTCGCGCGGCTGGTGCCGGACGCCACGGGACACTATCTGATTACGTTCGGCCCGGCGACGGCGCTGCCGGTGGTCGCCGAAGTGCGCTTCGAGGGCAACCAGTTGGTGACGACCAAAGCGCTGCTGGATTCGATATCGGGCGTGGCTTATGGCACGGCTTATACGGAGCTGGGATTTCGCCAGCTGCTTGACACCTCGATCCGGCCGCTTTACGAAGCCAAGGGTCTGCTACGCGTGGCCTTCACTAAGATCTCGACCGAGAAGGACGCCAACGTCAAAGGTCTGGTGATCAAGGTCACGGTGGAGGAAGGCGAGCGTTACACGCTAAGCAAAGTGCAGCTGGCTCCGAACCCGGCGACCGACGCCAATCGGGACAACCTGCTCAAAGTTGCCAAATTCAAACTGGATGCGCCGGCCGACTTCCTCGAAATCGGGACGGCGCTGAAGCGCATTGCAAGGCTGATGCAGCGCAATGGCTATATGCGGGCCGATGCCACCGTGGACCGCGCGATCAACGACAAGCTCAAGACCGTCGAGCTGACGATCACGATTCACGAGGGACCGCAATTTACGTTCGGCAAGCTGGCCATCGAAGGCCTTGATCTGCACGGCGAGGCGGCCGTCAAGAAATTGTGGGGGATGAAGGAAGGCAAACCCTTCGACGCCGACTATCCCGATTATTTTTTATCGCGCATCCGGGAAGACGGCTTGTTCGACAATTTGCGCAAAACCAAATCCGTGGCGCGCGTGGATGAGGCCACGCACGTGGTGGATGTCACGCTGCAGTTGAACTGAGGGCGGGTTTGAAACCCGCCCGGCCGTCTGAATTCAACGCAGTTTCCAGAGAATTTGGCGCAGCATGCCCAGCACTACGGCGGAATCGCGCTGGCTCAGATTCAGCCGCCGGACCAGGCGCCGCGTTTTATCTTCACTCGACGCGCTGGTGAGTGGTTTGATATATCCGGAACGCTCCAGCGTCTCCAGCAGCATCACGGTGATTTGCTCGTTGATGGCAGCGGAGGCGTGCTTGGGCTCGCGGCGCGCAGCGGCTGGGCGGCGAGCGGCTCGCGTCAGCTCGTATAGGCACACTGCCACCGCCTGCCCAAGATTCATAGACTGATCCGGCGCCGCGGTTTCGATCCGCAGCAGCCAGTGGCAGTGGCTCAAATCGTCGTTGGAGAGCCCGAATTTCTCCGAGCCAAACAAAATCGCCACTGCATCCGACTGCAAACGCTTTCTGATAATCCGGGCGGCGGGCTCCAGAGCGCGCAGGGGATGGTGCAGCTCACGGTGTCCAACTGAAGTCGAGCCGATGACCAGATAGCAATCAGCTACGGCATCCGCCACGGTGGTAAATTCCTCCGCTGCCTTCAGCACGGGGGCCGCGCGGACGGCCGATTTGGCCTCGCGAAACGCCACTTCATAGGGATTGACCACCCGCAGCGACGCGAATCCAAAGTTGTACATGGCGCGCGCCGCAGCGCCAATATTCAGCGGATTGCGCGGAGCTACCAGCACCACCCGCAGGCGGGAGCGAGGATTCGGCGGCATGGATGCCTCTCATTCTAACCGACCTTCATTTGACAACCCCGGCGCAACTTCGCTAGCCTGATAAAGTTAAGTGAATCAGGGGAGAGAAGTGTGTCGAGAGAGAGTACGAAGTTCCCATCAAAAGCGGACATCACCCGCGCGTGGATAGTGCTGGACGCCCAGGATGTGGTGCTGGGCAAACTGGCCAGCAAGGCTGCCATGCTGCTGATGGGGAAACATAAGCCTTCTTATACGCCATTTTTAGATACCGGCGATCATGTGGTAGTCATTAATGCCGCCAAGGTCCGGCTGACGGGCAGGAAAGACGCCCAGAAAGTCTACCGCCGTTTTACCGGCTATCCGGGAGGCCTAGTCGAAGTCACAGCCGCCAAAATGCGGGCCACGCGGCCTCAGCGCATGGTTGAGGACGCCATCTCCGGCATGCTGCCCAAGACAAAGCTTGGCAAACAGATGTATCGCAAATTAAAGGTCTACGCCGGAGACAAGCACCCCCACGCGGCGCAAAAGCCGGTGGCGGATCAAGTGGCATAATTCATTGGGAAAGGTAAAGTTTTAGTGGCATCCACTATCGTTCAGTATCTAGGCACGGGCCGCCGGAAAACTTCGGTGGCGCGTGTGTTTTTGCGGCCGGGCAAAGGGGAAATCACGGTCAATGGACGTTCATTTGAGACCTATTTCCCGACTGAATCCTCCCGTACGCCGGTTCGCCAGGCGCTGCTGGCAACCGAGACTGCAGATAAGTTCGACGTCCTGATTCTGGCGCACGGCGGCGGTGTCGCCGGCCAGGCTGGCGCGGCCCGTCTGGGCATCGCGCGCGCCCTGGTTGAGTTTAACGCCGAGCTCCGCAAGAAGCTCAAGTCAGTCGGTTTTCTCACTCGCGACCCGCGTAAGCACGAGCGCAAGAAGTACGGCCAAAAAGGCGCTCGCAAGCGGTTCCAATTCTCCAAGCGTTAATTGATGCGGAGCGCAGTGGAATTGCAATTCGATACCCGGCGCTCCGCCATGCATTTTCCAGTTGTACCCGCGCACGCAAATCCCGCTTTGGACCGCGTGTCCGGATTGATGAGGAGGTAGTTTGCCCGCAATTTCAATGAAAGAATTGCTCGAAGCTGGCGTTCACTTCGGGCACCAGACCAAGCGCTGGAATCCGAAAATGAAAGAGTACATTTTCGGAGAACGCAACGGAATTTACATCGTCGATCTGCAAAAGACGCTGAAGATGTTCAAAGACGCCGCTCGTTTCGTGGGTGAAATGGCGGCCCAAGGCAAAAACGTACTGTTCGTCGGCACCAAGCGGCAGGCGCAGGAAGCGGTGGCCGAAGAAGCCACCCGCTGCCAGATGTATTACGTGAACCAACGCTGGCTGGGCGGGCTGCTCACCAACATGCTGACGGTTCAGAAATCCATCAAGCGGCTGAAAGAGCTGGAAGCCATGTCGGTCGACGGCGGCTATGCGGCGCGGCCCAAGAAGGAAGTCATCCGCCTGGAGCGCGAGCGCAAGCATCTGGACCAGAACCTGGCCGGCATCAAAGACATGCCCGGACTCCCGGACGTGCTGTTCGTGATCGATTCCAACAAGGAAGCCATTGCCGTGCGGGAAGCCCGCCGGTTAGGCATTCCGGTGGTGGCGATCGTGGACACCAACTGCGATCCGGACGAAGTCGATTGGGTGATTCCCGGCAATGACGACGCGCTGCGCGCCATTCGCCTGTTCACCAGTAAGATCGCCGATTCGGTGGTCGAGGGACGGGCGCTGGCAACCGAGCAGGACTTCACGGCCGAGAAGATCGTGACCGAGGAAACCGGTGCCGAAGAACCTATCGAGTACACGCAGTACGTCGATCCCAAGTACGCCGAAGAGATCATGGCGGAAACGTTTGTCGAAGAGGATTTACCCTCCGTTTCCCCGCGTAAGGGACCGGGCTCGGAAACTGCCGAGGCGGCCGCGCCGCCAGTGGTTACCGAAAGCGGACATTAGAGTCTTACTGACTCCTTAGACAGGTAAAAGGACTATGGCGGAGATCACCGCACAACTCGTAAAACAACTGCGCGAACGCACCGGCGCGGGCATGATGGAATGCAAGAGCGCTCTTTCGGAGGCCAAAGGCGATCTCGCCGAGGCTGAGATCGTGCTGCGCAAGCGCGGCATTGCATCGGCCGGCAAGAAGGCTTCGCGCTCGACATCCCAGGGACTGATCGGTAGCTACATCCATCACGGCGGGCAACTGGGCGTGCTGGTAGAGGTCAATTGCGAATCCGATTTCGTGGCGCGCACGCAGGATTTTCAAGAGCTGGTGCACAATATCGCCATGCACGTGGCGGCGGCCGATCCGCAATTCGTCCGCAAGGAAGATGTTACCCCGGCGGCGCTCGAGCGTGAGCGCGACATACAGCGGGCCCGCGCCCTGGCTGAAGGCAAGCCGGAGAAGATCGTCGATAAGGTGATTGAAGGCCGCATGGCCAAGTATTACGAGGAAGTCTGCCTGTACGAGCAGCCTTTCGTCAAAGAGAATACGCTGACCATCGACCAGCTGATCAAAACCAAGATTGCCAAGCTGGGCGAGAACATCGCGGTATCGCGCTTCGTGCGATTCAAGGTTGGCGACGCCGTTGAAGCAGCCCCGGGGGCTTCCGGAACGTCACCGTCACCGGCTTCGCTGGCGCCAGTTGGCGGTGGCCCAGGCCCTGCTTCCGCTGAAAGCTAGAATGTGCCCAAGTACCAGCGCATCCTCCTCAAACTGAGCGGCGAGGTGATGGCCGGCGCGGCGGCGTTTGGTATCGATGCCGAGCGCGTGCGCGGCCTGGCCGCTGAAGTCGCGGAGGTTTCCCGCACCGGCGTCCAACTGGGCGTGGTGGTGGGAGGCGGCAATATTTTCCGCGGAGTCGCCGCCGCAGCTCAAAAAATGGACCGCGTCACCGCCGATCACATGGGCATGCTGGCCACCGTGATCAATTCCCTGGCTTTGCAGGACGCGCTCGAACAGATGGGCGTGCCTACCCGCGTGATGAGCGCCATCGAAATGCATCAGGTGGCCGAGCCCTACATTCGCCGCCGGGCGATTCGTCACCTGGAAAAGGGTCGGGTGGTCATCTTCGCGGCGGGAACGTCCAACCCGTATTTTTCAACTGATACAGCAGCGACGCTGCGCGCCCTTGAAATCCACGCCGAGGTGATCGCCAAAGCTACCCGCGTCGATGGCGTCTACGACAAGGATCCGCTAAAGTTTCCGGATGCGGTGCTGTTTCCGGAAATCTCGTATCTCGACGTGCTGTCGAAAGGCCTTGGCGTGATGGACGCGACCTCGATCGCGATGTGCCGGGACAACCGCCTTCCGATCGTGGTTTTCAATCTCAACCGCAGTGGCAATATAATGCGTATGTCGATGGGTGAGCCAATCGGCACCCGAATCCACTAGCCCTATGAAACCTGAACACACCGGCGCCCCGAGCGGGCATGCTTTTAATTCCGTAAAGGAAATCGAGGCGGGCCTGCGCGGCCGCATGGACAAGGCGGTGGCCGACCTGCAGCACAACATGGCCGCCATTCGCACCGGACGCGCTTCGGTGACCCTGCTCGATCACGTGCGGGTGGACTACTACGGAACGGCGACGCCGCTCAATCAGCTGGCCAACCTGCACGTTCCCGAGCCTTCGCTGATCACCATCCAGCCCTGGGACGTTTCCCAGATCGGAGCGATCGAGAAAGCCATCCGGACGTCGGACCTGGGGCTGAACCCGGCCAACGACGGCAAGCTGATTCGCCTGCCGATTCCGTCGCTCACCGAAGAGCGGCGCAAGGAACTGGTGAAGAAGCTTCACGGCGTGGCCGAGGATCATCGCGTGGCGATCCGCAATATTCGCCGCGATGGCAACGATGCGGTGAAGAAGCTGCTCAAGGACAAGAAAATCGCCGAGGACGAAGAACGCCGGGCTCTCGATGAAATCCAGAAGCTTACCGATGCTCAAATGCAGAAGCTGGAGCAAGCGGCGAAGACCAAGGAAAAAGAGATTCTGGAGATTAAGTAGGAACCCAAGAATTTCTCGCAGAGGCGCAGAGAACGCAGAGATAAGAAGAATGAAGAAATTTAGCCTCTCGATTACGGAGTTTACGGCGAAGTTTCTGCGCTTGCTTGCTTCCGCAACGCGAAAGCCTCTTCGCGGGAGTTGGAAGGACGTTCTCCAGGTGAAAGGAGACATCGTGCAATTTGATGCCTCCGAAGATTGGGAGAGTTCTCGCTAAAGAATTTTCTCTGCGGTCTCTGCGCCTCTGCGAGAAATGTCTTACTTTCCCGTTGCCGCCCAGCGCAGGTACACCGCGATGTCTCCCAGTTCCGCCGCAGTGTAGATTTTGGCAACGTCGCGGTGCGCCCACGACGGATTGGCTCGCAGTGACGTCACTTCGGCGCGGTTGAATGTCCGCAGCACGGGCGGAATCACGGTCAAATCGAATAACTGGATTTGGCCGCCGTTTTGCGCGAATTGCAGCGCCGGAAACGTCTCGCCATCGGCCAGCGTGGCGGTGAGAACATGCTGCGCCTTGACGCTCCCTACGGCTGCTACCACATCGCGCGGGCTCTTCTCGGCGATCTTGGCCAGGTCGGGGCCGATGGCGTTTCCGCGTCCGCCCATGGCGTGGCAGATGCCGCAATTGTCGCGTGTGGCATCGAAAAATGCCGAATGCCCGCGCTCGGCCAGCCGCGGCCCGTTGAAGTTCGGCAATGTAGCGGGGCCTACGCCGGGCGGCATGGGATTGGCGGGCGGCGCAGCTTCGGTGGCCGTGGCTAGGCTCACCACGTATTCGACCACGGCGCGCATATCGTCCGGCTTCAGACGGTCTTTCCAGCCGGGCATGGCGGAATTGGGAATGCCATCGGCCACCACGCGATCCAGATACTCTCGTGGAAAGGTCCGGCCGCGCAGCCGCGGACCGCGCGCCGCTGTGCCCGCTGCGCCGTGGCAGTAGCCTACCGAACAGGTTTGCGCGAAGATCGTTTCGCCGCGGGCTATGGTGGCGGGCGCCGCGGCGGACTGCGCCATCATCAGGGCGGCGGCCAGAATCACGGTGTTCCCTCCGGCAGGGCGAATACGTAGAGCGTCGAGCCGGGCGGAAAGTCTTCGGTTTCGGGCCACAGCTGCGGCAGCAGGCCGGCCAGCGCCGAACCCCAGCCTGACGGCACGGCGACATATTGCCGCCCCTTCACGGAATAGGTGATCGGGGAGCCGCGATTGCCTGAACCGGTCTGAAAATTCCAGAGCTTGGCGCCCGTCTTGGCGTCCAGCGCGAAGAAATTTCCTTCCGGATCGCCGGTGAAGATCAGGTCGCCGGCCGTAGCCACCGCCGAAGCCAGCAGCGGATATTTCGACGGGTAGCTCCAGAACTTCTTGCCAGTTACCGGATCGTAGGCGTCCATGTGGCCGCCTGAGGGGCCCTTCTGCGCGGGCCGCAACTGGAAAACTCCGCCGAAGAAATTCCGGCCTTCTTTGGGCTCTTCCTTTTGTACAGTGACTTCCTGACACCACTCAATTCCGGTCGTGTAAAACCAGCCGGTGCGAGGCGAATAGGCGCCGTGATTCCACTGGCGGCCGCCGCCGATGCTGGGGCAAATGATGGTCGGCTTGCCGACGGGAGGCTCATTGCGGCCCACCAGCTCGCCTTTTTCATTGACGCCCTTGATCCAGGTAATGTTCTCGGCGACCGGCCAGGCGGAAATAAATTCGCCGTTGGTGCGGTCGACCACGAAAGCGTATCCGCCCTTGTTGACGTTGAGCAGCAGCTTGCGCATCGTGCCCTTCACAGGCGCGTCGAACAACACGCATTCGTAGGCGCCATCGAAATCCCAGACGTCGTGCGGAATTTCCTGGTAGTACCATTTCAGCGTTCCCGTCTCGGGGTCGAGAGCGATGATGCTGTCGGTGTAGAGATTCGATCCCTTGCGCGCTTCGCCGTAAAAATCGGCGGCGGCGTTGCCCACGCCCCAGTAGACCAGGTTCAGTTCGGGATCGTAGGAGCCAGTCATCCAGGTGGATCCGCCGCCCGCCTTCCAGCTATCGCCCAGCCAGGTATCGTGGCCCTTTTCGCCGGGGCCCGGAATCGTCCAGAACCGCCAGACCTTGCGGCCTGTTTTGGCGTCGAACGCGGTAAGGTAGCCGCGATGCGCCGAATCGCCGCCGGTGACGCCCACGATTACTTTGTCTTTGACCACCAGCGGCGCGCCGGTGATGTTGCAGCCGCATTGCTGCATGTTTTCGACGGTGACGTTCCACAGTTCGCGTCCGGTTTTCTGGTCGAGCGCGACGACGTGGTTGTCGAGCGTGCCCATGAACACGCGCCCGCCGTCCACCGCCACGCCGCGATTCCACGGACTGTACAGAATGCCGATTTCGCGCGGGTTCTGATAGAAATAGTGCCAGAGCGGCGCGCCCGTCACGGCATCCAGCGCGAAGACGCGATTCCACGCGGCTGCCAGGTACATCACGCCATCGACAACGATGGGCGTGGATTGTAGGCCGCCATCGATCTTGCCGGTCTGGAAGGCCCAAGCCGCGGAGAGCTTGCTAACGTTGGAGCGATTGATCTGGTCGAGCGCGCTATAGCGCCACGCGCTTTGCTGTCCGCCGTAGTGGGGCCAATCGGCGCGCGTCTCGCCGGTTTGCGCCAGCGCGAGAGCGGCGCAAATGAAGCCGCCCGCCAGGAGCTTCATCGCGCCAGAACCGGGGCCGACGTGAGAACTGCGAGAGCAGCGCGGCAGAAGGCCGGCAGATCTTCCGGCTTGCGGGAAGTAACCAGGTTGCCATCCACCACGACTTCGGCGTCTTCATAGCGGGCGCCGGCGTTTATGACGTCGTCCTTGATTGCGAAGAAGCAGGTGGCCCGTCGCCCTTTGAGAATGCCGGCGGAGCAGAGCACCCAGGGAGCGTGGCAGATTGCGGCGACCAATTTGCCTTGCGCGTCGAGATCCTTGACGAATTTTATGGCGGCGGGATGGCGGCGAATGTGATCCGGCGCATAGCCGCCGGGCACGACTACGCCATCGAAATCGGCGGCGCGCGCGTCGTCATAGGATTTATGGCTCTTGACCGGATAGCCCAGCTTACTGGTGTAAGTTTCGCCGGCCTTGGCGCCGACGGCGACCACTTCAGCGCCCGCTTCCTGCAGGCGGAAATACGGATACCAGAGCTCCATTTCCTGGTAAAGGTTGTCCACCAGGATGGCGATCTTTTTGCCTTTAAGTTCCATAGCGATCCTCTTGTTGCAATTTAGCTATCGCCGAATTCCGCTTCGAACTGCTCGATCTTGGCGACACGCCGGCGGTGCCGGTCGAGGTTGGAGAATCGGCTGTTGAGATACGTGCGCACCAGTTCCACTGCCAGCTCGGAGCCAACCACGCGGGCTCCCAGGCACATGACGTTCAGGCCGTCGTCTTCCACCGCCTGGTGGGCTGAAAACGTGTCGTGACAGGTGGCTGCGCGGACGCCTTTGAATTTGTTGGCGGCCACGCAGGCTCCGGCGCCGCTGCCGCAGATCAGCAGCGCGCGCTCGGCGCGGCCGCTGCGCAGGGCTTCGGCCACGGCGCGGGCGTAGTCGGGATAGTCGACCGGTTCAGTGGAATCGGTTCCGAGGTCCAGCGGCTCGTGTCCAAGCCGCCGGACTTCTTCCATCACGCGAGCTTTAAGCGGAAATCCGGCATGGTCTGCCGCGACTGCAATTTTCATGAGGATAAGTGTTTCATCATAACGCAGGTTGCCGAACGGGATATACTTTAGCGTCAATACATCAAAGGAGGCCAGCACATGCATTGGCCTATCCGGCACATGGCGCTTGGGCTGGGGCTAGCCCTGGTTGGCAGCGCGCAATCACCGCCCGAGACTTCGCCCGGCCACACCTGCGCCCAGATGGAACAGTTCCTGCGCAAAGGAAAAGTTGGCACCATGCGCGAGATCCCAAAAGGCACCACGCTTCCCAAACGGGCAACCCTCGAATACGAGGATGAGAAGCACGATGCCTCGATCCAGGCAGTCGATGTCACCAAGCCGTTTCAGGATACGGAGCACGGCGCCGAAATGAATTTTCGCGATTCGTGGAAGTACAACGTAGCCGGATACGAACTCGCCAAGATGCTGGAGCTCAACATGGTGCCGCCCTACATCGAGCGCAACGCCGGCGGGCAGGCGGCATCGTTTTCCTGGTGGATCGACGGCACGATGATGGAATCCGACCGCGTACGCAAGAAGATCGAGCCTCCGGATGCCGCCTCCTGGAACAAGCAGATGCATGCCGTGCGCCTATTCCACGAGCTGATTTACGACTCGGATCCCAATCTGACCAATCTGCTCATCACCAAGGGCTGGCAGATCTGGATGATCGATTTCACGCGCGCCTTTCGCATGATGAAGGATGTGGCCAATCCCAAGAGCCTGTTGCAGTGCGACCGTAAGCTGCTGGCGCGGATTCGCGGGCTGAATAAAAGCATGGTGAAGGCCAAGCTGTCGCGCTGGCTCACCGGACCTGAAATCGATGGCCTGGTTGCGCGAGCGGCGAAGATCGCCGAGCATTTCGACCGGGAAATTGCCGCTAAAGGCGAAGCCGCCGTGCTGTATGATTTACCGCGCACCAGCCAGGCCTGCGGCTCGGGATTGTAATGGAAATGCTTCGGCGTTCGTGCCTTCTGACCCTAATGGGTGCGGTCGCCAATGGATTCCAGGCGCCAACAGCCCAGCGAGCCGATGTTTACGCGATTTATTCGCGATTGATGACGAATCCAAGAACGAGCTATGGCGCCGACAAGAACGAGATCTATCTGATTGCCGATACTACCGTACCAGGCACGCCCGAAGAGCCTTGCGTCCGTTTCCCCGCCGAATATCGGCGCGATTTTGACGAGATCATGTCCGGGTTCAATCGCGGCAGCGGTGAACGTGTGAAGTTAGAACCGGCCTTTCATATAACGAAACCGTATGTGCTGCTTGACGGTAGCGCGGTGAAAGAGTTTGTGGAATTGTTTTCGTCGCCGAGGGTGCCCGAAACGCGTAGGAAGGTTTTTAAGAAGGCGACGGACCTGTTCCGTTTAACGGACGTGTATTTCAACCGGGACCGCACCATTGCGCTTACGGCAATTTCCACTCATTGCGGGCTCTTATGCGGGCGAGCAGACTGGAGAGTATTGGGCGGAGCAAGGAACGGCCAATGGGAAGAAAGGCCGTGGGTTACTTGCGACACGATATCCTAGCGCCGATTCTGCCACCACGAGATCGCGTCTTTGCGGAGGGTTACGATGTCGGGGCGGCCGTCGGAGTTCCAATCGGTGACGATGGCGTGCTGCACTGGCTCGCCGCTGGCTACGGTGCGCGGCTCGAAGCGGCCTCCGCCTGCGTTATGAAAAACGATCAGGCGGCCCGTGCCGCCGCGCTCGGCGACCAGCAGATCGAGGCGCCCATCGCCGTCGAAATCCGCGATCTGCAAACTATTCGGCCGGTCGAGCGCGAGCGCCCCTTCAAGGCGATGCTCGATCCAGAGTTGCTTGGGATCGGGCGGCTTCTCAAACCATGCCAGGCGCGCCCCCGGGAGGCTGCGTTGCACCGCCACCAGATTTTGTGCGCCGGCTGCAAACAAATCCACCAGCTTCTCGCGCAGCAGGGCGGATGAGAGCTCTTCGTTCCATAGTTCGATGGCAAACAAATGCCAGGGGAGCTCGAAGCTGGCGGGAGCTTTGATCCAGTCGTTGCCGGCGAGGATATCGGGAATGCCGTCGCCATCCACATCGGCCATGCCCAGGCCGCCCTGCTGGGACGGCGTGTAGAAGGAATAGATTTCGGTGCGATGCCAGGGCTGCGTGGGATCGGCCGGAATCTCATAAAAACGCACCTGGGCGCCGCGATGAATCAGCAGAATACCTCGGCGGCCGAACAACGTTGCGGGCATGGTATCGGCTGCGTCCACGCCGGTATCGATGACGTGCCGCTTCCATGAACGCGTTTGCAGCCAGACCAGGGAGCGCTCCGGCGGCCCTTCGTTCAGCACCAGCGCGCCTGAGTCCAGCAGGCACCCTCCTTCTCCGAAGGCAACGGCCGCGCGCGGGATCAGAACCTGCATTTTGCCGGAAGGAATTCCCCACTGAACCACGCGATTACCCCAAGCGGTCAGCATGCCGGGCGCGAGCGCGTAGCCGGCAAACGGCTCCCCGTGCAGGTTCTGGATTCGGCGCTCGATGAAGCGCGGCTCCTGCGGGATGGCCAGCGCGCCGGCGCAGAGCAGCCAGCTCGCCAATCGGATGAGCATGAAGATGCTATTCTACGGCACGGTGAAACGACTGCTCGACCTGCTGGCGGGCCGCAATCAGGAGGTCAACCTGGATCAGGCCGCGCTTGAGCTGGCCGAGGTGGAGTTTCCAGGGCTGGCCATCGAGCCTTTCCTCGGACTGCTGGATTCTCACGCCGCTGAATTGTCGGAACGCATTATCGGCTCGATTTCCGGACTGGATTTCGTCACTACGGCCAATCGCTATCTCTTCGAAGAGCTGGGCTTCCGCGGCAACGCGAGCAATTATTACGACGCCCGCAACAGTTGCCTGAACGAAGTGCTGACGGCGCGCGCCGGCATTCCCATCACCCTGTCGCTGGTTTATATCGAAATCGCGCGCAGGCTCGGCAAACCGGTGCGCGGCATTGGGTTGCCGGGCCATTTCGTAGTGCGTTATGACGATGGCGTTTATTCCACATTCATCGATCCCTTCAACGGCGGGCAGCTGCTTACGGCGGAGGAGTGCTTCACGCTGGCACGAACTGCGTCGGGCGTGGAATTGGAGCTCGATTCCCGGGCGCTTGAGCCGGTGAGCAAGCGGCAGATCATGTTCCGCATGATCAATAATTTGCGGCGTGCCTACCAGGAGCGAGGCGCGACCGGCAAGGCGCTTGAGATTCTGAGTCTGCTGCTGCAGGCCAATCCCAATTCGGCGGAGGAGTACCGCCAGCGCGGCCTGATCCACTTGCAAGCAGAGCACATGACCGCCGCCCGCGCCGATCTTACGCGCTATCTGGAACTGGCGCCGGAGGCTCCCGACCGCAGCCATATCGAGGAACATTTGCGCTCCATTCAGCGCTGGCTGGCCGCCATCAACTGAGCGATATTACGCAGTTTTGGCGCAGCGCAAGGCGTAACTCCAGGGCATGATTGGCCGAGTGTCCTGGCCCTTCACTTGCAAATAAGGAATTTGGAAGGGAGGCCTCCCATGATGCTCGCCAAGCTGGAAACACTTCTCGATGTGCACGGCATTCATTACACGCATACTATTCACAAACCCGCGTTTACCGCCCGCGATGTCGCCAAGGCGGAAGATCTTCCGGTGAGCCGCATCGCCAAATGCGTTGTATTCTTTGGCGAAGAGGGCTATGGCATTGCGGTAATACCCGGCGACCGCAAAGTGGACCTGCATGAACTGCGGGCGCTGTTCAATCAGCCGCACCTCCGCCTGGCGACGGAAGAGGAATTGACAAAGCTTTTCCCGGAGAGCGAATTGGGCGCCATGCCGCCTTTCGGCAATCACGTTGGGCTGCCGGTGTATGTGGATAGCAGCCTGGCCGTCTACGACACCATCGCTTTCAACGCCGGCACGCACCGCGACGTTGTGCATATGAATTTTCTGGATTTCGAGCGCCTGTCAGGAGCGACGATCTTGCCCTGCGCCGTGGCGGTGAGCGCCCGCGGAGCCAGCGGATAGCGCTTGCACCTCGTTGCCCCAAGACGTCCAGCCGGGCCGGGCGTTGCGCGCGAACATTTCCAAATACGGGCCCGGGCTGCAGCGCTCGATGAGCTCGTACAGCTCATCGGGCTTGCGGGAATGTTCGCGCTTTTGGGTTTTCAGGAAGTTGACTTGCCGCCGGCCGGGCGCGAGCGTACGCATCGATCCACGCACGCCGAATAGAACCAGCTCGGTGACGTTGCGAAAATAAAATCCTACGCCGCGGCCATCGGGGCCGCCGTCTTTGCGGACTTTGTGCCAGACCAGATTGGTCTTGTAGACGAATCCCCAGCGGCGCATGACGTCCAGGCCTTCGAGGATCAATGCGTTGGGAACCCACAAATACAAGTGCGCCCGCGCCTCGGCGGCATCGGCCACCGGCAGGGTCAGAATCTCCTCCAGCGTGAGCGTGCCATAGCGCGATAGCCGCCGGTGCTCGGGCGCCATCTTTCCGGTGCGATTGGAAAAGCGCCACGGCGGATCGGCCAAAATGGTCGCGTACTTTCCGCGTACGTCTCGCCGAAAATCATCGGCCACTCGCTGCGGCATGGTTCAAACCAGCATACCCGCTATTCTGTAAGATTCATGCAAGCCAAGCGCTCCAGCCTGTGGCGTCACGCGGATTTCCTGAAGCTCTGGATTGGGCAAACCATTTCAGAGGTCGGCTCGCGCATTTCGCGCGACGGCTTGCCGCTGACGGCGGTGTTGGTGCTGGGAGCCTCGCCGGCGCAGATGGGCGTGCTTCTCGCCATTGGCACCTCGGCAACGCTGCTGTTCGGGTTGGGCGTAGGCGTCTTGGTGGACCGGCTGCGCCGCAGGCCGGTGCTGATCGCCGCCGACCTCGGCCGCGCCCTGGTATTGGGCTGGGTGCCGTTCGCGGCGGTGATGAAAATTCTGACCATCCCGCAGTTGTACGCGGTTGCGGCGTTGTCTGGCGTGCTCACGGTGTTCTTTGACGTCGCTTATCAGTCTTATCTGCCTACGCTGGTCGAGCGGGCGCATGTGCTGGAAGGAAATCGAAAGTTGGGACTGAGCAGCTCGTCGGCGGAGATCGTTGGGCCGGGCCTCACGGGACTGCTGATCCAGCTCATCACCGCGCCGGTGGCGATTCTGTTCGACGCCGTTTCGTACCTTTTTTCGGCCGGGTCAGTTGCGCTGATCCGCAAGCCGGAACCGCCGCCCAAACCGCGCGCCGATGTTCATGTGTGGACGGAGATCAGCGCGGGCGGACGATTCCTGGCGCAGCATCCACTGCTACGCGCGTTGGGCGGACGCGCGGCAACCTATTATCTCTTCAACGGATTCGTGGCTAGCCTCTACAGCCTCTACGCCATCCGCGAACTGCACATGAGTCCGGCTGTACTGGGATTGGCAATCGCCGCCGGCGGCGTGGGAAATCTCATCGGCGCGCTGGTTTCAGAGCGGATCGTGCGCCGCTTCGGACTTGGACCGGCATTTATCGCCACAGCCCTGGTGATTGGCCTGGCTTTCCTGCTGATTCCCGTGGCTGGCGTATTGCCGCGATTCTCCGTGGCGCTGATGATGACGTCCCAGTTCGTCGGCGACATGGCCTGGTCGATTTACAACATCCACGAGTTGAGCTTACGGCAATCGGTAACGCCGGATCATGTGCTGGGCCGGGTAAATGCGGCCATGCAGTTGCTTACGTCGAATTGGCGTTGGACGGCTCGCCGGTATTGGACCAGTACGTCCCGCCGTGCGGATGGCGCGAGCACGCAGGTCTGCATGTCGAGCAGCAGATCGATTTCCCAGCGCTGAAAGCAATTGCGGGTGAGGGTTGAGCGGGCGAGATCGTCCATGAGGCGGCGGAACTGGTTGAGCATCGCCTCCTGATCGCCGCGTGACATTCCCACGTCTGTAGATCGGCTCGTCGGCCGCGCGCCTTTAGGGATTACCATATAAGTAAGTTGTATGCCGCTGGTTCCGCCTTACATTGAATCGCTGAGCCCTTATGTCGCCGGCCGCAGCGCCGAACAAGTGCAGCGCGCGTATTCGCTCGCCCGCGTGGTCAAACTGGCTTCCAATGAAAACCCGCTGGGCCCCTCGCCGGCCGCCGTGGAAGCGGTTCGCGGCGTGCTTGCCAAGTTGCATCTCTATCCGGACGGCGGTTTGGCTTTGCGCTCGGTATTGGCCAGCCAATTTGGGGTGAAAGTTGAAAACGTGATTGCCGGCAGCGGGTCGGAGGGGATCATGTCCGGCATCATCCGGACTTTCCTCTGTGACGAGGATGAAGTGCTCACTACCGATGCGGCGTTCATCGGGTTTCAAGTGCTGGCGCGTTCACGCGGTGTCGCCTATCGCACCGTTCCCTACCGCTACTGGCACTACGACCTGGCGGCGCTCGCGGCCGCGATCAACGAGAAGACCAAGATCATTTACCTGGCGAATCCCAACAATCCCACCGGCACCATTTTTACCCGCCAGGAGTTCGACGCCTTCTACCAACACGTGCCCGAGCGGGTGCTGATCATTCTGGACGAAGCCTATTTCGAATACGCCCAGGACAATCCGCGTTACCCGGATTCAATGCATTATCGCTACGACAACGTGATCACGCTGCGGACGTTTTCCAAGATCTACGGCCTGGCGGGAGTGCGGATCGGCTATGGCTTCGCGCACGAACGGCTGATCGGCAACCTGCTTAAAGTGAAACTGCCGTTTGAGCCCAGCGCGCCGGCGCAGGCGGCCGGCATTGCGGCGCTGGCCGATAAGGAATTTTTGCATCGCTCGCTGGCACTGAACGCTCGCGGGCTGCGCTTTCTCACCAGCGCTTTCCGCGACATGGAACTCAACGTCGTGGATTCGAGTGCGAATTTTCTGATGATTGCCCTGGAAGATCCCGAGCAAGCCACGCGTTTGTGCGAGGAGCTGCTGATGCAGGGCGTGATCGTGCGGCCGCTGTCGGCGTTCGGATTGCCGCGCTGCATACGGGTGTCGACCGGCACCGACGAAGAGAACCAGATTTGCGTCGCGGCCATGCAAAAGGCGCTTTCCGCGCGCGTATAGGAGAATCGATATGCCACAACTGGAGGAGCAATCCGCGTCGTCCGTCCAGGATTTTTTGCCGCTCAACGGAACCGACTATGTCGAGTTCTACGTCGGCAACGCCAAGCAGGCCGCGCATTTCTACCGCTCGGCCCTGGGCATGAAACTCACCGCCTACCGCGGCCCCGAGACCGGCGTGCGCGGCGAAGCTTCCTATCTGCTCGAGCAGAACAAGATTCGCTTTGTGCTGACTACGCCGCTCACGCCCGATCACCCGATTTCCGCGCACCTGCTGAAGCACGGCGATGGCGTCCACGACGTGGCTCTCTGGGTGGACGACGCCGAAGCCGCCTACCGCGAGACCACCCAGCGCGGAGCCACCGGCGTGCGGCCGCCGGAAACGCTGCGCGACGAGCAGGGCGAGGTTCGCATTTCCGCCATCGCCACCTACGGGGAAACCATACACAGCTTTGTCGAGCGGAAAAACTATCGCGGAGTATTCCTGCCGGGGTTTGTCGCTGTCGACAAGCCGGACACGGTGAGCAGGCCGGTGGGGCTCAAACACATCGACCACATGGTGGGCAACGTGGGGTGGAACCAGATGAACCGCTGGGTGGATTTCTACCGCGATGTGATGGGGTTCCGCCTGTTCAAGCATTTCGACGACAAAGACATCAGCACGGAGTACTCGGCGCTGATGTCGAAGGTGATGAGCAACGGCAACGAGCGGGTCAAATTCCCCATCAACGAGCCGGCCGAGGGCAAGCGGAAATCGCAAATCGAGGAATATCTGGAGTATTATCAGGGCCCCGGCGTGCAGCACATCGCCATGGCCACCGACGACATCATCGACACCGTGGGACGGCTGCAGAATCAGGGAATCGAATTTCTGCGCGTGCCGCACACATATTACGAAAACCTGTTGAAGCGCGTGGGGCCGATCGACGAGCCGCTAGCCAAGCTGGACGAGCTGGGTATTCTGGTGGACCGCGACGATGAAGGCTACATGCTGCAGATCTTCACCAAACCGGTGGAGGACCGGCCGACGCTGTTCTTCGAAGTAATCCAGCGCAAAGGCAGCCGCAGCTTTGGCAAAGGCAATTTCAAGGCATTGTTCGAAGCGATCGAGCGGGAGCAGGAACTGCGCGGGAATTTGTAGGCGGAGTGGGGCAGGTCCCCGACTGTCCCCGACCTGCCAAGAATCTTCAATACGAAGCGGCAGGTCGGGGACCTGCCCCACTTTGGCGGTACACGGGACTACGCCGGGTCCCGCGACCGTGGATGCGCTACGCGGGGATGGTGGAATCGGGCAACCCACCCTCCAGCCACTCAATCGACGAGTTCGTTTATAGATCGAAGAACTAAACCTACCGCTTGGCTTCAAACATCACATTCGCCGTCGTGCCGTCGTCCGAGGTGCCAACGGTCACCACTACTTTTCGTTTCGTGCCGTTCTCTTCGGCGCTGAGCATCCCGCCGTCCTGACCCGCGGATTGAGTGCTGATGTTGGAGGTAATCTGAAAACCGGCGCCTTTGAGGCCCTGCTCGTAGAACGCCAGAACAGCTTTCGGGGTGTCTTTGGTGACGAACACAAAGCTGCCGGTCTCGCCGCCATCTTTGTCCTGGGCCGAGAAGTTGCCCTGCGGATTCGACGCCGGGTACGACGGAATCCAGCTGGGAATCTTTGCGGCGGCGCCTGAGCCGAACTTTACCGTGCCATCGGCGGATTTCATTTCCAAAGTGCCGGTCGAGCCGTCGCCCTGCGCATCGATGGTGATCTTCTCATTGCCTTTTCCCTGGAAACTGATGCGTCCGTTCTTGACGTCTTCAAAATTCAAGGTCACTGTTTCGCCGGTCTTTTTGTCCTTGAGGGTGATCACGCCTTCGCGCTCGTTAACCGAAACCACCGAGACATCCGGGTTGGTGGCGGCGAGCATTTTGGCAGCCGCGACTCCCGGATTTCTCTGCCATAAAGCGGGGTCAAAGCCGGCTTGCTTCACTTTGTGGGCGACGAACAGGCCGCCGCCGATCAATACCAGCATGCCCAGGACGAAAATGCCGGCGATGATGCCAAGAATCCAGACGATGGGGCTGATACCTTTTCGAGGAGGCGCCGCGGCTGCCTGCGGCGCGGTTGGAGCGCTTGAGGCGGCTCCAACCTGGCTCCCGCAATTGGCGCAAAAGGTGCCTGTAACCTGTTTTCCACAGCTGCTGCAAAAAGCCATCGCCACAAATCCTCCCTGGCCAACTGTACGCCAGACGGACCCGCACCGCAATGCTTTCAGGGCGCAAGGGGCTCACTAATAACCAAAGATACCGTGGACAAGCGGCCATCGTGTCCTGAGAATTGGATCAGACGACAGGTGCGCGGTTATGGATTTTCTCGATTATTACGAGATTCTGCAAATCAGTCCCAACGCCGAAGCCGAGACCATTCACCGTGTTTTCCGCATTCTGGCGGCGCGCTTTCACCCCGACAATCCTGAAACCGGCGATTCCGCCAAATTCATCCGTCTGGCCAAAGCCTACGAGGTGCTGAGCAATCCGCAATTGCGCGCTGACTATGATTCCGTGTTTGCGGCCCAGCCAGAGGCGGCGCTGGCGGCGTTCGGGTCCAAGGACTTCGTGGAAGGCGTGGAGGTGGAAAACAACCGCCGGATCGGCGTCCTGTGCCTGCTCTATCGCCAGCGCCGTTTTCATCCCGATCTGGCCGGTCTGAACATCCTGCAGCTTGAAAGGCTGATGAACATTCCTCGCGAACACTTATTGTTCACGATCTGGTTTCTGCAAGAGAAGAAATGGATCGCCTTCACCGAGCAGAGCGATTACGTGATTACCGGCGAAGGCACGGAATTCATCGAGGGCCATTCGCCGAAACAGCAATCGCTGCAAAGACTGCTGAGTACTCCCCAGAACGGCCGGGGTCCTGATACGGCGGAAGAACAGCGGACGCGCGCCGCCAAAGCGGGGCGGTGAAATCAAACGGCGGGGCGGGACTGCACCAGCTCTTCGGCGTAGAGCGCGCCATCCGGCGTCTCCTCGTGTTTGAAGAAGACATACAAATCCTTGCCCTGATCCAGTAATTCGCGAGACCGCGCGGCGATGGCGTTGCGCTCTTCGGGCGTGTACTGCTCTTTGCGCAGCCGGTAGTAAATGAAATCCGCGGTAACGACTTCGGGAATCTCCAGCTTCTCGGATTCCGCGACACACAGCGAAATATTCTGCTTCTGCAGCGCCGTGTACACTTCCGGAATCAGCCAGGACGGGTGGCGGAACTCGATGGTGAAGCGCATATCGGGGGGAAGCAGCGGCAGGAAATCCGCCAGCAGCGCCAGATCGCATTTCAGATTGGGCGGCAGCTGAAACAGCACCGGGCCCAGGCGGCGCGCCGAGCGCATGGGATCGATCATGCGCAGAAAGAGCTCTACTGCTTCCTTCACGTTTTTCAAACGTTGAATATGCGTGATGCGCTGGTTGGCCTTGAGCGCGAAGCGGAAATGGGCGGGTGTGGCGCGTACCCAGGCCTCCAATGTCGCCGCGTTGGGCAGCCGCCGGAACGTGTAATTGATTTCGACTGCGTTCAGGCGTTGGGCGTAGTGCTCCAGAAATTTGTTGGCCGGAAGTTTGGCAGGATAGAACGTCGGTTTCCAGGCGGGGTAAGCGAATCCGGAGGTGCCCGCGTAGAGTTGCGCCATAGGAGTCTATTATGTAGGAGAACCAATGCCCACCAAAAGTGTTCTTCTCGCGATGCTGGCCGCGGCCGGCGCGCTGGCGCAGACTTCGCCGCAGCAGGTCAAGCCCATGCTGGAACAACCGATTGCCACGCCGGACGTAGTGGCGTACCAGCTTCGCCACTATCTGCGCGGCAGAATTGCCAGGCCGGCCGCTCCCGCCACGCGCGAGCAGTGGACGGCCGAAGCGCTGCGCATCCGCAAGCGGCTTCTGGACGATGTGGTGTTTCACGGCTGGCCGCGCGCGTGGGTGGATGCGCCTCCGAAATTCGAAAACGTGGGACCGGCTCCCGGCGGGCCGGGCTACCGGGCGTACAAGCTGCGCTACGAAATCGTGCCCGGATTTTACGGCGCCGCCATTGTCTATGAGCCGGAGAAAATTCAGGGCAGGGCGCCCGCCATCGTCAATGTCAACGGGCATGTGGGGCATGTGGGCAAGGCAATCGAATATAAGCAGAAGCGCTGCATCAATCAGGCGCGGCAGGGCATTATCTCGCTGAACCTGGAATGGTTCTCCTACGGCGAGCTGGACACCAAAGAGAATGAGCATTGGTTCGGCGCGCATCTGGATCTAGTGGGCGTCAACGAAGTGGGCCTGTTCTACCTTGCGATGCGTAAGGGCCTCGACTATCTATATAGCCGGCCGGACGTGGATCTGAGCCGCATTGGTGTTACCGGCCTTTCCGGCGGAGGCTGGCAGACCATCGTGCTGAGCGCGCTCGATGGGCGCGTAGCTGCGACGGCTCCGGTGGCGGGATTTTCGTCGCTCGATTCGCGCCTCGAGCGGCCTGGCGATGTGGGCGACGTCGAACAGAATGCCACGGATTTGCTGGCTGGCCAGGATTATTCGCATCTGACGGCGATGATGGCGCCGCGGCCCACGCTGCTGATATACAACGCGGAAGACGATTGTTGTTTCCGCGCGCCGCTGGTCAAACCGTACGTGTTCGACCAGATTCTGCCGTTCTTTCGTTTGTACGGCAGCGAGGACAAATTCGCCTGGCACGAGAACTTCGATCCGGGCGATCACAACTATCAGCTGGACAATCGCCTGCGCTCTTACCGCTTCTTTGCACGGCACTTCGGCTTGCCGCCGGTGGAGGCGGAGTCGCCGGTGGGCGGGGAACTGGCCTCCTTCGAGCAACTTACCGTTGGCCTGCCCGCCGATAACCTCACGATTTTGGGCCTGGCCAGGCAATTCGCGTCGAAAATTGAGCGGACCGCGATGTCTGCCGATGAGAGCCGGGCCGCATTGCGGCGCACGCTGCGCTACACCACCGCCGAAATCGGCAGTGCCTGGGCGTTGGGCAGCACGTCGAATAAAGGCTTAAAGACGCGCTCCTATCGTTTCGATTTTCGCAACGGACTCAGCGCGGCCGCCGTGTGGCTGGCCCCATTCGACATCGCCGGCAATCGCGCCGCCATTGGCGCCGTTACCATTGTCCTCAACGACAAAGGCAAGAAGTCGAGTGACGCCGCTGTGTCCGATCGAGTGAATCGAGGCGAGCATGTGTTGGCGCTCGATCTGCTGTTCACCGGCGACGCGGCTCCGCAGAATCCCGGCGTCTTCTCCTACGCTGAGATGCTGGCGGCTACAGGCGACCGGCCCTTGGGCTTGGAGGTGGCGCAACTGATCAGCCTGGCGCAATGGCTGCGGCAAGACTCCGGCGCCGCGAAAGTGCGCGTTGAGTCTACGGGCATTCGCAATCAGGTTGTCGCGCAAATCGCGGCAGCGCTCGAGCCTGAGCTATTTTCCGAAGTCGTGGTTTCCGGCGGCATGCGCTCACTGCGCCATTTGCTGGATAAGCCGGTCGAGTACGAAGCGGCGGCTGACCTGTTTTGCCTGGATTTGTTTAAGCTGTGCGATCTGGACGATCTGGCGGGTTGGGCGGCTCCGGTGAAAGTTCGCCTGCTATAAGATGGGGTAGTGGACTTCATGCGCCCCCTCATTCTATTGCTGGCCGCGCTAGCTACGGCATCGGCGGCGGACACCGTCGATTCCAGCCTGCAAGCCTACTGGGCCGCGCACGGAGTGACCGTTCCAACGCCCGTTTCCGATGCCGTGTTTGCGCGGCGCGCGTACCTGGATGTCTGGGGGTTCGTGCCGACTCCGGCGCAGCTAAGCGAATTTTTGGACGATCGGCGGCCCGAAAAGCGGCGTCTGCTGGTGGAGCAACTGCTCGCCAACCGCCGCAACTACAGCGAGCATTGGGTCAGCTTTTGGAACGACCTGCTGCGCAACGATGAGGGCGTCATCTATCACGGCGACCGCCAGACCATCACCAAGTGGCTGCTACGGGCTCTCGAAGACAACATGCCGTACGACCGTTTTGTTTCGGCTCTGTTGAATCCGCCCGCGCCCGACGGACCGGCCGGCTTTTTGATCGGCGTCAACTGGCGGGGCGACGTCAGCGCCAGCCAGACGCCGCCGCTTCAGGCGGCGCAGAATTCGGCGCAGGTCTTCCTGGGTATCAATCTCAAGTGCAATTCCTGTCACGACAGCTTTATCAGCAAGTGGAAGCTGAAGGACGCGTATGGCCTGGCCAGCTTTTTCTCCGATAGCGCGCTCGAAATCTATCGCTGCGACGTGAAGACCGGAGAAAAATCCGCTCCCAAGTTTCTGTTCCCGAATATGGGCAGCGTGGATCCGGAAGCATCGCTGGCTGAACGCCGCGCCGCCGTGGCCCGCTTCGTGACGGCTCCCGAGAACACGCGCTTTCCGCGCACTTTCGTCAACCGCGTCTGGCGGCGCTTGCTGGGCAGAGGCCTGGTGGAGCCGGTGGACGACATGGACCGCAAGCCGTGGAGCGACGACCTGCTCAACGCGCTGGCGGCGGATTTTGTCGAGCACAAGTACGATATCGAATTTCTCATCGAGCGTATCATGACCTCGGCGGCCTACCAGTCGCCGGCCGTAGTGACGGCGCAAAAAGAGAAAAACTACGTGTTCCGCGGCCCGCTGCCGCGGCGTTTGACCGCTGAACAATTCGCAGATTCGATCTCCGCCATTACCGGGGAGTGGCGCTTGCGTCCGCTGAGTGAAACTCGCGCCAGCACGTACAGCCGTGAATGGCGGCTCAAGTCCACGCCGCTCACTCGCACGCTCGGCAGGCCCATCCGCGATCAGGTTTACACCGAGCGCGCCGAAGACGCCACCACCCTGCAGGCGCTCGAAATGGTGAACGGAGAAACCATGGCCGGCTTGCTGCGGCGGGGCGCCCTGCGGTTGCTGAATCAGTTGCCGCCGGCGCCCGCCAGCGTGTTCGACAGCGGTTCGATTGGCGCAAAACCGGTGGAAGTGGACATCGACATCACCGGCGCGAAGAAGCTGTGGCTACTGACTGAGGACGCCGATTCCTACGATCGCGCCCGCGTAGTGGCGGGCTGGGCCAAGGCGGAGCTTGCCGCCGGAGACGCTCCGCCGGTCGCGCTGGCCGAGGCGAAAGGGTCGCTCCAGTTCAAGGATAAGGAGCCTGCCCCGGCGCTGATTACGGCGCTGCCATCGCAGCAGGTGATCGACCTCGATGGCAAGGGTTACACGCGATTCCGGGCCACCGCCGGCGTCGATCAGCAATCGCTACCCAGCGAAATCAACCCGCATGTCCGCTTTTTGGTTTTCACCCAGGAGCCGAATCGCAATCAACTGGTGCGTGTGGAGGGTGAACCGCCGGTGGCCGTTTCATCGGAGAATGGCGGAGGCGACAAGCTTATTTCCAGGCTCTATCGCCACGCGCTGGGGCGTGACCCACTGCCAGCCGAACGCCGCGTCGCCCGGGAGTTTCTCAAGGGGAAACATCCAGTGGAAGGTTTGCAGGATTTGCTGTGGGCGGTTTTTTTGTCGCCCGAGTTTCAATTCATTTACTGAAAAGGCCATGCCAGATTCAACTCAAGAACTCATTCGCGCCCTGAGCCGCCGGCAGTTCATGCAGGCATCGGCGTCGGCTACGCTGGCTGCGCTTGCCGGCGCGAACCCCCGGCTGCTTCAGGCTGCCACCGCGCGTCCCGCCGCCAAGGCCGATACCATGATCCTGCTGTGGATGGCCGGCGGAATGGCGCAGACCGAAACCTTCGATCCGAAACCGTACACGCCGTTTGCGCCCGGCGTCGAATCGCAGCGCGTGCTCAGCACCTTCCCGCAGATCGATACCGTCGTCGACAATATCAAGATCTCGCAGGGACTCGATCGCCTCGCTAAAGTGATGGACCGCGCCACGCTCATCCGCACACATCGCGTCGGCGATCTGGGCGCGATTTTGCATTCCCGCCACCAATTCCACTGGCATACCGGCTATGCGCCGCCCCAATCGGTGGCCGCGCCTCACCTGGGTTCGGTAATCGCGCGCACCCTGGGACCGAAGAATCCGGACATTCCCGCGTTCGTCGACGTCGGCCAAAATCTCGAAATTGGCGCGGAAAGCGATGCCGTGAAAGCCTTCCACACCGCTGGATTTCTAGGAACCGAATTTGGGCCCTTCATGATTGCCGACCCCAGCGACGCGGCTGCGAGCGTAAGGCCGCCGTCGGAGATGAGTGCCGATCGCTTCCGCGCGCGCTACGAACGTTACAAGAAATTAGTCGCCGGCAGTCCCATCATGAAGATGGGCAGCGACTATCAGCGGGAATCGCTGCTGCGCTCTGTCGATAACGCCCACCGGCTGCTGACATCCGGCGCCTCGAAGGCGTTCGATCTTACACTTGAGCCTCAGAAAAGCTACGACGTCTACAATACAGGCCGATTCGGCCGCGGCTGCCTGCTGGCGCGCCGTCTGACCGAGGCCGGAGCGCGCTTTATCGAAATCACCACCGAGTACATTCCCTTCCGCCATTGGGACACGCACGAAAACGGCCACACACGCGCCGCCGCCATGAAGCGGGATATCGATGGCCCCATCGCGCAGCTGGTGCTGGATCTCGAAGAGCGCGGCTTGCTCGATCGCACCCTGATCGTGCTGGCCAGCGAATTTGGCCGCGACATGATGGTGGAAGGCAAGCCCGAAAAGCAGGTAAAAGATCAGGTGACCAATCAGCCGGCCGTCATGACCGAGCTGAAACACTACGGCATGCACCGCCACTTCACCGAGGCCGGCTCGGTGCTGCTGTTCGGCGGCGGATTCAAGAAGGGCCATCTCTACGGCAAGACTGCCGACGAGCGCCCTTGCCGGATCGTCGACAAGCCGGTGAGCATCGAAGATTTGCACGCCACGCTGTATTGGTCGATGGGCATTCCGCCGGATCTGGCTTATGAAGTGGAACAGCGGCCCTTTCACGTCACCAAGGACGGCAAGGGCAAACCAGTGATGGAATTATTCGCCTAGGCGCTACTTCTTTTTCTTCGACACCTGCACCCACAAATATTTCTTGGGGTTGGCGCGAAACTCTTTCACCGTAGTTTGCATTTCGCGCATGCTCATGTCGAGTGACTCATATAAGCGCGCACTCACCAGCAGCTCTCCCAGCGTCCCACGCCCATGGTTGAACTCGTCCATTTGCTGGTTGAGCTGCGCGACTTGCCTGCTTAGGCGGACGTAGAGCTCGTCGTCTTTAAGGAATTTGCCGGCGGGCGTCTCTCCGGAATCCAAATCCTTGAGCGACTTGTCCAGCTTGGCAATGGACTCGCGGAGCTGATCGTACATTGCCGGATCTTTCAGCAGTTTGCCCATTTGTCCCTTGCCGGCCTGGATGTCGGCAAGCTGGTCGTCCACATTTTTGAGAGTGTTGCGAAACTGCTGGTACTGGGCGTCGCTATACAGCAGTTTCCCGGCGGCGCTCTTCGTGCTGGTGGTCTGCGCGAGCTGGCTCTGAAAGCGCCGAATGCGGCTGACATAGCCATCGTATTCGTCACCTTTGATCAGCTTGCCGATGCCGCCGTTTCCGGACTCGATTTCACTCAGAGCGGTGTCGACGCGCGCCAGCATGGTTTTCACGGATTTGATCAGGTCGGCACGATCGATCTCCGGGACCGGAGGGCTGATCAGTTCGCCGCCGGCCGCAATAGGGTTGGGGCTCACGCCTCTGGTGATATTGACGACCTTATCGCCGAGCACGTTGTCCGCGTCCAGCACCACCTTGGAGTCTTCCGGAATGCCGGCGATCACTCGCCTCTTCAGAGCCAGGGTAATCTCGATCCGCTTGTTCGGTTCCTGTATGGTTCCCAGTCCGACCGAAGTAACCTTGCCAATGAAGATTCCGTTCAAGCGGACTTCTGTTTTCTTGGAAAGGCCGGTAGCGTCGGGAACGAAGGTCCGGATGCGGACGGTGGGCTCAAAGAAATCCATGCCGCCGACTTTGACATACACCAGCCATACCAGCAGAACAATCGCGGTGACGCACATCGCCACTGCGCGAAACTTTGCCCAGCGGATTTCTTCGGGATAGGGCATCAGGCCGCTCTCGATATTAGCCGGCCGCCGCGGTGGCAAAGGATTTGCAGGCGGCGTCGACCGAATCGCAGAGCGGCAGCACGGCCGTGAGCCGGGTGATCTGCAAAACGTGAAGCACTTTTCCCCCGGCGCCTACCACCTTCAAGACTCCACCGGAGCGGGTCACCGCGCCGAAACCATAAGCCAGGATGCCGATCCCGGTACTATCGATGTGATCCACCGCCGTGATATCGAGGATCAATTTCTTGGCATTTTGCTTCAGCAGATCCTGCACGGTCTGCTCGACCTTCTGGCACTCCCGGCCCATGGTGATTTTGCCGGTCAGAGTCAGCACGGTGATGTCCGGCTCGATGCGGCGAGTATCAATTTGAAGCAACATGGATGGCGTCATTCAGCATACACCATACGCGCGGGCTAAAGAATCCGCGTCAGCCAATGGATGACGTTGAGAGTTAGCTGGCGATTGTCATAGCCTGGACGGCTCATGCCCAGGTGAAGCTCTTTGTTCCCAGTGCGTTCGACGAGCGAAGTCAACATGGCATCCTCCGCCAGCACCACCACGCGGCCGGCGCCGAATTCCAGTGCCAGACCCTGGCCAGCCGGGGTCCAGGCACTCGGCGAGACGATCGCGTGTTCCGACAGCTTTAGAAATGCCGCGCTTCCGGGTGGACCGCGCAGCGCCTGTCCGCCGAAGCTGAGCACCTGGCTAAGTTGTTCGTCCTCGCCGCGGCCCAGGGTGATGGCGTGTTCCCCCAGCAGACCGTTGCTCCGCGAAAAAAGCAGAAAATCAGGTTTGCCCGTTTGCGGATCGTGGTGGACCAGGTCTTCCACCCGCCCGCCGGACATTTCGACTGCGAATTGCGCTGCCAGGCCCTGAGCCGCCTCGCCATATGGAGCTCGGCCGGCAATCAGCAGCAAGGAACCGCCGCCGCGCACCCATTCGCGCACGGCGCGGGTCTCCGGTTCATCGAACGCATCGGCGCGCCAGCGGAATTTTCGTTCCTGACCCAGGGAGGCGAGCATTTTCTGAGTAGTACTCAGAGCATCGGCCACGACCAGCACACGCGCGCCTTCCAATGCCTGCCATGTGAATTTACGGCGGTTGACGGCGATAGTATAGCCATCGTTTCGCAGCAGGTCGGCAAAAGGCCGGTAGCGGCCCCACGCTGTGTCCAGGTTGGAATGGGCTTCGTCGATCAGCACCACAGGCTTGGGCGACACCTTCGAGGCCGGTTGGAACACGCGCGCGTCGAATTTGGGATCGCCCAAGGGGCCGGGCCACATCAGCCAGACGACGCCGGCCACAGCCATGCCCAGGCCCAGCCGCTGGAAACGTACGAGCGTTTGAAATTCCGTCAAACAGCTTTAGACTATCGTGGGCGGTACAAAGTTCCGCTCGGCGGGAACTTACGGCTCGTGGAGGGAGTCCAAGAAGAATGCTGGAAGTCCGGGCGCTCACTAAGCGCTACAGCCGCGCGCCGGTCGTCGATAAGGTCAGTTTTTCCATTGCCCCCCGCGAAATCCTTGGCTATCTCGGGCCTAACGGCTCTGGCAAGAGCACCACTGTCAAGATGCTCACTGGCCTGCTTGAGCCCTCGGAGGGCGAAATTTTCTTTTACGGCGTCGACATCAGAAAGGATCCGGTCCAGTTCAAAAGGCGTCTGGGCTATGTACCGGAGGAGCCGCACTTGTATCCGCATCTCACCGGACGCGAGTACTTACAGCTGGTGGGCCGGCTGCGTGGCATGCCGCGTCGCGTTCTTGAGCCCAAGATCGATACGTTTCTGCAGCTATTCGGATTGTTCGAAGCGCGCTTCGCTGAGTTGCACTCTTACTCCAAAGGAATGCGGCAGAAAATTCTGCTCTCGGCGGCGCTGCTGCACGATCCCGAATTGCTGATACTCGACGAACCGTTTTCCGGCCTCGACGTTTCCGCCGCACAGGTTTTCAAAGCCCTGCTGCGCGCGCTGGCAGCCGAAAACAAGATGATTCTCTACAGCTCTCACGTTCTGGAAGTGGTGGAGAAAGTCTGCTCGCAGGTTCTCATTTTAAGAAAAGGCAAAGTAGTGGCTCACGATTCGGTAAGCCGCCTGCGAGATCTGATGGCGCTGCCCTCGCTCGAAGACGTCTTCACTCAGTTGGCCATGCAGCAGGACGCCGATGAAGTGGCCGGCAGCATTATCGACGCGATGAAAGCTTGAGCCGTGAGGGAAAAATTCAGGCAATGGCTCGCCGAGACCCACGGAGCCGGCTTCGAGCTGGTGCGGCACTTTTTCCTGCGCTTCTTCGACAGCGATCTGATCACCACGCCGGGCCAGTTGGAGGCGCTCATGGTCGGCGTCTTCTCCAGCCTGGCGGCGTTCGGATTGCTGCTGCCGTCGCGTCTTTACCGCAAGTATTTCGATCTTTCCACGCTGGATACCGGCGATCTCTATCACCAGGCCGTGCTGGCCGATAAGCTCTTCTTTATTGCTTTTTCCATGGCCGTGATCGGCATCATCGTGGCGATCGAGTGGCACTCGCTATTCCCCAGCGTGCGCGATTCACTGGTGCTTACGCCGCTGCCGGTAACGCTGCGCCAGGTGTTTGGCGCGAAATTTCTGGCGCTGATTCTATTTGTTTCCCTATTCATCTTCGCGGTGAATTTTCTGAACAGCCTGATGTTCCCGGCGATGGTGGCGAGCAAGTGGCAGGCGCCGCCGGTGGGGATGCGCTATGTGCTGGCGTACGGGCTGGCCAGCAGCGCGGCCGCCTATTTTGTATTTTTCTCTGTGGTAGGGTGCGCGGGAATTCTCATGAACGTCCTCAGCGCCCGGCTATTTCAAAAAATATCTTTGTACCTGCAAACGCTGGTTCTGCTATTACTGCTCTGCATCCTGCCGTTGTTGTTTTACATTCCGAATTTCGACCAGTTGCTGGCCAGCCGGCCGGGATGGGCGTCGAAGCTGCCGCCGCTGTGGTTCTTAGGCTTGTCCCAGGTCTTGCAGGGCAATCCGGATCCGTATTTCGACGCCTTAGCCGGGCGCGCGGTGTCTGCGCTCGCCGCGGCGTTTGGGGCGACACTGGTACTGTATTTCATCAGCTATCGCCGCCAGGCCGGCCGCCTTCCCGGCAGTTCCGGCGAGCGCATGACGCAAAGCGGCGTGCTCATTTCCACGGTGTTGAACAAACTGCTGCCCGATGTCCAACAGCGCGCGGCTTTTAGTTTCATCGGCAAAACTCTCAATCGCAGCCGCCATCACAAGCTGCTCTTAGCCGGTTATGTGGGGATCGGCCTGGCGCTGGTGGTCGACGGTTTCGTCACCCTGCTGCTCGAGCGCCAGATCCACCGCATCGATTGGCTGCAGACACGCTGGCTGCAGGCAGTGCTTTCGGCGCCAATGGTCTTCTCGTTCTTTCTGCTCTCCGGAATGCGCTATGTTTTTTCGATACCCGTCGAGCTGCGGGCCAACTGGATTTTCCGTGTTACCGAAACCGATGCGCGCGATTCTCATGCTGCCCGTCCATGTGTGGCTGCTGGGCGGCGCCGTGGCCGCAATGCATTTCGTAGAGGGCGGATTGCTGTCGCTGATCCTGATGGAACTGGTTCTTTTCGATTTCGAAAAGGTACCCTTCACCTGTTCCTACCTGCCGGGCAAGCGCAACGTGACGCAGACCCTGGTGCTGTATTGGGTGGCGTTTTCCGCCTATGCTTACACCATGACCAGCATCGAAGCGTGGAGCATGGGCGATCCGGCGCGCGTGCTCACGGTGGTGGGTCTGCTGCTTGCGGCCTTCTGCCGGCTGCGGCGCGCGCGCAAAGAATATTGGGGCCATCTGCCGCTATTATTTGACGATGTTCCTGAGCCGTTAATCCAAAAGCTGGGCTTGCAGTCGGAATAAAATGGCAGACAAAGTAAATCCTCAGGTGCAGGAGGCGCTCGCCTGGCTCGAGAAGAAAAGCACGGCGCGCGATCGCGCCAACCTGGCCCGTTTCGGTATCAACGCAACGAATGCGTTGGGCGTGTCGGTGGCCAACATACAGGTGCTGGGCAAGCGTCTGGGGCGCAGCCATGAGCTCGCCCTCGCGCTCTGGAGAACCGGCTGTTATGAGGCTCGCATGCTGACTTCGTTCGTCGATGAGCCGGCGTGCGTCACGCCCGCGCAGATGGACCGCTGGTGCCGCGATTTCGACAACTGGGGCATCTGCGACACTGTGTGCTATCACCTGTTTGACCGCACGCCGCACGCCTGGAGCAAGGTCGTGCAATGGAGCGATCAGCCCGATGAGTTCGTCAAGCGCGCGGCCTTTGCGCTGCTCGCGAGCCTGGCCGGGCACGACAAAAATGCCAGTGACGAGCAGTTTCTGGCCACCCTGCCGCTCATCGAACGCGCCTCGAGCGACGAACGTAACTTCGTCAAGAAAGGCGTAAGCTGGGCGCTACGCCGCATCGGCAGACGCAGCGCCGCGCTCCATGCCGCGTCTATGACGCTCGCCCGGCGGCTGGCAGAATCACCTTCAAGCGCGGCCCGATGGGTGGGAAAAGATACGCTGCGGGATATTACCAGCGCTGCGGTGATGCGGAAGTTGGCGCCGGTGAAAGCGAAGAAACCAAGCGGCGAAGGCGTTTCCCGCCGGGGCGTTATTCTGGGGACGTGAATCCCGATGCGGACCGCACTCGCGAACAACTGGCACTTCCTGCCCGGCAGGTAGTCGAGTGTTCTTGCAGCATTCCCCGAGAGCGATAATCAGCCGGCGTAAACGTCACAGAAACCGCTCCCTTCGGTCACGGCTCGCAATCGGCGTGCGACGATCGGAGCGACGTAGCGAGCCGCGACCATAGGGAGCGGTTATCCCAGCATCTCCAAATATTTCGCCACCGCTTCAATCCCCCGGAAGAAATTCGGCAAATGCAGCTTCTCATTCGGCGCGTGCAGGTTATCGTCCGGCAATCCAAAACCCATCATCACACTCGGAATGTGCAAGTGCTGCGCAAACGCATCCACAATCGGAATCGAGCCGCCCGAGCGAATGTACACCGTCTCCTTGCCGAACACCTGCGTCATGGCGTCAGCCGCGGTTTGTATGAACCGGTTGTCGGGATTCACCAGCGACGCCGGACCGGCATGCAGCACCTTCACTTCCGCCGTCACGCCTTTAGGACACGCGGCGCGCACCGCCGCCTTCAATTGCTCCGTGGTCTCCACCGGATCCTGATCCGCCACCAGACGCAAGCTGATCTTCGCTACCGCGCGCGCCGGGATCACGGTCTTCGCGCCTTCTCCGGTGAAGCCGCCGCGAATGCCGTGCACTTCGAACGTCGGCCGCGCCCACGCCGCGCGCTCTTTCGCGCTGGGAGGGACCACGCGATCGTACAAACCGGGAATGCGGATGCGCCCGTCGGGGCCTTTGAGCGCGGCAATAATTTCGGCGATAGCTTGAAAGGGATTGGGCGCCGCGCCGCCGTAGACGCCGGAATGCAAGTCGTGATTAGCGCCATCGACGATGAGTTCCGCGTAAACGATGCCGCGCAAGCCCACGCAAATCGTCGGCAGCTCGGGCGCGAACATTTCGGTGTCGCAGATCACCGCCGCATCAGCCTTGAGCCGCGCCGGATTCTGCTTCACATAGGTTTCGATGTGGTCGCCTGAGCTCTCTTCTTCGCCTTCGATGAGAAATTTCACGTTGACCGGCAGCCGGCCGTTGGTAGCCAGCAGGCCTTCCACGGCTTTGATGAGGATGTACGTTTGCCCCTTGTCGTCGGAGGCGCCGCGCGCAAATAGATCGTTGCCGCACACAGCCGGCTCGAAGGGCGGCGATTTCCATTCTTCCAGCGGATCGGGCGGCTGCACGTCGTAGTGGCCGTACATGAGCAGCGTGGGCTTACCCGGCGCGCCCAACCATTCTGCGTATACCAGCGGATTGCCTTTGCCTTCGATCAACTCAGCATTCTGCAAACCGGCGGCGCGAAATTCGTTCAGCACGAATTCGGCGGCGCGGCGGATATCCGGCTTGTGCTCGGAAAGCGTCGAAATGCTGGGAATGCGCAAGAAAGTCTTGAGGCCTTCGAGAAACTTGTCGTGATTTTGTTGATAGTAATTCATTGTGCTCCCGTGGGGCAGGTCCCCGACCTGCCTCTTCCCAGCTATGTTTTGGCAGGTC
>JACPNO010000033.1 GCA_016185465.1 Candidatus Solibacter usitatus
ATGGCAAAAGAAAAATTTGATCGCAGCAAGCCGCACGTGAACATCGGCACGATCGGGCACATCGATCACGGCAAGACGACGCTGACCGCCGCCATCACCAAAGTGCTGGCCAAGCACAATCCCAAAGTGAAGTTCCGCAGCTTCGATTCGATCGATAACGCGCCCGAAGAAAAGGCACGCGGCATCACGATCGCCGTCGCCCACGTCGAGTACGAAACCGCCAACCGCCACTACGCGCACGTCGATTGCCCCGGCCACGCCGACTACATCAAGAACATGATCACCGGCGCCGCGCAGATGGACGGAGCGATCCTGGTCGTCGCCGCGACCGACGGCCCCATGCCGCAAACCCGTGAGCACATTCTGCTCGCCCGCCAGGTGGGCGTGCCGTTCATCGTGGTGGCCATGAATAAAGTCGACATGGTGGACGATCCGGAATTGCTGGACCTGGTCGAGCTCGAAGTGCGCGAGCTGCTGAAGAGCTATCAATTCCCCGGCGACGATCTGCCGGTGGTCCGTGTCTCCGCCCTCGGCGCTCTCAACGGCGAAGCCAAGTGGGAAAAGACGGTGGAAGATTTGATGGCGGCGGTCGACAGCTACGTTCCGATGCCGGAGCGCGCGATCGATAAGCCGTTCCTGATGCCGATCGAAGATATTTTCTCGATTCAAGGCCGCGGCACGGTAGTCACGGGCCGCATTGAGCGCGGCATCTGCAAAGTCGGCGAGGAAATGGAAATCGTCGGGTTCCGCGACACGCGCAAGACGGTGGTCACAGGCGTCGAAATGTTCAAGAAGTTATTGGACGAAGGGCGCGCCGGAGACAACGTCGGGCTGCTGCTGCGCGGCGTGGAGAAAGAAGAAGTGGAGCGCGGACAGGTTATCGCCAAGCCGGGCTCGATCAAGGGCCACAAGAAGTTCAAGGGCGAAGTCTACGTGCTGAGCAAGGAAGAGGGCGGACGGCACACGCCGTTCTTCAAGGGATACCGGCCGCAGTTTTATTTCCGCACCACGGACGTGACGGGAGTTGCGCAGTTGCCGGAAGGCACCGAGATGGTGATGCCGGGCGATAACGTTGGATTGGTTGTCGAGCTGATTACGCCCGTGGCCATGGAAAAAGGCCTGCGCTTCGCCATTCGCGAAGGCGGACGCACGGTCGGCGCCGGTACGGTTACGGAAGTCATTGAGTAAATCAAAATGGCGCTAAGAGAACGCATTCGCATCCGTTTGAAAGCGTACGACCACCGGGTGCTCGATCAATCGACAACGGAGATCGTTGACACCGCCAAGCGGACCGGGGCCAGTGTCGCCGGCCCGATTCCGCTGCCGACCTCCATCATGCGCACGACCGTGCTGCGGTCGCCGCATGTGGATAAGAAGTCGCGGGAGCAGTTCGAGGTCCGCACGCATAAGCGGCTGCTGGATATTCTCGAACCCACGCAGCAAACGGTGGACGCGCTGATGAAGCTCGATCTGCCCGCCGGCGTCGATGTGGAAATCAAGGCGTTCGGTAAGGATCACAAGGCTTGAGGTTGTTATGAGTCCAGGAATTCTAGGCAAGAAAATCGGCATGACGCAGATGTTCCGCGAGGATGGGCAAGCCGTCCCGGTGACGCTGCTGAAGGCTGGTCCGTGCATGGTGGTGCAACGCAAGACGCCCACCAGCGACGGCTATGACGCGGTGCAACTGGGCTTGGTGGAATTCATCAAGCCGGCCCGGATCAATAAGCCGCTCACCGGACATCAGAAGAAAGCCGGCGTGGACGGCGCGCGCTTTTTGCGTGAGCTGCGGCTGCGCCCCGGCGATGACGATCTCAAGCCAGGCGACAAAGTGCTGGTCGATCAGTTCAAGCCCACCGACAAAGTGGACGTGATCGGCGTGAGCAAGGGGCGCGGGTTTGCGGGCGTGGTCAAGCGCCATCACTTTCGCGGCGGCGGCGGATCGCACGGGTCGATGTTCCATCGCGCCCCGGGCTCGATCGGAGCTTCGAGCTTCCCTTCCCGCGTGGTGCCTGGGATGCGCATGGGCGGACACATGGGTGACGACCGGGTGACGGTGCGGAATCTGGAAGTGATCGAAGTGGACGCCGAGGACAACGTGCTGATCGTAAAAGGCGCGGTGCCGGGACCGAACGGCGGCTACGTCGTGGTGCGGAGAGCCAAGAGATAATCGCCATGCCTAAAGTGGATATTGTCGATCTCAATAATCAAACGGTAGGGGCGATGGACCTGGCCGATTCCGTATTTGCCGCGCCAGTCAACGAAGCGCTGCTCTACGAAGCCGTGCGCAACCTGCAAGCCGGCCTGCATCGCGGCACCCACAAGACCAAGCCGCGCGGCGAAGTATCCGGAGCGGGCAAAAAGCTTTGGAAGCAGAAAGGCACTGGGCGCGCCCGCATGGGATCCATCCGGTCGCCGATCTGGCGCCATGGCGGCACCGTGCATGGCCCGGTGGTGCGCAGTTACGCCTACAAGCTGCCGAAGAAGATGATGCTGGGGGCGCTGCGCTCGGCGTTATCGGCCAAACTGCAAGCCGGCGAATTGAAAGTGGTGAATGCGTTTACGTTTGGCGATCACAAATCCAAGACCGTGCGCGCGGCGTTGAACCGCCTGGAAGCTCCGCGCAAAGTGCTGCTGGTCGAGATTGGCGAGAATCGCAATCTGGCATTAGGCGCGCGCAATCTGGATGGAGTGACCCTGGTCGCCACCCGCGAAGTGAATGTCTATCAACTGCTGGGGCACGACCGCGTGCTGGTAAGCCAACAGGCGGCCGCCAAACTTTCGGAGGCGCTGGCGTAATGACTATTTACGATGTAATCCAAAAGCCGCTGCTCACCGAAAAAGGCGTCACCAAGAAAGACACGGAAAATACGCTGTGCTTCGCGGTCGATCGCGATGCCAGCAAAACGCAAGTTCGGGCCGCGGTCGAGAAACTTTTCAAAGTGAAAGTGGCCGAAGTGCGCACCGCCAATTTCGATGGCAAGCTGCGCCGCCGCGGCCGCTTCACCGGCTACCGTCCCAATTGGAAAAAGGCTTACGTGAGACTCAAAGCCGGCCAGAAAGCGCCGGACTGGGCGGAAATCTAAATGCCAATCAAAAGCTACCGTCCCTATACTCCGACCCGCCGTTTTCATACCGCGGTTTCGCGCGCCGATCTTACCGACAAAGCGCCGGAGAAGTCGCTGGTCGAATCGAAAGCGCGCACCGGCGGACGCAACAGCACCGGCCGTGTGACGTCGCGTTTCATCGGCGGCGGCCACAAGCAGGCTTATCGCACGGTCGATTTCAAGCGCGACAAACACGGCATTCCCGCCACGGTCGCGGCCATTGAGTACGATCCCAACCGCTCGGCGCGTCTGGCGCTGCTGCATTACAAGGACGGCGAAAAGCGCTACATCCTGCAGCCGGATGGACTCAAAGTGGGCGCGCACGTCATGTCCGGCCCCGAAGCCGATATTCTACTGGGCAATTGCCTGGCGTTGAAGAATATTCCGGCCGGCACGGTGGTCCACAACGTGGAGCTCAAGCCCGGCAAAGGCGCGCAAATGGCGCGCTCGGCGGGGGCGCAAGTGCAGCTGGTTTCGAAGGAAGGCGGCTCGGCGCTGCTGAAACTGCCGTCTGGGGAGATCCGGCGCGTGGCGCTCGACTGCATGGCCACGATCGGACAGGTCGGCAATATCGATCACGAAAATATTTCGCTTGGCAAAGCCGGGCGCAAGCGTTGGATGGGCAAGATGCCGCACAATCGCGGCGTATCGATGAACCCGGTCGATCACCCGCATGGCGGCGGCGAAGGCAAAACTTCCGGCGGCCGGCATCCGGTGACGCCCTGGGGCCAGCCCACGCGCGGATTCAAGACCCGCAACAATAAGCGCACCGATAAGTTTATCGTCACCCGCAAGACGAAGAAGAGATAACTATGGGCCGATCCGTTAAAAAAGGGCCGTTCACCGACGGCCACCTGGAAAAGAAGCTGGCCGAGATGAGCGCCAAGAGCGAGAAGAAGGTCCTGCGGACCTGGTCGCGGCGCTCGACGATTCTGCCGGAGTTTGTCAGCTTCACCATCGCCGTGCATAACGGCAAGAAATTCATTCCCGTGTACATCACCGAAAACATGGTGGGACACAAGCTGGGCGAGTTTTCCCCCACGCGCATTTTCAAAGGACACTCGGTGAAGGCGGCGACTACCGAGAAGACCGCCAAACCGGCGTAGAGGCGATCATGGAAGCCAGAGCAGAAGCCAGATACATCCGGATCTCGGCGCAGAAAGCGCGGTTGGTTGTCGATTTGATTCGCGGCCGCAACGCCGGGGAAGCCATCAACACGCTGCGCTCGACCAATAAGCGCATCGCCCCGACGGTGGAAAAAGTGCTGAAGTCGGCGATTGCCAATGCCCAGAACCGGTCGGAGGAAGTGGACGTCGACAAATTGTTCGTGTCGGAAGCGTACGTCAATGAGGGGCCGCGGGCCAAGCGCATTCGGCCGGCGCCCATGGGCCGCGCGTACCGGTATCAGCGGCGCTCGGCGCATATCGTCATCACCGTGACGGAGAAAGAATAAGAATGGGACAAAAGGTTCATCCTTACGGGTTCCGGCTGGGATTCTCCAAGCCCTGGCGCTCACGCTGGTTCGCCAAGCAGGGCTACGCCAAGCTGCTGCAGGAAGATTTGGAGATGAAGGAAGGCTTGCGCGACCGGCTGCGCTCGGCCGGCGTCAGCTCGATTGAAGTCGACCGGCCCGGCAATAAGCTGCGCGTGACCATTCGCACCTCGCGCCCCGGCATCATCATCGGCCGCAAAGGCGCCGAGATCGAAAAGCTCAAGCAGGATCTGGCCAAGCGCACCAAGCGCGAAGTGTTCATCGACATTCAGGAAGTGCACAAACCGGAGCTTGACGCCCAGTTAGTTTCGGAATCGATTGCGCTGCAACTGGAAAAGCGCGTGGCGTTCCGCAGAGCGATGCGCAAGGCGGTCGATTCGGCGCTGCGCTTCGGCTGCAAGGGAATCAAGGTTCGCGTATCGGGACGCCTCAACGGCGCTGAAATCGCCCGCAGCGAATGGTATCTGCAGGGGCAGCTTCCGCTGCACACCCTGCGCGCCGATATCGATTATGGATTCACTGAGGCGCGCACGACCTATGGCGTCATCGGCATCAAGACCTGGCTGTACAAGGGCGAGATTCTGGAAACCAAGGGACGGCGCGGATTCATTTCGGCCGAACCCGAGCCGCGGCGCTCCGAGCCTCGCCGGGACCGGGATCGCGATCGCGCGCGTAGAGAGCCGGCGCCGGCCGCGGCCGCTGAACAAGCGGGACCGGCCCCGCCCGCCGCCCCCACCGATCTGCCGCGTCCGGCGCGCCCGGGCGGACCGCTCAGGCGGACCGATCATGCCGCCATTGATGGCGCCGCAACCGACGTGGAAACAAGAAGCCCGGCCCGAGCCGGCGGTCGATGTGAAAGGGGAAACCAAGCCGGCTGAGACGCAGCCCGCCGAGTCCCCTGCCCCGGAAGTCAAGCCGGATGAAGGAAGCCAGAGTTAAAGGGAGCCTGCCATGTTGATGCCCAAGAAAGTTAAATACCGCAAGCAGCAGCGCGGGCGCATGTGCGGCAAGGCCTGGCGCGGATCGTCGATCTCGTTCGGCGATTGCGGCCTGAAGGCGATGGAGTGCGGCTGGATCACCGACCGCCAGATCGAAGCCGCCCGTATCGCCATGACGCGTTTCATCAAGCGCGGCGGCAAAGTGTGGATTCGTCTTTTTCCCGACAAGCCGATCACCAAGAAACCGGCTGAGACGCGCATGGGAAAAGGCAAAGGCGCCCCTGAGCAATGGGTGGCGGTGATACGGCCCGGCAAGATTCTGTTTGAAATGGAAGGCGTGCCGCCGGAAATCGCGAAGCAGGCGATGAGGCTGGCGGCTCACAAACTGCCCATTCGAACCCGCCTGGTGACGCGGGACGCCGTTGAGTAAGAGGATTACGGGATGAAATCGCAAAAAATTCGGGACGTGGACAGCCATGAGCTCGGCGTGCAATTGAAAGACATTGACGAACAGCTTTTCCGCCTGCGCCTGCAAATGTCCATGGGCCAGATGGACGGCCTCAAGAAAATCCGGGCGATGAAGAAAACGCGCGCGCGCATCCACACGATTCTTAAGGAACGGGAAATGGCGCCGGCGGGGGAGAAAAAGTAGCCTATGGCCCCAGAGACAATTGGCAATAAGAACGAAAAGGTAGGCGAAGTGGTTTCGACCAAGATGCAGAAAACCATCGTGGTCGAGGTGCAGCGCCGGGTGCCGCATCCGCTCTATAAACGCATCGTGACCAAGCGCAAGAAGTTTTACGTCCACGATGAAAAGAGCGAGGCCAAGAAGGGCGATTGGGTGCGCATCATCGAATGCCGGCCGCTGAGCCGGTTGAAGCGCTGGCGCCTGGGCGACATTGTGCGGCGGGCGGCGCAGGTAGATGCGCAACCGGCCGATCTGGACATCAAGATATAGCCGGGTGGGGAACGACAGGGAGCGACGATTATGATTGGGATGCGTACCATGCTCGAAGTGGCCGATAACAGCGGCGCCAGGAAGCTGCAATGCATCCTGCCGCGCGGCGGCGACCTCGGGTTGCGCGCGGGCCTGGGCGATGTAGTGACGGCCAGCGTGAAGGAAGCCGCGCCGGAGTCGGCCATTAAAAAGGGCAAAGTAGTGCGCTGCGTGATCGTCCGCATGCGCAAGGAAACGCGCCGCAAAGACGGCAGCTACATCCGCTTCGATACCAATGCAGCGGTGCTGATCAATGAAGTGGGCGAGCCGGTGGGGACGCGCGTGTTTGGCCCGGTGGCGCGCGAATTGCGGGACAAGAAATTCATGAAAATCGTGTCGCTCGCCCCGGAGGTGATTTGATGGCCATTGCAAAGAGAAAGCCGGCCGAGCCGGTTCGCATCCAAATCAAGAAGAACGACCAGGTGCGGGTAATCGCCGGGCGCGATCGCGGCAAGAGCGGGCGCGTGCTGAGCGTGGATGAAAGCCGGGGCAAAGTGCTCATCGAGCACGTTTCGATGGTGAAGCGGCATACACGGCCCAATCCCGGCAAGCAGATCAAAGGCGGCATCGCGGAGCGGGAAAGCCCGATCGCGGTTTCGAACGTGATGATTTTATGCCCGGCCTGCGGGCCGGTGCGCATCGCCCATCACGTGGAAAATGTGGCTGGCAAGTCCCGGCGCTCTCGCGTGTGCCGGAAATGCGGACAGTCGCTGGATAAGAAATGATATGGCAGCTCGGATAAAAGAGTTTTATCAGAAAAAAGTGGTTCCGGCCCTCACCAAGGAGTTTGGCTACAAGAACTCCATGGCGGTGCCGCGACTGGTGAAGATTTCGGTCAACATCGGCCTGGGTGAAGCTACCCAGAACGCCAAGCTGATGGATGGCGCGGTCACCGAGCTGGGGCAGATTGCCGGCCAGCGGCCGGTGATCACCAAAGCCAAGAAGTCGATTGCGGCCTTCAAGCTGCGCGAAGGCATGTCGATCGGCTGCATGGTGACGCTGCGCGGCGATCGCATGTACGAGTTTTTCGATCGCCTGGTAAATGTGGCTCTGCCGCGCGTGCGCGATTTCCGCGGAGTATCGACGAAATCCTTCGACGGCCGGGGCAACTACACGCTCGGCGTGAAGGATCAGTTGATTTTCCCCGAAATCGATTACGCCAAGGTGGAAAAGACCAAGGGCATGAATATTTCGATCACCACCACGGCCAAGACCGATGCCGAAGCGCTCACGCTGTTGAAGAGCATGGGCATGCCGTTTCGGCAGTAAGGAAATAGAGGAGAGGAATGGCTACAACCGCCAAGATCGCAAAGGACCTCAAGACTCCGAAGTACAAGTGCCGGCATCGCAACCGGTGCTGGAGGTGCGGGCGTCCGCGCGGCTTTCTGCGCAAGTTCGGCATCTGCCGGATTTGTTTTCGCCAGCTCGCGTTGAACGGCGAGATTCCAGGCGTGATCAAGGCCAGTTGGTAGGAGAGTACAATGACCAGCGATCCCATCGCCGACATGCTGACGCGGGTGCGTAATGCCATCACCGCCCGTCATCCCAAAGTGGACGTGCCGGCATCGAAATTAAAAGCCGAGATTGCGCGCATCCTGAAAGAAGAAGGATATATCGCCAATTTCAAGGTCGCCGAAGAAGGCGTCAAGCGCGTCATCAAGATCTATTTGAAGTACGGGCCCAACAATTCGCCGGTGATCACGAAAATCGAGCGCGTATCGCGCCCCGGCTGCCGGGTGTATGTGGGCCAGGATGACATTCCGCGGGTGCAGGGCGGCCTGGGCATCAACATTCTGACCACCCCGCGCGGGGTGATGACCGGGAAACACGCGCGCAAGGAAGGCATCGGCGGAGAGCTGCTCTGCCAGATTTGGTAATCGACACATGTCAAGAGTAGGAAGAAAACCGATTCCGCTGCCGAAGGGCGTGACCGTCAAAATCGGCGCGGAGCTGCAAGTCGAAGGGCCGAAGGGCAAGCTGCGCGTGCCGGTGCCGGCTGGAATCACCGCCAAGCAGGAAGGCGGCTCGCTCGAATTGATGCGCGAGAACGATTCGCAAGCGGCGCTGCACGGGCTGACGCGGGCGCTCGCGGCCAATGCCGTCAACGGTGTCTCGACCGGGTTCACGCGCGAGCTCGACATCGTCGGCATCGGCTATCGCGCCGACGTCAAAGGCCGCGTGGCCACGTTCACGCTGGGCTATTCTCATCCGATCGAAGTGCTGCTGCCCGACGGCGTGGATCTCAAAATCGATAAGCAGACTCACCTGGTTCTGACCGGCTACGACCGGCAGATGCTAGGGCAGGTGGCGGCCAACATTCGCGCGCTGCGCAAACCCGATCCGTACAAGAACAAAGGCATCCGCTACACCGGCGAGGCGCTGCGCAAGAAGGTCGGCAAGACCGGAGCAGGGGCCAAGGCATGATCCGCAAGACATCCAAGAACGAAATTCGCACGCGCATCCACAAACGGATTCGCGCCAAGCTGCACGGCACCAAAGAGCGGCCGCGCCTGGCGGTGTTCCGCAGCGTGGCGCACATTTACGCCCAGGTTATCGACGACACTACGGGGCATACCGTGGTCGCGGCATCGTCGGCCGAAAAAGACGGCAAGGGCGGCGGCAACGTGGCGGCCGCCAAGGCGATTGGCAAAACCGTCGCCGAGCGCGCCAAGGCAAAAGGCATTAAACAGGTGGTCTTCGATCGCGGAGGCTACATTTACCACGGGCGCGTCAAAGCGCTCGCCGACGCCGCGCGGGCGGCCGGACTGGAGTTCTAAGGCATGGCATCGGCAATCGTGAAACGCATCGATCCGCAGACGCTCAATCTCAAGGAGCAGGTGGTATCGATCAACCGCGTGACCAAGGTCGTCAAGGGCGGAAAGAATTTGAGCTTCTCGGCATTGGTGGTGGTCGGCGACGCCAACGCCAAGGTAGTCGGCTTCGGCGTCGGCAAAGCCAAGGAAGTTCCCTCGGCGATTCGCAAGGGAATCGAAGCCGCCAAGAAGAATTTGCGCAAAATCTATTTACTGCCGACCACCATTCCCCATCAGGTGCTGGGCCGTTACGGCAGCGGCATGGTGCTGCTGAAGCCGGCCGCCGAAGGCACGGGTGTGATCGCCGGAGGGCCGGTGCGCGCGGTGGTGCAAGCCGCCGGGATTCCCAACGTTCTGACCAAATCGATTGGCACGCACAATCCGCATAACGTGGTGAAAGCCACCATCAATGCGCTCGAGCAGCTGCGCGACAAGAACCTGGTCGCCGAAATGCGCGGCCTGACTCTGGACAAGATGTGACGACTATGGAAGGCAAAGTCAAAATCAAACTGGTGCGCAGTCCGATTTGCACCCCCGAAAAGCACAAGCGAATTGTGCGGGCGCTGGGATTGCGTAAAATCAATCAGATCGTCGAGCGGCCGGATACGCCCTCGTTTCGCGGCATGGTGAAGAAGGTCCCGCATCTGCTGGCGGTAGTGGAGTAAGCCTATGAATTTGAGCACACTGAAACCCCCGGCCGGCCAGAAGCGCGCGCGCAGGCGAGTGGGCCGCGGCATGGGGTCGGGGCATGGCAAGACGGCGACCCGCGGCAGCAAGGGTCAACACGCCGGCACCGGGTTCAGCCAGAAGCGCGGCTTTGAAGGCGGCCAAATGCCGCTGCATCGCCGGCTACCCAAGCGCGGTTTCACCAACATCTTCAAGAAGCAGTATGCTGTTATCAACTTGGGACGAATTGAAAAACTGGACGGCGATCATTTCACCGCCGAGAGCCTGGTCAAGCTGGGCGCGGTGCGCAACGGCCGCGACGGCATCAAGATCCTGGGCACCGGTGATCTGACGCGCAAGATCACGATCGAGGCGCACCTGTTTTCCGAGTCCGCTCTCAAGAAAATCCAGGCGGCGGGCGGCGAGGCCAAAATCATCGTCCGGGCCGAAAAGAAAGCGGAGAAATAAGCTGCGCAAGGAACGTCGATGAAACTCTTTGATGCCATCGCCAATGTTTTCCGCATTCCGGACCTGCGCAAGCGGGTTCTGTTTACGCTGCTGATGCTGGCGGTCTACCGGCTGGGCGGGCACGTCCCAACCCCGGGAATCAACATCGTGCGCTGGCAGGAATTCTTCTCGCAGGGCCAGGGCAACATTTTTGGTTTCTTCGATATGTTCGCCGGCGGCAACCTGCGCAAGCTGACCGTGTTCGCCTTGGGCATTATGCCCTACATCACGTCGTCGATCATTTTGCAATTGCTCACCGTCGTCATTCCGACGCTCGAGAAACTGCAAAAAGAAGGCGAGCTGGGGCGCCGCAAGATCACCCAATGGACGCGCTACCTCACGGTCGGGCTGGCCTTGATTCAATCGTTTGGAATCGCCGTCGGCCTGCAGGCCATGCAGGGGAATATCGTGGTGCACCCCGGCGCGGGATTCATTTTCCTCACCATGATTTCGCTCACCACCGGCACGGCGTTCATTATGTGGCTGGGCGAGCAGATCAGCGAGCGCGGCATCGGCAACGGCATGTCGCTGATAATTTTTGCCGGCATCGTGGTAGGTTTGCCCGGCGCCATTGGCAATATTTACCAGAACGTGTTTGTCACCCACGAATGGAATTTCTTTGAGCTGGCGGTCATCATCCTCATGATGGTGGCGGTTGTGGCTTTCATCGTGTTGGTGGAACGCGGCGAGCGGCGCATTCCGGTGCAATATGCCAAGCGCGTCGTGGGACGGCGGGTGATGGGCGGCCAATCCACGCATATGCCGTTGAAGGTCAATGCGGGCGGCGTGATACCAGTCATTTTCGCGTCTTCCATTCTGGCGTTCCCCCAGACCCTCACCGGCCTGCCTTTTGTGAAGAACAGCCCTTACCTGACCAGCATGCTGAATTCGATCAAGCACGGCGAGCCGCTCTACGTGCTGGCGTTCGTGGCGGGCATTCTGTTCTTCTGCTTTTTTTACGTTTCGATCATTTTCAATCCCAATGAAGCGGCCGACAATATGCGCAAGTACGGCGGCTTCATTCCCGGCATCCGGCCGGGGCGCAATACCGCCGACTACATGAACAATATCCTCACCAAAATCACGGTGGTCGGGGGGTTGTATCTTGCGATTTTGTGCTTGATACCGGACATCATGATTGCCGGCATCCACTTGCAGCATTTGCCGGGGATCGGCAACTGGATTGACACCTATTTCCCGCGCTTTTTGCTGGAAGGTCTCAACGTGCAATTCTATTTCGGCGGGACTTCCCTGCTCATCGTGGTGGGCGTGGCCATGGACACGGTGAACCAGATCGAGGCCCAGCTCATCATGCGGCACTACGAGGGGTTCACGCCGCGCGCCGGCCGCATTCGCGGACGCCGCAGCTCGTTCTAATGAACCACTACCGGGAGTAAGGTTTGGCGACATCGGAGATCAACAGGCGTTCAGCGCGCGATCCGTCGCCTAACCGGCCCAGGGCCTTAATCCTGTTCGGCGCCCCGGGCTCGGGCAAAGGCACGCAGGCGCGCCTTCTATCGGAAGCCTTGGGGATTCCAACGATTTCTACCGGCGACATGCTGCGCGAGCACATCCAGGCTGGGGATGCGATAGGCAAGGGCGTATCGGGAACCATGGGCGAGGGGCATCTGGTCTCGGACGAACTGGTGAGCGGCCTGGTGACCGAGCGGCTGGCGCAGGGCGACTGCGAACGGGGCTTCATTCTGGACGGCTATCCGCGCACCCGCAAGCAAGCCGAGACGCTCGACCGCATGCTGGGCGAGCGCGGGGTTGAGCCAGTGGTCATTCACCTCGTGGTCGATTACAATATAGTTATCGCCCGTCTGAGCAGACGCAGCCAGTGTCCGTTGTGCGGCACCCTGTACAACGCCACTTCCAAACCACCGCGGGCGGCGGGTGTGTGCGACCTGGACGGTTCCAAATTGGCGGTTCGCGACGACGACCAGGCAGCCATTGTGCGCGAGCGGCTGGACGCATACCAGAGGCAAACCAAGCCGTTGCTGGAGTATTTTCGCCAGACCGGCCGGCGGTTGGAAGAGGTTGACGCGAGTTATCAGACGCCCGCGGTATTGTCGGGCGAGATCCGCGGAATCCTAGAAAGGCCATGATCATTCGTAAGACGCCGGCGGAGCTGGAAAAGATGCGGCGCAGCGGCCTTCTGGTGTACCAGATTCTGGAGAAGCTGCGTGAGATGGTAGTCGAGGGAGTAAGCACGCTCGAGATGGAAACGGTAGCCGAACAGATGATCGCCGATGCGGGCGCGAAACCCGCGTTCAAGAATTACTACGTTCCCGCCGCCGGGGAACGCTACCGCTTTGTGTTGTGCACTTCGATCAACGAGGAAATTGTGCATGGCATGCCTTCGGCCAAGCGCATCCTGAAGAAGGGCGACATCGTCTCGATCGATACTGGCGTGCAGCTGGATGGATATTTTGGCGACTCCGCCGTCACTGTGGCGGTAGGGGAAGTGAACGGGCAGACCAAGAAGCTGCTGGATGTCACGCGCGAATCGCTGGAACTGGCGATCGACAAAGTACGCGCCGGCAACAGGCTGTTCGATATTTGCGGGTCGGTTGAGAAGCACGTGGTGAGCAACGGGTTTTCGATTGTGCGGGAATATGTGGGCCATGGCATCGGAACCCAGCTCCATGAAGAGCCGCAGATTCCCAATTACGTGGACCGCAAGAACGAGAATCCCCGGCTCAAAGAGGGCATGGTGCTGGCCATCGAGCCGATGGTGAACGCCGGCAAGCCGGAGAGCAAAGTGCGCAGCGACAAGTGGACCGCGGTCACCAAGGACGGTTCCTATTCGGCGCATTTCGAGCATTGCGTGGCGGTGACGTCGAACGGGCCGTGGGTGCTGACCCGTCCATGATCGCGCGCCGCGTATCCGCTATCGTGCGGGAAGAATTGCCGCGCCTGGTGTTTCGCGTGGAGTTGGAAAACCGGCAGCAGGTGCTGGCGCATGCCGCCGGGCAGCCGGAAAAGAATTTTGGGCGTTTGCTGGCCGGCGATCATGTGGAGGTGGAGCTTTCGCCCCACGACGTGTCGCGCGGCCGGATCCTGCGTAAGGTGACGAATTTATGAAAGTACGAGCGTCGGTCAAGAAGATGTGCGACAAATGCAAGGTGATCCACCGCGAAGGCGTGGTGCGGGTCATCTGCACCAATCCGAAGCATAAGCAGCGGCAAGGTTAAGGGAGAAGCGTATGGCGCGTATTGCTGGAGTGGATTTACCGCCCAAGAAGAGAGCCGAAATCGGTTTAACCTACATTTACGGAGTGGGCCGGACGCGCTCGCGCAGCCTGCTTTACAGGGCCGGCATTGAGTTCGACAAGAAAGTCGGCGACCTGACGGAAGAGGAAGTGAACAAAGTCCGTCAAATTCTGGAAGAGGAAGGCGCCGTCGAAGGCGACCTGCGCAAGGAAGTTTCGATGAACATCAAGCGTCACATCGAAATGGGCTCCTATCGCGGAATGCGCCATCGCCGCGGATTGCCGGTGCGCGGACAGCGAACGCACACCAACGCGCGCACCCGCAAGGGACCGCGCCGGGGCACGGTGGCCAACAAGAAGAAGGCGGCAGCGAAGACATAATATGGCGAAAGCAGCAGCGAAACCCACCAAGAAAAAAAGCTTCAAGAAGAAAGAGAAGCGCGTGGTGCACGTGGGTATCGTGCATATCCAGGCGACATTCAACAACACCATCGTCACGATTGCCGATCAGGAAGGCAACACGATTTCCTGGTCGAGCGCCGGGTCGCTCGGATTTCGCGGATCGCGCAAGGGTACGCCGTTCGCCGCTCAACAGGCGGCGATGACGGCCGCCGGCAAAGCTTCCGAAAGCGGCTTACGGACAGTGGAAGTGCGGGTAAGCGGGCCGGGGTCGGGCCGCGAATCGGCGGTGCGCGCGTTGTCGACGGCGGGGCTCGAAGTCCGTACGATTCGCGACGCCACGCCGATGCCGCACAACGGCTGCCGTCCGCCCAAGAAACGCCGGGTTTAGGTTTAAGTGGGGCAGGTCTCCGACCTGCCATTTTGTAGTGAAGCAGGAAGAAGGTCCCTTACGGACTGTAAACTGCACGTGACAGAACTAGGGAGGTTCGATTGGCACGTTATCGAGGGCCTGTCTGCCGGCTATGCCGGCGTGAAGGCATGAAATTGTTTTTGAAGGGTGAGCGCTGCCACAGCGAGAAGTGCGCCATTGAGAAGCGCAACTTCGTCCCGGGGCAGCATGGCAAAGACCGCAAAGCGAAACTTGTCGGCTACGGCCTGCAACTGCGCGAGAAGCAGAAAACGCGCCGCATTTATGGCGTGCTGGAATCGCAGTTCCGCATCGGCTTTGAAAAAGCCGCGCACATGAAAGGCATCACCGGCGAGAACCTGCTGAGTGGTCTCGAGCGGCGCCTGGACAGCGTCATTTACCGTATGGGATTTGGCACCAGCCGCGCGCAGGCGCGGCAGATCGTGCGTCACGGCCATATCCAGGTGAACGGGCGCAAGGTGGATATTCCCTCGTTTCAGGTCAAACCGAACGACGAAGTGGCTGTGCGCGAAGCCAGCCGCAACCATCCCGCCATTCTGGCCGCGCGCGATGCTACGGCGCATGCTCCGGCCCCGTCCTGGATGGATGTGGATCGCGACGCCCTGAAGGCCAAGGTGATTAGTTTCCCCAAGCGCGACGAGCTCGTCCAGATTCCCATCAACGAGCAGCTCATCGTGGAGTTGTATTCGAAGTAAGAACCCGCTGCCGCCGGATCGAAAGCAGAACGATCGTCGGTGGTGGCAAGAGGAAATTCTATGTTTAAAGGTTTTCAGAAACCCAAACGATTGGTGGCCAATACCGAGACCCTCACCGAGCGGTATGGTTTGTTCACGGCCCAGCCGTTCCAACGCGGATTCGGCACGACCATCGGCAACGGCCTCAGGCGCGTGCTGCTCAGCTCGATCGAAGGGGCGGCGATTACCGCCGTGCGCATTGAAGGCGCCGAGCACGAGTTCAGCCCCATCCCGGGCGTGGTCGAAGACGCGACCGACATCATTCTCAACCTCAAGCAGATTCCGTTCAAGATCATGGGCGAAGGGCAAAAAATCGCCCGCCTGGTCGTTACCCAGCCGGGGGAAGTTTTCAGCGGGCAGATCGAAGCCGATCAGGATGTCGAAGTGCTGGATCGCAATCTGCACGTCGCAACGGTGGGTGAAGGCGGCAAGCTGACCATCGAAATGCGGCTCAAAACCGGCCGCGGCTACGTCAGCGCCGACAAGAACTTCGACGAAGATCTGGCGCTGGGCTATATCCCGATCGATTCGGTGCATTCGCCGGTGCGCAAGGTCAACTTCACGGTCGAAGCCGCCCGCCTGGGCCAGATGACCGACTACGATAAGCTCACCATCGAAGTATGGACCAATGGCGCCGTCTCGCCACAGGATTCCATCGGCTATGCCGCGAAACTCCTGAAAGACCACATGACCATCTTCATCAACTTCGAAGAGCTGCCCGAAGCCACTGAAGAGACCGCCGAGCGCGGCATGGACAAGATGAGCGAGCAGTTGAACCGCTCGGTTGAAGAGCTGGAGCTGAGCGTGCGCTCCTACAATTGCCTCAAGAACGCCAACATTCAGACTATCGGCGAGCTGGTGCAGAAGACCGAAGCCGAGATGCTGCGCACCAAGAATTTCGGCCGCAAATCGCTCAACGAGATCAAGGAAATTCTGGGCAACATGGGCCTGGCGCTGGGCATGAAGCTGGACGCGCACGGCCACCTGGTTGCGCCGGTGGTGATTCCGGGCGAGGTGCAGGATATTTCCCTGGAACCGGAGCCTCCGGAAACTGAAGACCAGATTTCCGAATAACAGGAGCGAGTCATGCGGCACAGACGAGGCGGATACAAACTCAAACGCGATGTGGGATCGCGCAATTCCCTGCTCAAAGGGCTGGTCACCAGCGTTATCGAGCAGGAGCGCGTGATCACTACCGTCCCCAAGGCGAAGGCCATCAAGCCGCTGGTCGAGCGGATGATTACCCTCGCCAAGCGCGATACCCTGCACACCCGCCGGCAGGCCGCGGCCTTTCTCGAAACCCCGGCATCGGTCAAGAAGCTGTTCGATACGCTGGGAGCCCGCTTCGGACAGCGGCCCGGCGGCTATACGCGCATCGTCCGCCTGGGATTCCGCAAAGGCGATGGCGCCGAACAGGCCATGATCGAGCTGGTGGGGTCCGAGCTGGTGAAGCGAGCCGCGGACCGGGCTAAGCGGCGGGAAGAGAGACTGAAAGCTCAGCGTGAGGGCCGGGAGCCGGAAGAGGGACAGGAAGAGACTGAATCTAAGTAATTCATTTTAATAAACTTAAATCCACGGCCGCACGGGGCTCAGCGCTCCATGCGGCCTTTTTATTTTCCCTCCCGGCAGTACTTGACAATATAGCACTAAGATTTTATTATAGTAATCACATGAGATCACATGACATGATCTCCCGAAAACTTGATTAGATAGGAGAAAGAACATGGCACTGCAACATGATGCATTTAGCAATTTGCGCGGTTTCGAAGACGCGGTCACTCGCTGGATGAGTGAGCCGCGCGCGGCGCGCCCATGGTCCCCGGCCGTCGACGTCATCGAGAACGAGAACGAGCTGATCCTCAAGGCCGACCTGCCGGACGTGGACCTGAAAGACATCGATGTCCGGGTCGAGAATCAAACCCTCACTCTCAAGGGTGATCGCAAGTTTGAGCGGGAGGAGAAGAATGGCGGCTACCATCGCATCGAGCGCAATTACGGTACGTTCATGCGCAGCTTTACCCTGCCCTCCTCGGTTGAGAACGACAAAGTTTCCGCCGACTACAAAAACGGCGTGCTGACCGTGAAGTTGCCCAAGAAGGAAGCCGCCAAGCCGAAGCAAGTGAAAGTGGAAGTGAAGGGATAACTGCGGCAACCGCTCCCTTTGGTCACGGCTCGCAACACGATCTCCGGCGAGCCGTGACCGGAGGGAGCGGTACCGAAGCAACGTTCTACATTCCACTGCATCTAAGTAGAGAAGGAGCGCAAACATGTTCCGGTTCGACAAACTCACTCAGAAAGCTCAAGAAGCGTTCCAGCAAGCGCAGCAGATCGCCGAAAAACATGAACACCAGGCGATTCACCCTCTGCACTTGCTGATTGCGCTCGCCGGAGAGCGTGATGGCATCGTGCGGCCGGTGCTCGAGAAGTGCAGCGTGCAGCCGGACGCAATCGTCGCCGAGGCCGAAAAGCTGCTGGCCTCTGTGCCCAAAGTGTCGGGCGCGCAGACGGGCGTTTATCTGTCGCCTTCGCTCAACCAGGCCATGGAAAAAGCTTTTGAGGAGGCCACTCATTTCAAGGACGAGTTTGTTTCGACCGAACATTTGTTGCTCGCGCTCTCCCAGCAGAAGAACGATCCGGCCGGCAATCTGCTCGACAAGTCGGGCGCCGGACACGACGTGATCCTGAAAGCGCTGGTCGCGGTGCGGGGCACGCAGCGCATTACCGACCAGAACCCGGAATCCAAATATCAGGCCCTGGAACGCTACGCGGTCGATCTGACGGCGCAGGCGCGCAAAGGCAAGCTCGACCCGGTGATCGGACGCAACGACGAAATCCGCAGGTTGATGCAGGTGCTGAGCCGGCGCACCAAGAACAACCCGGTGCTGATCGGGGAGCCCGGCGTGGGCAAGACGGCCATCGTCGAAGGCCTTGCCCAGCGCATCGTAAATGGCGATGTGCCGGAGCAGCTTCGCAACAAGCGCTTAGTTGCGATTGACCTGGGCTCGATGGTGGCCGGCACCAAGTTCCGTGGCGAGTTTGAAGACCGCCTGAAAGCCGTGCTCAAGGAAATCATCGAATCCGCGGGCGAGATCATCTGCTTCATCGACGAGCTGCACACGCTGGTGGGAGCCGGATCGGCCGAGGGCGCGATTGACGCCGCCAACATGCTGAAACCGGCCCTGGCGCGCGGCGAGCTGCGCTGCATCGGCGCCACCACCCTCAACGAATATCGCAAGTACGTCGAAAAAGACGCCGCCCTGGCCCGCCGTTTTCAGATGGTGCTGGTCGGTGAGCCGACAGTAGACGACACGGTGGCGATTCTGCGCGGGTTAAAAGAACGCCTGGAAATTCATCACGGCGTGCGCATCAAGGATTCCGCTATCGTGGCCGCGGCGATGCTGTCGAACCGCTACATCACCGACCGCTTCCTACCTGATAAAGCCATCGATTTGATTGATGAAGCCGGCTCGGCGCTGCGCCTGGAGATCGGTTCGATGCCGCTTGAGATCGACCAGATCGAGCGGCGCGTCACCCAGCTCGAAATTGAGCGGCAGGCGCTCAATCGTGAGACCGACACGGCTTCGCGCGACCGTCTGCGGCAAGTGGAGAACGAGCTGGAGCGTTTGCGCGGGGAATCGGCGGCTCTGAAAGAGCGCTGGAATCGCGAGAAGGACGCCATTGGCAACGTGCGCCAGCTCAAGCAGCAGCAGGAGCAGGCTCGGCTGGAAGAGGAAAAGGCCAGCCGCGCCGGCGATTGGGAAAAAGCCGCTCAGCTGCGCTACGGGCAGCTCGCCCAGATCGAAAAGGATTTGGAAGTCGCCACCAAAGAGCTGGAGACCATCAAGAGCGGCAGCGCAATGCTCAAGGAAGAAATCGACGAGGAAGACATTGCTCGCATTGTCGCCAAGTGGACCGGCATTCCGGTCTCGCGCATGCTGGAAGGCGAAATCCAAAAACTGATTCACATGGAAACCCGTCTGGAGGAGCGCGTGATCGGCCAGAACCCGGCCGTAACGCTGGTGGCCAACGCCATTCGCCGCAACCGCGCCGGGCTGGGCGATCCCAACCGGCCGATCGGCAGCTTCATTTTCCTGGGCCCGACCGGAGTGGGCAAGACCGAGCTAGCGCGGGCTCTGGCCGAATTTCTCTTTGACGACGAGAAATCCATGGTGCGCATCGACATGTCGGAGTACATGGAGAAACATTCGGTTTCGCGCATGATGGGCGCGCCTCCCGGATACGTGGGCTATGAAGAAGGCGGGCAGCTCACCGAGCACGTGCGCCGCAAGCCGTATTCAGTCGTGCTTTTCGACGAAATCGAGAAAGCGCATCCGGACGTTTTCAACGCCATGCTGCAAATTCTGGAAGACGGCCGCCTCACCGATGGCCAGGGCCGCACGGTGAATTTCCGCAACACGGTAATCATCATGACCTCCAACGTGGGGTCGAGCACGATTCACGAAATGGGTCCGATCGGGTTTTCGGTAAACGCTCGCAATGGCGACGAAGGAGTGCGCAGCAAGCTACTGGATGCTTTGCGGCGGACCTTCAAGCCGGAGTTTCTCAATCGCGTCGACGATATTATTGTGTTCAATCCGCTGAGCCGCGAGCACCTTGCGCAGATCATCGGCATTCAACTCAGCCGGGTGGTCAAGCTGCTGGAGCAGCGCGGAATGAAGCTCGAAATCACCGAGAGCGCGCGCGGCGTTTTGATGGCGGTGGACGGCGATACGGTGAAGCACGCGCTCAGTTTTGAGAAGAGCGCTCCGGTCGCCGTGCCACAATAACAGAAGGGGACCCATGCACGGCACCAATACGCTGAAGACGGTTGTACTGCTGGGGCTGCTGAGCGGCGTGCTGCTGGTGGGCGGGCAGGCGTTTGCCGGACGCAATGGCCTGTACATCGGCCTGGCTCTGGCGGTGGTGATGAACTTCGCCGGCTATTTCTTCTCCGATAAGATTGCTCTGGCTTCGTACTCCGCCGAGCCGGTGAGCGAGAGCGAAAATCCGGAAGTGTACCGCCGCGTGGGGCCGCTGGTGCGCAATCTTACCCAGCGCATGGGTCTGCCCATGCCGAAACTGTGGCTGATCCCCGAGGATTCGCCCAACGCCTTTGCCACCGGCCGCAACCCGGCGCATGCTTCGGTGGCGTTCACGGTGGGCATTCTCGAGCTCATGGACAACCGCGAGCTGGAAGCGGTGATCGCCCATGAACTGGGGCATGTGCTGCATCGCGATATTCTGATCAGCTCCGTCGCAGCCACGCTGGCCGCGGCTATTATCTCTTCGGCGCGGATGGCGTTCTTTTTCGGCGGCTCCCGGCGCGATGATGATGACCGCGGCGGAGCGCTAGGCGGCATCCTGATGATCGTACTCGCACCGCTCGCCGCCATGCTGATTCAGATGGCCATTTCGCGCACGCGCGAATACGACGCCGACGCCGCGTCGGCAAAATATACGGGCACGCCGCACAACATGATCGCGGCGCTAACCAAGCTCGAAAGCTGGTCGCAGCGCATCCCCATGGAGGCGTCGCCGGCCACCGCGCACATGTTCATCATCAAGCCGTTCGGCGGGTTCTCGCTCGGGCGGCTCTTCTCGACCCATCCTTCGACCGCCGACCGCATCGCGCGTCTTCAGGCCATGCGGTAAAGAATGATTGAAGTCCGCGTCAGCCGTAAAGCCGCGGACCGCGTGGCGTCGGGCCATCCCTGGATTTTTTCGAGCGATGTGGTCTCGGCCGAAGGCGCCTCATCCGGAATCGCCGTCAGAGTGATCGATCCGCGCGGCCGTGCCCTTGGGGTCGCGCACTACAGCAGTTCCTCCCAAATCTCCCTGCGCATGTTGTCGGGCGCGGTCAAGGAAATCGACCGCGCCTTTTTTCTGGAGCGAATCGCTGCCGCCTTCAGCCATCGCCGGAGCGTGGTGCGCGACACCGACGCTTATCGCCTGGTGCATGCCGAAGGCGACCTGCTCCCTGCCCTGATCGTGGACCGCTATGCGGATTACGTGGTGATGCAGACCCTCGACCAGGGCATGGATTCGGCGCGCGACACAATCGCCTCCTGCCTGGCGGAACTGCTCGCGCCCGCCGCGATCGTCGCCCGCAACGATGCCGCGGTGCGCGACCGCGAAGCCCTGCCGCGGGAAACTTCTGTTTTGTCGGGCGAAGTTCCGGCCGCGGTCGCCGTGCGCATGAATGGAATCACGTTCCACGCCGATCTGGTGGGCGGCCAGAAGACCGGCATCTATCTCGACCAGCGGGAAAACTATCTGGCCGCGGCCCGCTACGCGCATGGCCACGCCCTCGACTGCTTCACTTCGAGCGGGGGCTTTGCGCTCCATATGGCAGCGAAATGCGAATCGGTGGAAGCCGCCGATAGCAGCGCCGCCGCGCTCGCCCTGGCGGAGAAGAATCGCCAAGCCAACAACGCCGCCAATGTCGAGTTCCGCCAGGCGGATGCGTTCGAGCTGCTGGCGGGGTATGCCGCCCAGCGCCGCAAATTCTCGACGGTGGTTTTGGACCCGCCGGCTTTTGCCAAGTCCCGCAAGAATTTGGACGGCGCCATTCGAGGCTACAAGGAAATCAATCTAAGGGCGCTGCAGCTGCTTGAGCGCGGTGGAATTCTGGTCACTTGCTCCTGTTCCCACCACGTCAGCGAGGCCGCGCTGCTGGAGCTGGTGGCCGAGGCCTCGCTGGACGCTCGCCGCACCGTCCGCGTGCTGGAACGCCGCACGCAAGCTCAGGATCACCCCATTCTGCTGACGGTTCCGGAAACGCATTACCTGAAATGCCTGATCCTGCAAGTGATGTAAGCATTCCCAGATTTTTGCCGGTGGAGTGCCAGAGTTTGGTCCCGTTCCCCAGAATTGAGGAACGCCGGGTGGGATAAGTTATTGAAAAATAATAGGCGGCATTTCGGCATTTGACTTGCGAGTCTACATCAACTTCATTCGAGGATGGAGTAGTGTATCGAGACGTACGCCAGTTCCCACAGCGTGGGCGGGTGTCAGGAGAAAAGCGATGTTCCGACTTTCGGGTCTTGTAGTACTTGTTGCACTTTCGGTGGTTGTTCCCTGTTTTGCCGATATTTGCGGCGACGTCAGCGGGAACCTGGTAGCGAATTGCGGCTTCGAAACGGGCTCCTTCAGCAGCTGGACAACCGACGGTTTAAATAATACTTTTGTTATCAACGAGTTCAATCAGGGACCGAACTCGGGGGCCTATTTTGCCGCATTGGGGAACGTCGGATCCATCGGCACCATTTCCCAGACCCTCTCCACGGTGATCGGCCAGTCCTATAACATTAGCTTTTATTTTTCGAGCGATGGCGGGACCCCGAACAGCTTTGCGGCGTCGTTTGGATCGGACGTTCTGTATTCCGCCACTGACGCCCCCGCATCCGGCTACCAGCTTCTCTCGTTTACCGAAACGGCAACGTCAACCTCGACCGTTCTTAGTTTCAGCGAACGCAATGACCCCTCCTGGCTGGGGCTGGACGACATCACGGTCACGCTGGCAGGATTGCAAAATTTCGGGTCTCTGACCAATTCTGGATTGACGGTGGACGGCGATGGATTCGAGCCGAACTGTTTCCCAGTGGGGTTTAACGGATGCTTCGGCCCTCTTGACCCTACCATTTCCATTCGCCTAGGTGGACGCTCGGAGGATATCAACGGCGCTTTCACTTTCGCTGCGGACGCCAACGGAAATATCTCCTCCGAATTTGTCGACAGTGTGACCGGGATTAACGACATTCTCCTCCAGACTCCGCTCGATCCGGCGCAGCTGAGTCATGGCTACACTTGTACCAGCTTCGATGACCAGGGCGGCATCCTCTTTCCCGCATGCGGGTTCAGGATCAATCCCGACAACCCAGCGCTCCTGGACATCCTTTTCGATGGGCCCGATATCATTCCGACCGGAACGCACTTTACCATCAGCGGAGACGGTTGGGTTCTGCCGGCTGCAAATGTTGTCACTTCTCCGGTGCCGGAACCGGCGTCCTGGGTGTTGCTGGTGACTGTTGCCGCGGGATTGATCGGTCGCCGAACATTTGTAAGACGGTCGCGATCCTAAGATCGGCGGATCCATTTTCGGGGCAGGAGTCTGAGGCTGGTTCTCCGCGTCTTCGTCGGGAAAATCCCAGAATTTAGTTCTTAAGCCGCTATTCACTCTGTTGTTTACCGCTTGGCTGCAGGCGGACACCATCGATCCCAATCACTTTGTCATTTCCCTGAACGATAACCAGGAGACGGGCCAAAACGACACCGAAGGTACCGGTGGCTGGGGATCTGGCAGTTTTTTCACGGGAACACCCAACCCCGATCTGGATCCATTTACGCCCGGCAGTTGGAGTTGCTCTGTTGATGGCGAAACGGTCTCCTGTGGGCCAGACTCCTTCTTGTTGTTGGCCGAGCCACCGGACGACCCGCGCATCGGCACCAAGTTGGGCGGGCTTAGCCAAACCATTGACGGGACTTTTGGCTTTAACGCCAACGCCTTTGGTGGCGGCGCATTTGATTTCCAGAATGGTACGGGAGAACCCATCACCCAGTTGCTGCTCCATGCCGACATCGACAAAGACACATTGTTTGCAGGCGGGAGTTTCATTGCGTTTAACTGCGACGGCGGCGATGCCTTTGACCAATGCGGTTTCATCATCACCGACCCGCCCGGGAGCTTCTCGATCGACATCCTCTTCAGTGGCGGGCACATTGCGGCGACACCGGCCGTTCCGGAGCCCTCTACCTGGATGCTGTTTGGCACGGCCGCATGCGCTCTGCTGGCCCGCAAGGCTTTTCGGCGCGCTTAAGGTTTCTTCGGTTTTGGACTGAATTCAGCGACGAGTTTGGCAAATCCCGGATCGGCCCGGAGTTCTTTGAGCTCCGGGTCGGCCTGGGCTTCAGCGATCGAATAATTCTTCTGGAAGGCTAACCGCAAACCAGTAAGCGCTGCTTCTTTCTGCCCCGCCAGCGCGTTGATCACCGCTTCCCGGTAAATCAGACTGCTATCGTTCGCGTCGACCGAGCGGGCTCTGCGGATCCAGCTTTGCGCGAGGCCGGCGTCGCCCTTCTTGGAGTAAAAATCGGCCAGGCCCGCCAGAACGGTGGTGTCATTCGGATTCACCTCGTTAGCCTTCAGGGCGAGCGCGATGGCTTTGTCATACATCGCCAGCGATTTTTCCTTTTGCCCGGCCCAGCGGTAGGCATCGGCAAGATTGCCGACGGCAAGCTCCTGGTTGGGATTCAGCTCGACAGCCTTTTCAAAGCTCTTGACCGCATCGTTATATTGGCCAAGATAAAACTGGGCGACGCCCAGATTGCTGTAAACGTCGTAGGACGGTTCCAGCTGCAGCGCTTTCTGAAAAGGGACAATCGATTCGTTCCAGCGGCCCTCGCGAAAGTAGGCGGCGCCCAGGTTGATATAGCCGGAAGTGTTGTCGGGTTCCAGCTCGGTGACGCGTTTGAACTGCTCCACCGCCTTCTCGTTCTCGCCAGTTTGAAAGTATGCCTGGCCAAGGTAGTTGTAGTTGAGAAAGTAGTACGGGTTAATCTCGACTGCTTTTTTCGCGGCCTGGATGGCTTCTTCCTTCCGGCCGTTGGCCAGATAAGCGAAGCCCAGACGGCGGTAGGCGTCATCCGAGTTAGGCGCCAGTTCGAGGGCGCGCTTCAGTTCCGCGATCGCCTCGTTGGTCTTTCCCGTGGTGCGGTAGACGCTGCCTAGCTCCAAATGAACTTCGGGCAATGCCTCATTGAGGCGCTGCGCCTGCTTGGCCGCGCCCAGGGCTTTCTCCGTCCAGGCGCTATCCTTGGTGAGGTCGTACATGTTCAGGCTGGCGTCGGCGAGTCCGGTATAGGCCAGGGCGAAGCGCGGATCGGTTTTGATGGCCTGGTTGTAGAAATTCATGGCCGTGTCGAGGCGCTTGGCGTCCAGCGGGCCGCGCATGGTGTTGCGTCCGCGAAGATACAGCTGATAGGCGTCGATGTTCTCAGTGGGCCGGGACGCGCCGCGCGCCATTTCCTCGTTCGTGCGTTTGACATCCAGCGCGTCGACCAGCTTGCTGTAAATCTGATCTTGAATAGTGAGCAGATCCTGCGGCACGCCGGTAAATTCCTGGGAAAACACCCTCTTTTTGCTGGCAATGTCGTCCAGGCTCACCACCACATTGATGCGGTCCTTATTTCCCTGCACGGTGCCTTGCACGATCATCTTGACGCCCAGGCTGCGCGCGATTTTTTCGATTGGCTCGGCGGGATTGACCTTTTGCGCCAAGGCCGGCGACGCCATATAGACATCCTTCAACTGGAACAGCTTCGCCGAAAGCGCTTCCTCCACGCCCTCTGCCGTAAACTTGAGCGACGCTTCGTCGCCCAGGACGCGGAATGGCAGCACGGCCAGGTACTTTTGTTTGGCGGGCGAGGTAATGGATTCGCGCGTCGGCAGCACGCTGGCCAGCAGCAGAAGGGCGCGCTCGCGCACCGGCGTGATCGCCATCCCGATCCCTATCAGCAGCACCGCGGCGGCGCCGGCGATGAACCATTTTCCCTTGGCCAGCCGCCAGACCAGCGAGCGCTTGGGAGCGGTGCTGTAATCCAGATCGCGCCAGATTTCCCGCGCGTGCTGATAGCGCTCCTCGGGATCCTTTTCGAGACAGCGCATGATAATCTCGACCAGGTAATCGGGGAGCGCCGGATTTACCAGCTTCGGACTCTTGGGCTTTTGGGTAACGCGCTGATACATCACCTGCAGCGTGGATTCCCCGGGAAACGGAGAAACCTCCGTCACCATTTCGTACAGGATCAATCCCAGCGAATAAATATCGCTGCGGGCGTCGGCGGGTTTGGACTCGGCCTGCTCCGGGGACATGTAGCGCGGCGTGCCCAGCACTTCGCCGGCGCGGGTCATGGTGGAGGCTTCGGCCTCGAGCGATTTGGCCAGGCCGAAATCGGAGACATAGATCTGATCGTCTTTATCCACCAGCACGTTGCGCGGCTTGAGGTCGCGATGCACCACGCCTTCGTTATGGGCGGCGTCGAGCGCCTGGCAGAGCTGTACGGCGAAATGGACGGCACGCTTCACCTCCATCCGGCCGGCCTCCTGCATCAGCTCATGCAGGTCGCGGCCTTCCACGTACGCCATGGAAATGAACTTCACGCCATTCACGTCGCCCAGATCGTGAATCCGAAGGACATTCTTGTGGGAGATCTTGCTGGCCAGCAGCAATTCCTGCTTGAAGCGCTGCATGGAATTGGGGTCGCTGGCAAACTCGGTGCGCACCAGTTTCAGCGCGACAGTGCGATCCAGATCCTTATCGTGGGCGCGATAGACCTTGCCCATGCCGCCCTCGCCGATCAGTTTTTCGATGCGGTAGCGCGGGCCGAAATCCGAGCCGGGATCGAAGCTCAGCGGCGCATTCGCCATCACCGACGACTGCGGCCCGGAGGGCGACGCCAGATCCTGGATCAGCGCGCCCACCGATTGATAGCGCTTTTCCGGGCTGGTCTCCAGGAGCTTCATGACAATGTCGTTGAGCGCCTGCGGCACGCTTGGATCGATTTCCCGCGGCGGCACGGCCTTTTCCCGGGTGCGCTTGAGCAGCGTGGCCATCAGCGTATCGGCCTGGAAGGGCAGCTTGCCGGTTAGCAGCTCGTAGAAAATGATTCCCAGCGTGAACAGATCGCTGCGCGCATCGGCTTTATCGGCGCGCGCCTGTTCGGGCGACATGTAATCCGGCGTGCCCATCAACGCGCCGGTGCGGGTCATGCCAGCGGTTTCGAGTGAGCGCGCCAGGCCGAAGTCCATCACCCAGACGTTGTTCTGGTCGTCCACCATGATGTTCTGCGGCTTCAAATCGCGATGGATGACGCTTACGTTGTGCGCCGCTTCCAGGCCGCGCGCGGTTTGCAGGATGATATCGACAGCGTCTTGCGGCGCTAGCTTTCCGCGCTCGACCAAAATGCTCTTAAGATCGCGGCCTTCGACGAAATCCATGGTGATGAACTTGCGTCCATCGGCCACGCCCAGATCGAAAATGCGGATGACGTTTTTGTGGGTCACCTGGCGGGCGAGAATCAGCTCCTGCTTGAAACGCTTCAGGATTTCAGGATTGCTGGCAAGCTCGGGGCGGATGACTTTGAGCGCCACCAGACGGTCCAGCTCACGATCGCGCGCTTTGTAAACCGCGCCCATCCCGCCTTCGCCCAGCAGCTTGATGATTTCGTAGCGCTCACCCACAATGTGGCCGGGCCCGAGGGCGGCGGATGGATCGCTTTGCTGCTGTTGAGGCGCGCGTTGAATGGGAACCGACCACCCCGTCGGAGCGCCAGGCACGGGGGCAATGGTCGCGGCTTCGGACAAATCGACCTGAGTCTCCCCGCCATCTAGGTCGAGCTGGGTTTCCCCGCCATCGGCATCCATGGCAATCGTTTCACCGCCCAGCGGGACGGGCGTGGAACAGCGGGCGCAGGCTCGCGCTCCTTCGGGGATTCCGGTATGACAGACTGGACACTCCACCATTGCTGTCTCTATGGTTCCGGCTGCAACGCTCTCGTTTCACGTTATCGCAGAAAACGTTGAAATAGCAAGAGTTTGACCCTGCCCGCAGCCGCCTAAAAACGCTTGAGGCGCCCGTGAATTCTCTTGGCGAGTTTCTCTATTTCTTCCGTCTTCCGGAGGCTGGTCAGCGACAGCACGTGGCGATCGTCCTTTTCCAGCTCCTTTTTCAAACTCTCAGCCAGCTCAATAAGTTGCGCGGCATCCTGGATCGAGCGTTTGTGATCCTCTTTCAACAGCGCTTCCAGTTGTGACTTTCCACCAGGCAAGCGGGCTTCATTCGACATCGGACGGTGCTGGTGGGGAAAGTCCTGCGCGTAATTTGAAGTGATTCCTGCGGCCAGAAAAAGCGCGGCGGCGATGCGAAGGGTTGTCATGTCACACCTGTTGTTATCATAGCCAAGATGCAGCAGGTCAATGTCGGCGTGATCGGTCTGGGCAACGTCGGGTCCGGGACGCTCGAAGTACTGGCGGAAAACGCTTCCCAGATCGCCCTCAAGCTCGGCTTTGAGCTGCGCGTGTCCACGGTGTGCAGCCGGACGGTGGAATCCAAACAGCTTCCCGCGGCGCTAGGCAAGGTGAAGCGCACCCAAGATTGGCGCGAGGTAGTGGCGGATTCTGGCGTCGATATCGTGGCCGAACTGGTCGGCGGGACATCGGTCGCACAGGAAATTATCGACGGCGCCATCGCCAACAAGAAATCGGTGGTCACCGCCAACAAAGAGCTGATGGCGTCCTGCGGCGCGCAAATCTGGGAGCGGGCCATCGCGGCCGGCATTAACCTGGCCATGGAGGCGAGCGTTGCCGGCGGCATTCCCATTCACACCGTGCTGCGCGAAGGCATTTCGGGCGATAGAGTGGTCGCGCTCTACGGGATTTTGAACGGCACCAGCAACTACATTCTCACTGAGATAGAAAAGCGCGGCGACCCATTCGATCTGGTTCTTGCCGAAGCCCAGCAGCTAGGCTACGCCGAGGCCGATCCCTCGGCCGACATCGATGGCTACGACGCCCGCTCGAAACTGGCGATTCTGGCGGCGCTGGCTTTCGGCGAGCGCATCACGCCGGAAGATATTTTTGTCGAAGGCATCCGCCGCATTTCGCCCATGGACTTCCGCTACGCGCACCGCCTGGGCCACACCATTCGTCTGATCTGCGCGGCGCGGCAAACGCCGGACGGCCTGATTCTTTCCGTGCGGCCGGCGCTGGTGGGCGAGCGCACCATCATTGCCGGCGTGCAAGGCGCATACAACGCCGTGTGGGTGAAAGGCCGGCACGGCGGCGACACGTTCTACTACGGGCGCGGCGCGGGGGCGCGGCCCACGGGCGTTGCAGTGGTCAGCGACCTGATGCGGGTGGCGCGCGAGATTCGCAGCGGCAGCCCGCAGCGTGTCTCCCCGTTCGCGCATGAGCGGCTGGGCGAATACAAGCCGCTCGAAATCAGCCACGAGAAGTGCGCCTACTATTTGCGCTTCCGCGTGGATGACCGCCCCGGCATCATCGCCGCGCTCGCCGGAATTCTGGCGGATAAAGGCATCAGCCTCGATTCAGTGCTGCAGGAGCCGAGCGACAACAAACATGATTTGCCCTTCGTCATCACCCTTGAGCCGACATCGGAGCGGGCGGTGCGCGATGCGGTCGAGAAAATGTCGCGATTGGATTTCCTGCGCGAGCCGCCGCTGGCGCTGCCGATGGAGCCGCCGCTCTAAAAAGGAGTTTCCAAATGTTTACCCGAAGGCACGTGCTGGGTTCGGCCGCTTTAGCTGCCGCGGCGGCGCAAGCGCAGGCCCGCCCCCGCAACATCGTGATCTCCAGTTGGAATGGCCTGCGCGCCACCGCCAAAGCCATGGAGTTCCTGAAGGCCGGCAAGGATACGCTCGACGCCGTGATCGCCGGCGTCAACATCAACGAACTCGATCCGGAAGACTTCACCGTCGGCTACGGTGGCCTTCCCAACGAAGAGGGCGTCGTTGAATTGGACGCGAGCGTCATGCACGGCCCCACGCGCCGCTGCGGCTCGGTCGCCGCCATTCGTAATATCAAAACGCCGTCGATCGTCGCCAGGATGGTGATGGAAGAAACCGATCACGCCATGCTGGTGGGCGATGGCGCCCTGTGATTCGCCAAGGCGTCCGGCTTTTCCGAGGACAATCTGCTCACCGAGAAATCCCGCCTGGCGTGGATGGTGTGGAGGCGATTGGTGCGCGCCGCGGGCGGCCACAATAACTGGACAGACGGCCTGGATGCTCCCCGCTTGAAAGCGCTTTTTCCCAAAGCGGATGACGCCACGCTCGCCTGGGCGTGGAAAATGGCGCTGCATCCGCCCACCGGCACCATCAATTGCCTGGCGCTGAATGCCAAAGGTGAAATGTCCGGCGTCACCACCACCGCCGGGCTGGCTTGGAAAATTCCCGGCCGCGTGGGCGATTCTCCCATCCTGGGCGCGGGCCTCTATGTGGATCAGGAAGTAGGCGCAGCAGGCTGCACCGGGCGCGGCGAGGAAAACATTCGCGTCGCCGGCGCGCATTCGATCGTCGAAAATATGTGGCACGGCATGACACCGAAGGATGCCATTCTGGACGCGCTCAAGCGCGTGGCGCGCAATTACGACAACGACAAGAAACGCCTCGACAAGTTCGATATCAATTTCTACGCGCTGCGCAAGGACGGCATGTACTCGGGCGGCACACTGTGGAACCCGCAGGGGCGCGCCGATGGACCGCCATTGGAATTCTGCTGCTATGGATTGCCCTCTATGTGAATGCCGACCCGAAAACCCATCGCGGTTCTTTCTTCGGCAATGCCATCGCCGACTGGACCGGCGTGGTTGTCACGGTGATCGCCACCAAATATTTTTACGAGATCGGCTCGGCCGAGAGTCGACAGCCGGGCCGCCGGTCGCCAAACCGCTTATTCGAGATCGTTCGCGAGCATTCGCTGACTATTTTCCTGCTGCTCACGGGGATGGTTTGGGTGTGGATCTATGCGCACATGGATTCGGAAGAAAAATGGGGACAGGTTGTCGGAAACCTTGTTTCGCAGTGGACACAACTCCTGGGTCTTATCCTCCTGACAAAAAGATTGATTGAGGACAAATCCAAGGAAAGCAGTTAACTTACCCCCGCTCGAATTGCGGCACTTTCAACTGCTCGCCATTTTTCAGCGACGATTGATGTCCTACAATTCCCGGCACAGTCATGGCCAGGGCTTCGTACACATCGATCGCCGGCTCGCGATTCTCCACCAGCGCGTTGATGAATTCGGCGGTAAGGAACGGATGGCTGCCGCCATGCCCGCTGCCATGCCGCATCGGCTCGGGCAGCATGTCGCTCTTCCAATAATCCGGAATCGCCAGGCGCGTCATTTTGAGGTCGTTGGCTTTCCAGGTGTTGGGATGAACATCCATGTTGTACATGTACAAAGTGCCCTTTTCGCCGAACCACTGCGCGCGCTCCTCGATGGCCGCGGCCAGCCAGAAAATATTGCAGCGCGACATGTGGCCCTTGTTGGTTTCCATCAGCGACGCCTGGCAGGAGAACGGATTCTTATACGGATTCTGGCCGCGCCCGGGCTCATCCGGCCCCCATCCCAGGCAGGAGACGCGCACAATTCGCTCGCGCGTCACGCCCACCAGAAATCCCAGCGAATGCGTGGGGTAATTCATCGGTGGCAAACCTACGCGCCAGCTGGGCGAGCCATCCGGCTCAAACAGGCGAGACTTTTTGTCCAGCGCCAGCGCCTTGCGCTCGCCGCCATCGTGATAGTACTCAAGCTCGGTGTAGAACACGTCGCCGAATCCGCCTTCGCGAAAAAGGTTGCGCGCGTAAATCGTCGGGCTGCGGTAGTAGCTGGTCTCGGCCATCATGTAGCGCAGGCCGGTTGATTCCTTCAACGCCTTGAGCTTGGCGGCATCTTCCAGGGTCATGACGGCGGGCACGGCGGAGATCACGTGCAGGCCCCGCTTCATGCACATCTCGACGTGGCGATAGTGATCGGGCGCGCCGCTGAAAATCGCCACCGCATCCAGCTTCACGGCGCGCTGCAGCATTTCCTCCAGTGAATTGAAGACATAGTCGCAGTGATAGCGGTCGCGCAGAATCTGGCGCCGCTCCGCGCGCAGATCGGTGACGCCGGCGACCGTGCAATTGGGATGTTCGTGCCATTGGAAATCGGAGCCGAAGCCGCCGCCCACCACGCCCAGGCGAATCTTGCGGCCGTCGGATTGCGGCGCGGCCCGGCCCACCTGCATGGACAGCGCTCCGGCCGCCAGCGTCGCCGACGCGCCCAGGAATTCTCTTCGCGATGACATGTTGCCGCCTCTTATTGCGGCAGGAGCGTCCAATCCACCACCACGACGGAAAACCTGCCGGTTTTCGAGCGTAGCACGATGCGGTTCCAGCCGTTCTGCGCGCTTGGGGCTTCATCCACAATCACGTCGCCGGCGCGCTGGGAATTGAACGTGTAGGTAGCCTTGTTCCAGCCGTTTTGCGCGCCCGGAGCTTCGGCGAGCGGTTTGGCGTATTGCGTGTGCGGGGTGAAGATCACGATGCCGTCGGCTGCCAGATCGCCGGGGTACACGGCGATGCGCACCGATTTTCCCGGCAGCTCGCCGGTGAGCGCTCCCGCCGAAGCTTTGCGGCCGGTGATAGTGACCGTGCCGTTCTTGGGCAGGTGCCCGGTCCAAATCAATCTGCCCACGGAAGGCGCGGCCGGCCGGGCTGGCGCGGGATTGGCGGGTAAGCTGACCGCGGGCTGCTGGATGACAGGTTTTTCCACCGGCGGTGGAGCCACCTGTTGCGGCGGCGCGGCTGATTCCGCCGGCGGCAAGCTGGACGCCGGTGCGGACGCTGGCGTCGACGCCGGAGCGGGCGCAGTCTGCTGCTGCGGCTGCGCGACTTCAGGCTGCGGAGTAATTGCGGCAGCCGGCGCGCTGGAGGAGGGCGCGCTGCCGGCGGGCAAAGCCGCGGGCAAAGCTTCAGGCTGCGCCTGGCGGGGCGCGGTATTGCGGGCAATCACCGGCTCAGGCGCTTTAGTGGGAGTAGCCGCCGGATTTGCCGCGGCACTCGCCGGTGGAAGCGCCGATGGCCGCGCCGGCGCTTCCACCGGCTGTGGTGAGCCCGAGCCCAGCACGGAGGGCCGCAGCGGTTCCGGCGGACCCAGGAACCGCACCACTTCCTCCACCGGCGCGCCCGTGCGCGGTTGAATCTTGAGACGCACAGCCACCATGTTCGAGCGCCGCACATAGGTCACACTGCCCCGGCGCAGCTGATCGAGATCCAGCTCAAGCCAGGTGTTGGCGCTGCCATCGGTGATTTCGATGGCCGCGCTTTGCGCATTGCGCACCGGCCGCGCCGCTTCGTTCCAGGTGATCTGCAGTTGGCCTTCGGCATCGCGAAGCTGCAGCGCCAGCCGCTGCGAGGGCAGCAACATCCAGGTGAGCGCGCCGCCCATTCCGATGGCGAGCGCGACCGCCAGTATCCAGCCGGCAAGCGAAGTCCAGGTGCGGGCCGGGACCGCAGGCGCCGCCGCGACCTCCACGTGCCCTGCTTCGGCGGACGGCGCTGCCGCGGGTTCCAGCTTGCGTTCCGGCAGAGCCTCGGCTGAAGACTGGCCGGCATCTGCTTCCGCCGATTCCAGCGTGAATTCGCGATAGCTGCTCTGCTGAACCACGCCGCCTTCGCGGGAACAAAAATAGAAGCGCACGCGCGTGGGCTCGTATTCGGAGGCATGCAACAGCACGGCCACCTGTGAAGGATCGGGAAAGAAACGCGCGAAGATTTGCAGGTCGCGATCCGCCAGCGTCAGGTCGCCGTCCAATTGGGAACGGTACCAGCCCACCGGCTCAAGCCCGCGCAGCTTGCGGATTTTGGGCGACTGCTCCAAAAGATCCTGCAGCCCGCCCAAATCCTCTTCGGAAACGGCGAAATGCGGACCCAGTGAATAATTTCCAGCCAGCGGCCGAAACGTCAGGATGCGGATCTTACGCTCTTCCTGTTTACCGAAGAGTACACCCCCAACCTCGACGCCGCTAAAGCCGGACTTGGCGCCTTCGAGCGCCAGCGCCTGGATTTCCTGGATCACAGGGAGAGCGTATTCGACCACCGCGGCCTGCCTGCCGGGCCCCGCGCTACCGTCCATCTTGATTCCTGGGCTGGCCATAAAAGCCGTGTTTCTCAAGCTTAGACCACTTTGGGACCTCGCGGCCAGGGGTACTAAGATCGAATCGGGGGCATCCTGCGCGCTTTTTTACGTTGCAATGTACTACACTAGTGAGCTATCTGGAGGAAACAAATGGGGCCATTCACCTCCCCGATGCGCCCCCGAAGCGGAGTGTGTGGCCGCGCGGGGCTGATTTTTCTGCTGCTGTTCCACACGACCTCAGGGCAAAGCCAAACCCCAACCAGCTTGAAAGTCGTGGTTCTGGAAGGCGAAGGCGCCATTAACAATGTGAAGGACCTGCGCGCCAAGGAGCCGGTCGTCCAAGTCACTGATGAAAATGACGCCCCCGTAAAGGACGCCACCGTCACCTTCATGCTGCCCGATAGCGGCCCCAGCGGAACCTTCGGCGCAAGCGGTGCGACTTTGACCATCCAGACCGACGAGAAAGGGCAAGCCACTGGCCGGGGCCTTCGTCCCAACACCGTCACTGGACAATTCGAAATCCGCGTGATCGCCTCGCAGGGCACGCTCACCGCGCGCGCCGCCATTACCCAGACCAATGCCGCGCCGGCTGTTGCCAAAGGCGGCTCATCGAAAATGCTGCTGGTGCTGATCATCCTGGCCGGCGCGGTTGGCGGCGGAGCGGCCGCGGCGATGGGCGGCAAGAAATCCTCCAGCCCGGCCTCTACGCCGACTGAATCGCCTACCACGGTCACGCCGGGGACTCCTGTTATCGTGGGGCCGCGCTAGAGGGCGCCGGAAAGCCAATCATGGAAATCCGCCTCTCAGCAACTCTGTTTATCGTCACTGCGGTCGGCGCGCTCACCCTGAGTACCGCCGCGGCGCAATCGCCGCGGATGCGCGGCGCGCTTTCGGGTTTCGTGTTCGATCCCGACGCGCGCGGCGTGCGTCCCCTGCTGGGCATTCCAGGCGCCGCCACCATGGGCGACCCGCTGCTGGCGGGCGTCGACCTGCAAAACGCAGCCGTTTCGCCCGATGGCGATTACGCCCTTGCCATCACCAACGATGGGCGCGGACTGCTGGCGATTCTGCAACTCAGCGGGAATACATCGGTGCGCGCGCTGGGCGCCGAGACTGCGGCTGGCGACACGATTGAGTTGAGTCCGCTGGGAACCTACGCGGTGCTTTACCATCACGCTACGCAATCCCTGCAAGTGGTGAAGGGGCTGCCGGGTGCGCCGAGCTTAGGCCAGCGGATGGATGTGGCGCGCCACGGCGGGCCATTGAGCGCTTTCGCGATCAACGATCAGGGCACCGTTCTGATGGCTGCGCCGGCCGGCCAAGTCGGCCAGGTTTATGTTTTCGCAAGCGACGGCGAACCGCATTTGATTTCAACTGTGCGCCATACCGCCGATCTGGCGTTCATCAATGCAACCGACGCCGTGCTGGCCGACGACCGCCACAACGAGGTGTACCTGTTGCGCTCCGTCACCGGCGTGACGGCCACGCTGCCGCTGGCGCGTGAAGCGCAAGGGCTGGCCCATCCGCAATCGGTCGCCGTTTCACGCGACCAGCGCACCGTTTATGTGGCCAATGCAGGATCGGCCGATATCATTGCGATCAATTTGAGCGACGGTGTCACGGCGCGCTATGCGTGTCCGTGCGCGCCGAGCGCCGTTCGTCGATTGAACGGAACGGCAGTGTTCCGCCTGACTGAACCCGACGACGGTCCGCTCTGGTTGTTCGATGGCGACTCGGCGCAGCCGCGCATCGTATTCGTACCGGCGAGTAAAGCGAAACAATGAGGACGCTGCGCAGATACGGGTTAGTTGTTGCGGCGCTGCTGTGGGCAGCGGCGGCGAGCGCGCAGCCGACAATTACCACTGGCTCGCTACCCAGTGGTGAAGTGACCGTCTCGTACTCACAGACACTGTCCGCAAACGGTGCTGCGGGCTGCTGCACCTGGGCGATCACTAACGGAAGCCTTCCGCCCGGCCTCAGTTTGAATACGGGCAACGGAGTCATCAGCGGCACGCCAACCGTTGCCGGCGGTTTCCCGTTCCAGGTTACGGCCACAGATGATAACGGACCATCGGCCCCGGCTTTGCTCACAATCTCGATCAGTTCCGCTCCGGACATCAATCCAGCTTCATTGCCGGCGGGCGAGCAGGGCGTGCCGTACGGGCCAACCCTCACCGCTTCGGGCGGGTCGGGTGGCTACAACTGGTCGCAGACGGGAACGTTGCCGAGCGGCGTGTCGTTCAACAACGGCGTTTTCAGTGGAACCCCCGGAGCCGGTTCAGCAGGCAGCTATCCGATCTCGGTGACAGTCACGGATTCCGCCGGCGGCACTTCCGGCCCCCAACTCTACACCATCGTCATCAACCCTCCGCCGAGCATTAATCCTGGCACTTTGCCGCAAGGTCAAGTAGGGGTTGCCTATGCCACAACCACCTTCACCGCGACCGGTGGCACTTTGCCCTACACCTGGTCGACGACTCCGGCCACCGTGCCGGCAGGACTGTCGTTCAGCAATGGCGTTTTCTCCGGCACGCCAACCTCGGCAGTGAGCGGCGCGGCCATCACTCTGAAGGTCACCGATAACCTGGGCGTCACGGCCACTCTAGAGCTTTCGCTGACCGTCATTTCCGCCCCGACCATCACGACCACTTCGCTGCCGGCCTCCGATGTGGGCGCGACTTACAATCAGCAGCTTGTTGCGACCGGCGGAACTCCGCCTTATACCTGGTCGGTCACGGTGGGCACTCCGCCAACCGGCATCACCTTGTCGACGGGCGGTGTTCTTGGCGGCCTGATCACAGGCACCACATCGACCTTCACAGTCAAAGCGACTGACAGTGCCGGCGGCAGCACCACGCAAGCCTATACGTTGACTATCAACCCGGCGCTGAGCATCACTACCACATCGCCACTCCCGCAGGGCAACGCGGGAAGAGCTTATTCCCAAACGCTCACGCTGACCGGCGGCACGTCGCCGTTTACCTGGTCGGTCGCTTCGGGCATCTTGCCGACCGGCATCGCGCTCAGCTCCGCCGGTGTGCTCAGCGGCACCACCAGCTCCACCGGAACATTCAATTTCACCGCACAAGTCATTGACAGCGCGGCGCCGGCCGTCACCGCCACCAAGCCGCTTACACTCACCATCAACCCGGCGCTGACGATCACGACAGCCGTGATAGCAGCCGGTGATGCGGGCGCGGCTTACTCGCAGCCCCTGGCGGCAACCGGTGGCGCGACGCCTTACACCTGGTCAATCCCCGCCGCCAGCTTGCCCACCGGCATCAGCGTGAACCCATCTACGGGTTTGATCAGCGGCACCACCAGCACATCCGGCTCTTTCAGCATCACGGCAACCGTAACCGACAACATCGGCGCCACGGCCACGCACAATTACACGCTGGTGATCAATCCCGCGCTGACCATTACCACCCCGCCGACTCTGGCCAGTGGATCAGTCGGCTCGGCTTATTCACAAACGCTGGGAGCATCAGGCGGCGCGTCACCTTACACCTGGTCGGTAACGGCGGGTTCCCTGGGCGCGTTGATCCTGAATGGCACCACGGGCGCGATCACGGGCACACCCACCAGTTCAGGAACTTTGAATTTCACCGCGCAGGTGACCGACTCGATCTCCGTTTCGACCACCAAGAATTTCTCCATTGCCATCACGGCGGGCCTGACGATCAGCAACGCTCCAGGGCTGCCGGGCGGCGTAGTGGGATCGGCGTATTCCCAGACTCTGGTCGCGGCCGGCGGAACTCCCGGCTACACCTGGAGCATCACCGCCGGTTCACCGCCAGCCGGCCTTAGTTTGAACCCGGCGACTGGCGTCCTCAGCGGCACCCCGACTGGCTCCGGAAATTCCAGCTTCACGGTGCGTGTGGATGATAGCGCCTCTGGTTTCGCGACCAAGGTATTCACGCTTGCTATCGCCTCACCGCTCACGATTACCACCGCGCCCACGTTGCCCGGCGGCACCACCAACACGCCGTATTCGCAGACACTCGCCGCAACCGGGGGGACGCCGTCCTATAGCTGGTCGATCAGCAGCGGCAGCCTGCCGGCCGGCCTCAACTTGAATGCGGGCGCCGGGACCATCAGCGGTACGCCCACCAGCTCCGGAAATTTCAGCTTCACGGTGCAAGTGAACGACAGCGCCTCCCTGAGCACGAGCAAGGCGTTTACCCTCGCAATCGTCGGCGGCGTGAGTATCGCCAATGCGCCTACGCTGCCGGGTGGCGCGGTGGGATCGGCCTATTCTCAGACGCTGGTGGCGGTGGGTGGAACTCCCGGATACACCTGGTCCATTACCACCGGTTCGTTGCCTGCGGGCCTGTTGTTGAACCCAGGCACTGGCGTCATCAGCGGCACACCCACCAGTTCCGGAAATGCCAGTTTCACCGTGCGGGTGGAAGACAGCGCATCCGGTTTTGCGACCAAATCATTTACGCTCGCGATCTCGTCGCTGCTCACCATCACCACCGCGCCCGGCCTGCCCAACGGCACGGTCAACAATTCGTATTCGCAAACTCTGGCGGCTACAGGCGGCTCGCCACCCTATACCTGGTCGATCACCGGCGGGAGTTTACCGGCCGGCCTCAATTTCGTGGCGGGCACAATCAGCGGCACGCCTACCAGCTCGGGAAATTTCAGCTTCACCGTCCAAGTAAGCGATAGCGCGTCCGGCAGCGCCAGCAAAACATTTTCACTCACCATCGCCGGCGGCTTGAACATCAGCACCGCGCCCACTTTGCCCAATGCCACAGTGGGAACCGCCTACTCGATCAGCCTGCAGGCTACCGGCGGCACGGCGCCTTACACCTGGAGCATTAGCGCGGGCTTGCTTCCCGGCGGTCTTTCGCTCAACCCGGCGAATGGCGCCATCGCCGGCACGCCCACCAATTCCGGCGCTTTCAATTTCACCGTCCAGGTCACCGATACCACCTCCGTCATCGCCAGCAAAGGATTCAGTCTCACCGTAGCGGCAGGTCTTACCATCACCAATGCCCCGACTTTGCCTAGCGGGTCGGCCGGCGTCGCCTACGCGCAGGTTCTGAATGCCACTGGCGGCACCGCGCCTTTCCTGCTGTCGATCAGCGGCGGTTCCCTGCCCGCCGGTCTGAACTTGAATCCAACCAGCGGCGCAATCAGCGGCACGCCCACTGCCACCGGCGATTTCCACTTCACGGTCCGAGTCACCGACAGCGCCTCGATCACCGCCGCCAAAGACTTCACGCTCAGCATCCTGGCCGGTCTCACCATCAGCAGCGCGCCCGGCCTGCCAACCGGCACCGTTGGAACCAGCTACTCGCAGACTCTGGTGGCCGTCGGCGGCGCGGCGCCCTACACGTGGACTATCCAAGCCGGCGGCCTGCCTGCCGGCCTCGCCTTGAACGCGGGTAGCGGCGCGATTAGCGGCAATCCCACCGCTGGCGGAACGTTCAACTTTACGGCGCAGGTGACCGACAGCACTTCGTCGGCAACCACCAAAGTTTTCACGCTGACCATCGCCTCCGGCCTGGCCATCACCAATGCGCCCACCTTGCCCAGCGATTCGGTCGGCGTTCCTTACTCGCTCACGCTCACCGCGTCGGGCGGCACCACTCCGTATAACTGGCTCATCAGCGCGGGCTCTCTGCCGGGCGGCTTGAACTTGAGTCCTTCGAGCGGCGCGATCACCGGCACGCCCACCGCGGCGGGCAACTTCACCTTCACCGTCCTTGTCACCGACAGCGCTTCGATCACGGCGTCCAAGGCGTTCACGCTCTCCATCGCCTCGGGTCTCACCATCAGCAACGCGCCCACTCTGCCGGGCGGCACCGCGGGCACAGCTTATTCGCTCACACTCGCAGCCGTTGGCGGCGCTACGCCCTACACCTGGTCGATCACCGCCGGCGCGCTGCCCAGCGGCTTGACCATGAACCCGGCCACCGGCGCGATTACCGGCACGCCCACCGCGGCGGGCAGCTTCGCTTTCACCGCGCGAGTCACCGACAACTCATCCGCCGCCGCCAGCAAGGCGTTCACCGTCGCCATCGCCGGCAGCTTGAACATCACCACCGCGCCCACTCTGCCGAGCGGTTCGGCCGGCATCGCATACGCGCTCAACTTGGGAGCCACCGGCGGCGCCGCGCCCTATAGCTGGTCCATCACCAGCGGTTCCCTGCCCGCCGGCTTGGGGCTCGATTCCGCGTCGGGCGCCGTCACCGGGACGCCCACCAGCGCCGGCGACGTCAGCTTCACGGTGCAAATTACCGACAGCGCATCCATCACCGCAAGCAAAGCATTCACGCTCAGCATCGCCGCCGGTTTGACCATCAGCACCGCGCCCACTTTGCCTGGCGGCACCATCGGCGTGCCCTATTCTCAGACCCTGATTGCGCTCGGCGGCAAGACGCCGTATGGCTGGACGATCACGACCGGCTCCTTGCCCGCTGGTCTGGCGCTCAATCCCACCGCCGGCACCATCACTGGAACGCCCACCGCGGTTGGAAATCTTGGCTTCACCGTCAAAGTCACCGACAGCACTTCGGTCACCGCCAGCAAGGCGTTCACTATAAATGTCTCCGCCGGGCTGACCATCGTCACCGCGCCTACGCTGCCCAACGGCTCGACCGGCGTCGGCTACGCGGCCCCGCTGGTGGCAAGCGGAGGAAATCCGCCTTATCACTGGTCAATCATCTCGGGATCCTTGCCCGCCGGAATCACCCTCGACCCCGCCAGCGGTAATCTGGCCGGCACGACGTCGGCTTCCGGCTCGTTCAACTTCACGGCGCAAGTCACCGACAGCGCGTCGATCAGCGTCACCAAACCGTTTACGTTCACAATCGCCGCGGGTTTGACCATTGCCACCGCGCCCGGGCTGCCGAGCGCGACGCTAGGCACGCCTTATTTCATCAATCTCGCTCCTGTCGGTGGCACGGCGCCTTTCGTCTGGTCGATTGTCGGCGGCTCGCTTCCCGGCGGCTTGTCGTTCAACTCATCCAGCGGCCTCATCGGTGGATCGCCCAACACCGCCGGCGATTTTAGATTTACGGTCAAGGTCGCCGATGGCACATCAGCCACCGCCACCAAAGAATTCACTCTGACGGTGGTGGGCGGGTTAACCATTACCAGCCCGCCTTCGCTCACAGATGGCACGATCAGCGCCGCTTACTCGGAGACCCTCGTGGCAGCCGGTGGTTCGGCGCCCTACACCTGGTCGATCACTGCGGGCTCTCTGCCGCCCGGCCTGGCGCTCAATCCGGTGAGCGGTTCGATCAAAGGCACACCCACAACGATCGGCACTTCCACGTTCACGGTCAAGGTCACTGATCGCGCCAACGCCAGTGTCAGCAAACAATTCACCATCAGAATCAGCTCCGATCTCACCATCACGACGCCGGTGCCATTGGCGAGCGGCGTGGTGGGCACGGCCTTCGGGCCAGTGACCTTGGCCGCAGCCGGCGGTAAGCCGCCTTATGGCTGGTCCGTCAAGAGCGGCACTTTACCCAATGGACTGACATTAAGTCCGAGTACGGGAACAATTAGTGGAACACCTACAACCGCCGGGGATTTTGCTTTCACGGTGCAAGTCGCCGACAACTTGGGCGCGACGTCCGCCAAGGATTTCACGATCTCGGTTGCGCCTTCGGCTCTGCCCAACCTCACCGTTGGCGGACTGCCAAGCACGATTGATGCGTCGCAGCAAAGCGAAATCATCCTCACGCTCGAGTCGGCCTACCCTGCCGACATCCAGGGTCAAATCAGCCTGGCTTTCCAGCCCGACGCCACCGTGAATGTGGACGACCCGGCAATACTGTTGTCCTCCGGCGGCCGTACGGCGTCGTTCACCATTGCCGCCGGCTCGCTGCAGCCCACCACGCATGTTTCTCTGCAGACCGGCACCGTCTCGGGCACCATCACCGCCACCATCTCCTACCAGCCGGCGGGATCGACAGGCGCGCCAACCACCATGACCCAAACCGTTCATATCGCCCGCGCCGTGGCGCATCTGCGCAGTGTAACCGTCGCCCTCGTCAGCGGCGGCTTTGAGCTTCACATCGCCGGTTGGTCGACGCCGCGCAATCTCACCGATGCCAAAGTGCATCTCACGCCGGCCGCCGGACACAATTTGCAGACCACCGATCTCACCGTTTCGCTCGCCGGCGTCGCGTCGCAGTGGTACACGAGCCCAACCTCGGCCCAGTTCGGCAGCCAGTTCACGCTGACGCTGCCGTTCACCGTGCAAGGAACCACCAGCGCCATCGCCGGGGTGAGCGTGCAATTGACCAACTCGGTGGGAGCTTCGTCGATATCGAGCGCGAGCTTCTAGCGCAATTCGCGCACTGCGACCGAGCGCACCCACATCAGCTCGCAGGCGCCATTGCCGAGATCGGTCCGGCTCAGCGAACTGGTCCACAGCGCGCCATCGGGCCATTGCACTTCGACCAGCGACCCGTCCAGTCCGACGATGTCGCCTGTGCGCAAGGCGAGTAGCTGCTTCTTGATTTGCGGCGTGGCGGGGATGGTGTGAATATTCGCACTGTGAAACAGGATTTCATCGTTGGAGATCGGCATCTTCTGGTGCCGCGGCCAGAAACGGTACCAGCGCTGGCCCTGGCTCACGGAAATCTCATCCAGAACGGCTTGATCGGACATCGGACCCCAACCGACGGCCACGTCGAGCGGGGAAACTTCCGAGCCATGATCCAGCCAGTAGGATTCGGTGCGTAGCACGCGCGCCTGCAAATGGAAATCGGCCAGGGGCTTGAATCTTTGCTTTCCCTGCTGCCACGCTACTCCGCCGGCAATGAGCCGCTGGTAGGGTTCGGATGGCGCCAGCACGCCCGGCTCATGCCGCGAGTGCTGATATTCATCGACCACGTAGTAGGCCAGCATCACCAAAATAATGCCGGCGGCGAGGCCCTTCATCCAGTCATTATAGAGCGGCCTGAGAAGAGCGCGGGTTTGAAACGGCATAGCTGTCCAAATTAGCCAGGATGGCGAGTGCGAGACATGCAAAAACCTGGGTAAACGGCGGCTAGATGCTGCCTGGGCAAAGCAGGTTGGCTGAGATGCTGTCCCATTTAAAGGGCGCTCCACGCACCACCTGATCGGCAACGATGTTGCGATTCTGCGGCACCACCCTTTCTTCCACAACTTCATGCCGGAGATCGGCTTTGAAGCGCGTGACGAAGAAGACGCCCTGCTGGGTCAGACGCTCCCACCAGTCATAGTCCACGT
>JACPNO010000063.1 GCA_016185465.1 Candidatus Solibacter usitatus
CCTGCCGTCATGCAGCAGCCTCTGGACCGCGACTTTCAGGTGTCGCCGAATGCGGAAGTCTGGCTGGCGACTGTGGTCAAACGCTCCGAGGGCTTTCTGTTTCAGAAAAAATGCAGTTATTGCCACGAGTACGGGCCGATCAGCGGAGACTATCCGGTGGTGGAACAAGTGAAGCCTATCCGGGGCCGATTCCTGCCGGGCAAGTCCACCGGCGAAAGCTGGATGCCCCATGCCTCTTTTCAGCATCGCGCGCATCGCGCCGTGACCTGCGAATCGTGTCACACCACAGCCCGGCAGAGCACCGCAACCAAGGACATCCTGATTCCGGTTTTGAACAGCTGTATGCCTTGCCACGGCAACACTGGCACAGCGCAAGACAATTGCGCGCAATGCCACCTGTATCATGACAAGAGCCAGGAGCGCGATCGGGATCGCCGGCCTGTCGACGAGCTCTTCCACGCTCGCGCTACCCGGCCGTGAACATGAAGTTGGAATGCTGGGGCCAGAGCGATCGAGGCCGGGTTCGGGAAAATAACGAAGACCGGTGGTTCGCCGACGCGCGCGCCGGCCTCGCGATTGTAGCCGACGGAATGGGCGGCGCGGCCTGCGGCGAGATAGCTTCTTCGCTTTGCATTGAAACAATCCCGGCCTACTACCGGCAGACGAAGGACCAGCAGGACTTCGAAGGATCGATCAAGCAGGCGATCCGTTTGGCCAATCTGCGTGTATTCGAAACCGCGCGCAGCATGAACGGCTGCCACGGCATGGGTTCCACGGTGGTCTCCGCGGTCTTCGAGCTTCCGCGCGTAATGATCGCCAGCGTGGGCGACAGCCGGGCCTATCTCTGGCGCGGCGGAGTCTTGACGCAGCTTTCCACGGATCAGACCGTGGCGGTTGATCTGCGTGAAAAATTGGGTTTCAGCGAAGAACAGATTGCCGCATTTGCCAATCGCAATGTTCTCACCATGGCGATGGGGTTGACCGAGGAAGTTCTCATCATGACCCGCGAGACGATCCTGGCAGTGGACGACGAGATTCTGCTCTGCTCTGATGGTCTATGGGGCCCCGTACCTCAGGATCAGATCGCCGCCATCATGTCACAAGCGCAGTCGTTGAAAGAAAAAAGCAATCGTCTGGTGCGCAGCGCCCTTGAGGCCGGGGGACCCGACAACGTGACCGTGGTTCTGTCACGCGTCTGTGACGGCAAGGATACGGCATGACTCCGGCGAAGATCGGAAGCTACGAGATTCTGAGCGACCTGCGTCCTGGCTTACGGCCGCTTTACAAGGCCAAAGCTGCCGACGGGCGCATCGTGGCGCTGAAGACTACGTCCACCGAAGGAATCACCGACGAGGTGCGCGAGCGTTTCAAGCGCGAAGGCGAGATCTCGACGGTGCTGGTGCATCCCAACATCGTCCGCATTTACGAATACGGAGAAGCCGACGGGGTTCTCTATCTCGCCATGGAATTGCTGGAAGGCTGCGACCTCCGCCAGGTGATTGCGGAAAACCGGGCGCCCACCTGGGAACAGAAGCTTTCCATCATGGAGCAAGTCAGCGAAGGGCTGGCCTTCGCGCATTCACGCAACCTGGTTCATCGCGATATCAAGCCGGCCAATTTGTTTCTGGAGAATTCCGGCACGGTGCGGATTCTGGATTTCGGCATGGCGCGCGTGCAGACGTCCAATCTCACCATGGCCGGCATGGCGGTGGGCACTTTGTTATATATGGCTCCCGAGCAGGTGCGCGGCGAACCCTGCACCGCGGCCGCCGATGTCTTCGCGGCGGGAATTGTTTTCTACGAACTGGCGAGCGGCAAGCATCCTTTCGCCGCCGGTGAACGGGATGTCGCAAAAATATTGCATGGAATTATGTTCGGCTCCCCTACGCCGCTTGGGGAGTTGGTAACCGGCGCTCCCGACGGCCTGGACGTGATCCTGGCCCGCGCCTTGCAGAAAGATCCTGCCAAAAGGTTGCGCAGCGCCGCCGACCTCAAGCGATCCATCGCCCTGTGCGCCATGGGATTGAACGTAGGCCCGGCTGCGGGAGCTGACGCCGGCTCAGCAGCGCCGGTCGATCTGGCCAAGACCACCGTGTTGCCCCGTCGCCCGGACGCGCCCGCTCCTCCCCCCGCACCAGCCGCGGCTCCACCCAAAGCGCCCACTGCGGCTGCCAAGCCGAACGCCGTGTTCTGCCCCACTTGCACGAGCCCGAATCGAATGGACGCCGCCGTTTGCGAGAAGTGCGGCACTCCGCTCTCGGCGCGGCGAAGCAAGGCGGTCGAGCCTTCGGGACTTACGCTCTCCTGGAAGGCGGTAGCCGTGATTGGGTCCATCTGCCTGGCGATTTTGGTGGCCGTATACCTTTGGCTGGCAAAATTCCGCTGAATTGTTCCTGAATTAATGCCTGAACGTATTTAAATAGCCATTGACATGGCTGTTAAATCACGCCTATTCTCAGTCTGACTGGTCATGATTCCTTCGCGGAAATTCGCCTTCATTCTTATTTCGGGTTTCTGGATTGCCGCCGCGCAGACCAGCCACTATACCGGTGGATGTGCCTCGTCCAACTGCCACGGGGGCACCAGCGTTCTGGCCGAGAAGGACAGCCGTATTCTGGGCAACGAGTATTCCATCTGGTTCGCCCGTGACAAGCATTCCAAGGCATACAGCGTGCTGGATAACGACCGCTCCAAGCGAATTGCGGAAATTCTAAATCTGGGCAACGCGCAAAAAGCGCAAAAATGCCTGGTTTGTCACGCCGCCGGTTCGCCGCCGAATTCCATTTCGGATGGTGTTGCCTGTGAGGCATGCCACGGTCCGGCGGAAAAATGGCTGGGACCGCATACGCAACCGAATTCGCATGCTACCAGCGTGCAAAACGGCATGGTGGACCAGTCCAATCTGCGAACCCGGACCGCCAATTGTCTGAGCTGCCACCTGGGAAATAAGGAGCGCGTGGTGGATCACGAGATGATCGCTGCCGGCCACCCGGACCTGGTCTTCGAGCTGGACACTTTCGGCGCGGCCCAGCCGATGCATTACCGTGAACCAAAGCCGTCGCCCGGCAACAGTCTGCCCCGCGTCCGCGTGTGGGCCGTCGGCCAGGCCTCCGCGCTGGCTCAAGGGATGACGCTGCTGGCGGGGCACGCGACTTCGAACTGGCCGGAATTTTCCGATCTGGAATGCTACCAGTGCCACCACGATTTACGCGCGGCGAGCTGGCGGATTCAGCGCGGCTATGCCGGCCGCAAGCCCGGCAGCCTGCAAGTGAACATTGCTCGCTTTGAAATTCTGCGCAAACTGGCCGCCCAATCGGCCGGAGATCGAAGTAGCGCCCTCGATGCGGGCCTGGCTCAGGTCACATCGCTAGTGGCAACCCGCCTGGCGGATGGCGCTGCGATTGCCCAAGCCGCCGCCAATGTAGCCAAGCAGGCGGACGATCTGGCGGAGCGTTTCGCCAGGCAGGATTTCGACGCCGCAGCCGCCCGCGCCCTGGTCAAGGCCATCAGCGGCGACGCGGCTCGCATCGCCGGCGCCGGCGTTCATTCCGCCGAGCAGGCCACCATGTCGCTCGATGCGCTGGCGTCCGCCATCGCGGGCAATCGCCCGGATTTTCAAAAAGCCATCGCCAAGCTTTACGATTACCTCGAACACCCGTCTACTTATCAGCCCGCCGAGTTTGCGGCGCAGTTCCGCCAAGTTGCTGCCATGGCGGAATAAGGATTTCAATGGCCACCCGTCACGGAGTCGTGTCACTCCTGCTGATTTTGGCGGGTCCGCTCGCGGCGCAGCGAGCGCAAATCGGCGTAAAAGGTCGAGTGCAGGAACGCGGCGCGCCACGCCCAGGCGCTCGCAATCCAACTCACGTTCTTCCCCGGCGCGTGGAGACAGGGTCGATCGAATTGCCTCCGAATCCGGACCAGGTGGCGCGCGAGAAGCTGCGGGCGGCGCAACCGGCTCCCCTGCCGTTCTCCGAGGACCAGACTCATCGCATCGTTCGCAGCGTTGCCTCGCCGACTGCTCCGTCACCCTTGCCCGCAGTTGCGGATACAGGCGTCCTGTATCCACGGCCCAGGCCGGCGTACGACGGCGCTTCACTCGCGGGCTTGCTGCCCGAATTTCGCATTCCCGATCCACGGCAGCCTGAGCCCGCCGTTCCGAATCGCTGGCGCATCGGATTTCCATCCTGGCAGCGCTATGAGAGCGCCCGTATTGACGCGCCTTATGCGCGCGATCGCTGGTGGGATCCGTTCAATCGGAATAAGGCTAAGGGCGACTATCCGATTTTCGGCCGGCACGCGTTCTTGAATTTCACCGGCAGCAGCGACACGCTGGTGGAATCGCGGCGCGTGCCCACCGCCAGCAACGTCAGCGCAGCCGATTCCGGCAGTTTCAATTTCTTCGGACGCGGCGAGGAATTGTCGGTCCGCCAGGATTTCCGCCTGAGTCTCGATCTGTTTCGAGGCAGCGCCGGATTTGAGCCGGTGAGCTGGGAGGTTCGCTTCACGCCTCAGTTCAACATCAATTATTTGCTGGCTCGCGAACTGGGCGTAGTCAACATTGATGTTCGGCGGGGAATCCGCCGAACCGACGACCACGCCGGCGTGCAGGAGCTGTTTTTTGAAAAACGGCTCGGCACCAACAGCGCGTCGATGTTCCGGAAATCCAATGATCCCGACGATCGCGGCAGCCCCTACTACGACTTCACTTCCATTCGTCTGGGTATTCAGCGATTCACCAGCGATTTCCGCGGCTTCATTTTTGCCGACGAGCAGGCGGGCGCGCGCTTGTTCGGAAATTTGAAGAACAATCGCCTGCAATACAACGTGGCGTATTTCAACATGCTCGAAAAGGACACCAACAGCGGACTCAACACTTTCGAGCGGCGCCATCAGACCGTGTCCATCGCCAACCTGTACTGGCAGGATTTTCTGACGCAAGGATACACGGGCCAGTTCAGCCTGCATTACAACAACGATCAACCGACGTTTCATCTCGACAGCAATGGATTCCTGGTGCGGCCGCAGCCCATCGGCGATCCGCAGCCCCACAAAATTCGCGCCGCTTACGCCGGGTTCGCAGGGGACGGCCACTTTGGCCGCATCAATGTATCCAACGCCTTCTACCAGGCCTTTGGCCGCGACGATTTCAATCCCATCAAGGGCACTCCGCTGCACATCAACGCGCAACTCGCCGCACTGGAGCTGAGCTACGACAGGGACTGGCTGCGCTACAAAGCGTCGTTCTTTTACTCGTCCGGCGACAGCATGGAATCAGGACAAGCCAGAGGTTTCGATTCCATCGTGGACAATCAGAACTTCGCCGGCGGCGGTTTCTTGAACAACGGATTGTTCGCCGACCGCGGCCAGACCAATCCGCTGTTCGAAGGCGGCGGCATCAATCTCTTCAACCGGCAGGGCATTCCGCTCACTGGAACCGGCGTCAATCTGGTGAGCCTGAACAGCCTGATGCCCACGCTGCGCAGCAGCAAGGACGAGGGGCAAGCGAACTTCGTGAATCCAGGAATCATGATTTTTAATGCCGGCGCCGATGCCAAGATCACGCCCAAGCTCAAGTCCACATTGAACGTGAATTATTTGCGCTTCGATCGCACCGAGGTCTTGGAAGCACTGCTGTTCCAGAGCGGGATCAGGCATGAGATCGGCTGGGACTTTGGCATGGGCGTGCAGTACAAGCCGCTGTTGAGCGAAAACGTCGTCATTACAAGCGGCATCAGTATCCTGAAACCTGGCGATGGGTTCAAGAACATTTACCCCGGCCAGACGCTGTATTCGGGATTCGTGCTGGTGAGGCTACTATTCTGATGCTGCGAACACACCATTGCGCGCTGTGGATTGCACTTGCCGGCGGCGTGAGCCTGCGAGCGGCGCCCGCCGATCTGTTGCGCCAATCTCCGGATGACGCGATGCGCAAGAGCGTGAGCTGCGTGTCATCAGGTTGTCATACCGCCATTGAACCCATGCATGCATCGCCTGCCGTGCGCCTGGGGTGCACCGACTGCCATGGCGGCCGCGCGGATTCAACCGACAAGCAGGAAGCGCACGTGCAGCCGAGATATCCGCGTGAGTGGAAGACCAGCGGCAATCCCGAGCGCTCGTACACATTGCTCAACCGCGAAAAGATGGAGTACGTGCAGTTCCGCAATCCGGGCGACCTCCGTGTTGCCGAGCAAACGTGTGGATCGAGCACCTGCCATGCCGACACCGTTTACAAAGTGCAGCACAGCTTGATGAACCACGGGGCCTTCCTGTGGGGCGCGGCGCTCTATAACAACGGAGCGTTTCCCCTGAAGGACTCGCGCTTCGGAGAGTCCTACGATTCGAACGGCGTCGCGCGTAAACTGTTCACCAGTCCCGCGCCTACGCCGGAAGAAACCCGGTTCAAAGGCATACTGCCGTGGATCGGGCCGCTGCCGCAATACCAGGTCACGCAACCCGGAAATACGCTGCGCGTTTTTGAGCGCGGCGAAGAGCGGCTCAGCAATCGCGGCTTCGGCACGCTGACGCGGACCGATCCCGTCTTCCAAGGCCTGCAGCGGACTCGGCTTGTCGACCCATTGCTCTCCTTCCTGGGAACCAACGACCAGGCCGGCGATTATCGTTCTTCAGGCTGCACAGCCTGTCATGTGATTTACGCTAATGACCGCGATCCGGTCCACTCCGGACCGTACGCCGCCAACGGCAACCACGGGTTCAGTTTCACCAATGACAAAGCGATACCGAAGAATGAGCCGGGCCACCCGATCAAGCATCAGCTCACGCGCGCCATTCCGTCCAGCCAGTGCGTGGTCTGCCACATTCATCCCGGCACTTCTTACGCCTTTCAATACCTCGGCTACATGTGGTGGGACAACGAAACCGATGGCGACGTGATGTATCCCAAGGAAGGCAAGAGCATGTCGCCGGCCGAGACGGCCCGGTCGCTCGCGCGAAATCCGGAAGCCGCGTCGCTCCGCGGAAACTGGTCCGATCCCGATTTCCTGCGCGAGCTCACCGGCCTGAATCCCAAGCTCAAGCAAACACAATTCGGCGATTTTCACAGCCACGGCTGGGTGTATCGCGCCGTTTTCAAGCATGACCGCAAGGGAGCGCTGCTCGATCGCGAAGACAAGCCGGTCAGTTTCGACGATCCCGATAAATTCAAAAAAGCCGTGCACCTCAAGGACATCCATCTCGAGAAGGGCATGCACTGCGTGGATTGTCATTTCGAGCAGGATTCGCACGGCAACGGCAAGCTGTATGGCGAGCCGCGCGCGGCCGTCGAAATCGACTGTGTCGACTGCCACGGAACGGTTTCCGCGCGAGCCACTTTGCTCACCACCGGTCCGGCGGCCCCGGCGCCGCCGCGCAATCTGGCAATTCTGCGAACGCCGTTCGGCGCCAGGCGCTTCGACTGGGTGGACGGCAAGCTGATGCAAAGATCGATGGTCGAGCGTGACAAGGAGTGGGAAGTCTCGCAGGTGCTGGACACGATCAATCCTCTGCATCCCCGCTATAACGAAAAAGCACGCCTGGCGAAAACCATGCGCCGCGATGGCGTGACCTGGGGCGACGCGGCGCCGGAAGCCGAGCTGGCTCATGCCAACGAACGCATGTCCTGCTACAGCTGCCACACGTCGTGGATGACCAGTTGCTTCGGCTGTCATCTGGTGATGAAAGCCAACGCCAAGCGCCCGTCCCTTCATTGGGAAGGCGATGAAGACACGCGCAATTTCACTTCCTACAATTTCCAGGTCCTGCGCGACGACGTGTTCATGCTGGGTCTGGATAGCACGGTGAAGAATCACCGCATCGCGCCTGTCCGTTCTTCGAGCGCGGTGTTGGTGGCCTCGCAAAACGCGAATCGCGAATGGCTTTACGGCCAGCAGCAGACGATTTCGTCGGAAGGCTTCAACGGGCAGGCCTTCAATCCGCATTTTCCGCATACGGTTCGTACCCGCGAGACCAAGAATTGCGTGGATTGCCATGTCTCCAAGCAGAACGACAACAACGCCTGGATGGCGCAATTGCTTTTGCAGGGAACGAACTTCGTCAATTTCATGGGTCGCTTTATCTTCGTGGGCGAAGGCCGCTCCGGATTCGAGGCTGTGGTCGCCACCGAGCGCGACGAGCCGCAGGCGGTGATTGGCAGCTACCTGCATCAGATCGCCTATCCGGAGAATTACGCGCGTCATCAAAAAACCAAAAAGCTCACCCAGGCGTATCACCACGAAGCCACCGACGTGTTGAGTCTGCAGCAGCGCGGTGAATACCTCTACGTGGCCAACGGCAAGGGCGGGCTGCGCGTATTCGACATCGCCAATTTGGACAACAAAGGATTTTCCCAGCGCATGACTACCGCCCCGGTGTCTCCATTGGGGCAGCGTTTTTATGTGAAGACCAAGAACGCAATGTGGGTGGCTTCGCCGACGACGCTGGGCGTCGATCCCGCCCGCCAGCGCCTGCCGGAAAACGAAGAGCAGGCCATTCATCTGCTTTACGCCTATCTTTATGTGGCCGACAGCGAAGAGGGATTGATCCTGGTGAATGCCGCGACGCTGCTGGACGGCGACCCGCGCAACAATTTTCTCAAACGCGCGGCGACCTTCAATCCGGACGGAATTCTCAACGGCGCGCGGTTTGTGGTCACGGCCGGTAACTATGCCTACGTTTCGTGCGAGCGCGGCGTGGTCATCGTGGATATCGCCGACGCCAAGAATCTAAAAGTTGTTTCCGTGATTCCGCTTAAGGGCGCCGGGCACACGGCGATTCAGTTTCGTTATGCGTTCATTTGCGATTCAGAGGGCCTCAAGGTTGCCGATATTACCGATGTGAAGAATCCGGTGGTGAGGGCTGCGGTTCCCATCGCGGAAGCTAATGACGTTTACGTGGCCCGAACCCACGCCTACGTGGCGGCCGGGAAACAAGGCCTGGCGATGATCGATGTGGAGCGTCCCGAGCAGCCTGGCGCCCCCGTGTTCTACTCCGCGGAGGGTGCGATCAACGACGCCCGCGCCGTGAAAGTCGGCATGACCAACGCCAGCCTGTTTGCCTACATCGCCGATGGCAGCAACGGGCTGCGGGTTCTGCAATTGATCTCGCCCGCCACTTCGCCAGGATTATTCGGATTCAGCCCCGCGGTGCGGCCGGAATTGATTGCGACCTATCCGACTCACGGCCCTGCTCTGGCACTGTCAAAAGGATTGGATCGCGATCGCGCCGTGGATGAGAGCGGGAATCAGCTAGCCGTTTTCGGGCGCCGCGGCGCGCGGCCGTTCAATCAGCAGGAAATGCAGCGGCTGTATCTTCGCGACGGCAAGCTCTACACGGTAACCAACGATGCGCCGGCGCCTGCGAAGGAGAAGAGCAAGTGAAAATCTTGCTCGCCATCCTTGCTTGCGTCGCGGCTTTCGCTCAGCCGGTAATTCGCACGCAGCTTCTCAACGGCGTGGTTCGCGCCGACGCCTATCACGCGTCCAGCGGGCGGCCAGTGACCGACGATGACCGGGCTGCGCCGGGAGAGACTATCCTCGTGCGCGCCAGTTCACTGCCGTATGCGGTACAAAACTGGTCATTGTGGAATCCACTCGGCCTCGCGCCCGGCGTGGACGTTACTGTGAATGGTCAAAAGACGGCAAGCCTGGCCATAGGCGGCCAATTGATTGTTTGCGTTTTGCCCGCGGACGCCAGCGGCAGTTTCGTGGAGTTAGCGCTGATTGCCGGACAACGGCGCAGCAACATCGCCACGATTCCGGTGCGCGCTTTGGATGATCCTTCCCGGCTGAGCATAGCCGATGTGGATGGTATCGTTACCCGCGCGGCTGTTGCCATAGACGACCCGCACATGGCCATTGCCGTGGTCGATCGTTTTGGAAGACCGTTGGCCATCTATCGCAAGCCGGCGGCTACGGCTGCCGACGTGGAAACTGCGTTGTCTCTCGCCCGCACCGGCGCGTTCTTCAGCAACAGTCAAGCTCCGCTCTCTTCCCGCACCGTCAACACCATCAGCCGCGAGCACTTCCCGAACGGCATTCCCAATCAGCCCGCAGCGCCTCTTTTCGGCATCGAAAATACGAATCGCGGCTGCGATCTGAACACGACCCTCCTGAGCGATGTGCCGCCTGCCAGGAACGCTGCAGGAACGGGATTCGGCCCGGGAGTCACGGTGATTCCCGGCGGCATTCCGATTTTCAAGAACGGCCCGCTGGTGGGTGGGCTGGGCGTAGCGGGCATCGATCCCAACGCTGCGGAGTTTGCGGCCGTTTCTGCTACTGCGGGCACACAGTTTTTTGTGCCGCTGCCGCTTCCTCCTCCTGGGGCGGTGTTTATCAACGGCGTTCGCCTACCGTTTGTCCAACAGACGAGCCGGCCCGCGGGTACGGCCTCGGCTGCAATTCCGGGAGGCGTTTATCAGGTCTCTCCGCGTGATGGCGGCGCGCAGCCGGAGGGATATCTGGCCGGGCCAACGGCCGGGGTCGCCCTCAGCGAAGGCGAAGTCCGCGGCATCATCGAGCAGGCAATCGACCGCGCCAACAAGACCCGCGCCGTGATCCGCCTGCCACTGGGCAGCCGCGCCAGATTTGTCATTGCGGTTACGGATCTGGATGGCAACGTCCTGGGGCTCTATCGCATGTCCGACGCCACAGTCTTTTCGATCGACGTAGCCGTCGCCAAGGCGCGGAACGTAGTTTATTTTTCGAGTGCCACCGCCGACCCGCGCGATCTTCCCGGCGTGCCTGCCGGAACCGCGGTCACTAACCGCACGATTGGCTTCGGAGCGCAATCATTTTTTCCTTCCGGCATCGATGACTCCGAGCCCGGGCCGTTTCGCGATCTCTACCTTTTCGACCTGGCTCATCCCTGCACCCAGGGCCGGCAGCCGTCCAATGCAAACCAATCCGGCGTGGTCTTTTTCCCCGGCTCGGCGCCCTTGTATAGAAATGGCGCGATGGTGGGAGGGTTGGGCGTATCGGGTGACGGCGTCGAGCAGGACGATTACGTGACCGCGGCCGGAGCGGCAGGCTTTGAACCGCCGGAATCGATCCGCGCGGACCAGGTATTCATTCGCGGCGTCCGGCTGCCGTATTTCAAGTTCCCTCGAAACCCGGAACAGTAAGGCCGCTAAGCGCTCACATCAGCGGAAGAAGTCGAAGGGCCCGCTGCCGCCATCGCGCTTTCTGGCGCCGCCTGCTTAACAGCCACTGCCTTTTTCCGGGCTGGGACGCGCCGTTTCTTGACAGGGCCTGAAGGCTTCTTCCTGGCTGCTGCCCGGACCCGTTTCTGCGTAGCTCGCTGGGCGGCCGGCTTGGCTTTGGCCGCTGTCGCCGGTAATTTTAGGGAACTCACCGCCGCTTTGGCGCGAACGGCAGAAGCTTTTGCCGCATCGAGCACATTTTGTATGTCACGGCTGCTCGGAGCGTACTGCTTGATGACATCCGAGATCATCGCTACGACTTTATCCAGCCTCTTGATGGCTTTCTTGGTTTTCATCGCGGCTCCTGAAAATTTGGGGTGGCTGCAAGTATAACACCACCGATTGTGGCGCAATTCGGGAGGCCGGTGGCATCACACCGATCGCGCTGGCTGCGGCGTTGCAGCCGAGCTGTCGCTGGCACGGCTTGAGACGCTTTCACCGCCCGCGATGAGTACGCTCACCTCCACCGCGTGTTCCTGCCGGTCGTCGACCAGCGGAACAATCCCGTCCACTCGTTCCGCGCCATCCACTTTCACTCGCACGCCGTTGTTGCCAGCACTCCTCTGCACAACTTCGATGTGGTAGGCCGTTTCGCGATACCGGTAATGCACCTTGAACATTGGCCAATCCGCGGGAAGGCAGGGCGCAAAGCGCAGTTTATCGACTTCGAGCCGCAACCCGAGTAGGGATTCCACGATAAGACGGTACATCCACCCGGCCGAGCCGGTGTACCACGTCCATCCGCCGCGTCCGGTATGCGGTGAGAGGGCATAGACGTCGGCCGCGATTACGTACGGCTCTACTTTGTAGATCGCAATCGCCTCTGGAGTAGTCGAATGGTTCACCGGGTTGATCATGGCCAGCAATTCCCATGCCCGCCGGTTGTCGCCGAGAGCGGCGAAGGCCATTGCCGCCCAGATGGCCGCATGGGTGTACTGGCCGCCATTTTCCCTGACGCCTGGCACGTACCCTTTGATGTAACCAGGATCTAAATCCGACTTGTCGAAAGGCGGATCCAGGAGCTGGATCAGCGCGGCCTCTCTACGAACCAGCCGGGAATCCACGGCTCTCATGGCCATGCGCGCGCGCCCGGCGTCGCCTGCGCCGGAGAGCACCGACCAGCTCTGCGCGATCGAATCGATCTGGCATTCCGCGTTGCTCGCCGACCCGAGCGGGGAGCCGTCGTCAAAGTAAGCGCGGCGGTACCATTCGCCATCCCAGCCATTTTCTTCAATATGTTCGCGAATGCGCGCCGCCTCGCTCCGGCAGTGTTCGGCGAACGGCAGGTCGCCCCGATTGCGCGCCACTTCAACGAAACGCGTCAGCACTTCATAGAGAAAAAATCCCAGCCAGACGCTCTCCCCTTTGCCGTGTTCGCCCACCTTGTTCATGCCGTCGTTCCAGTCGCCGGAACCCATCAGCGGCAATCCGTGCTCACCCGACGTCAGGCCGCGAAGGATCGCTTGCACGCAATGCTGGTACAAGGGAGCGGTTTCCTCCGACTGCGCCGGCAGATCGTAATACGAGTCCTCCTCCGCGTTTACCGGCGGGCCGGCGAGGAAATCGACGGGCTCATCCAACACCCCGGTGTCGCCGGTACTCAGAACGTAGCGGGATGTTGCCAAAGGCAGCCAGAGAAAATCATCGGAACAATGCGTGCGGACGCCCCGCCCCGATGGAGGATGCCACCAGTGTTGAACATCTCCGTCCTTGAACTGACGGGCCGCGGAAAGCAGCAAGTGCTCGCGCACCAGGCGTGGCTCGGCATGGATCAGGGCCATCACATCCTGCAATTGATCGCGGAACCCGAACGCGCCACCGGACTGGTAGTATCCGCTCCTCGCCCAGAGACGGCACGCCAGAGTTTGATATACCAGCCAGCCGTTGGTAAGGACATTGATGGCCGGGTCTGGTGTTTCGACGTGCACCGCACCGAGCGCGCGCTTCCAGTAGTCCCACACGGCTTCGAGCGCGCCGCGCGCAGCGGCGGGCCCGCGAAGGCGCTGTACCAGGCTGGCGGCGTCCTTGGCGCTTCTTCCGGCGCCCACTCTGAAGACGATCTCCCGCTCCTGCCCGTCTGCCAAATCGAAAGGAACCTGAATCGCGGCGCACGGATCCAGGGCGGCTCCCATCCTGCCGGATAACCGCGACCGCTCCATGGCAGCGGGACGGCGAAGAGTGCCGTTGCGTCCCAGAAATTCCGCGCGGTCGCCGCTTACCGTGCGCGCCGTCTCATCCACGTCGAAAAATGCCACCCGCCCGGCAAACTCCGTGCTGTAGGGATTCCGCGCAAACAACGCGCCGCTGGCCCGATCCATTTCGGTAATCACGTGCGGGGACGTTTTGGAACGCAGATCGCCCAACACCCATTCCACGTAGCCGGTGGCCGAAAGCCGGCGCGATCGGCCCGACTGGTTGCGCACCCGGAGCACCGCGAACTTCACCGGCGCGTCCACCGCTACGTACACCCACAGCTCCGAATGGATTCCGCCTTCGGTGTGCTCGAAAACGCTGTAGCCGAATCCATGCCGGCTGACGTAGGGCATGGCGCCCCGGCTGGGCAGCGGCGCCGGGGACCAGAAGTAGCCGCTCTCTTCGTCGCGCAGGTAGAAGGCCTCGCCGCTCGCGTCGCTTACCGGGTCGTTGGACCACGGCGTCAGGCGGAATTCGTGAGCATTTTCGCTCCAGGTATACGCCTGGCCGCTTTCGGAGATGACGGTTCCAAATTGCGAGTTGGCCAGCACATTCACCCACGGCGCCGGTGTCATATTTCCCTGCGTGGTGGTGATTACGTACTCGCGCCCATCCGCCGTGAATCCTCCCAGGCCATTGAACAGGATCAGATCTCCGCGAGGCGCCTGGACGGGAGCCGGCGGCTCGGGGCGGTGGGTGCGGCTCGGCGCAAACAAGGGAACCGCCAATTCCGCAATGCTCCGGCTCTCGATCTGGTCAGCCAGCGATCCCCGGCTGTCCATGATGATGGCGCGGGCGACCGATTGAATGAGAATGCGGTCTTCACTGGATATCTGTTCGGCGGGTCGCACAAAAATGCCGCCCGGCCGGTCCGTTACGTTGGCTTCGACGCCGGCAGCAATCAACCCCATGATTTGATCGTGGAGCAGTTGCCGGTACCCGGCGCTGTCCTCGTTCCAAATCACCAGGTCTACGGCCAGGCCTTTCAATCGCCAGTAAGCGTGCGCCTGCACGAGCTGGCGGGCAAGATCGATATTGGCGAGATCGCCAATCCGCAGAAGCACGATCGGTAAATCACCGGAGATCGCGTAGCCCCACAACCCGGACTGCCCGCGTTGGTTCTTCATCAGAACGCCCGGGTCGGCCCGCAGGGAGGCGTTGTTGTAAATCACCGAGCCGGCCAGTTGGCTGTAAAGCTGGGCGTCGGCCTCGGTGGCGTTGAGCTGGCGAAGGACCACCTGGCTATGGGTCCAGGCCAATTCGAAGACGCGATCCGCCAGACGGCGGTCCTGGTATTTCGCGGCCAGGGCCAGGCAGGCGTCCCGGTTTTCACCGATTCCGGTGACGATATTGATCGTTACCGATTCCTCCGAGTCGAGTGTGATTCGGTACCGGATAGCGACAATCGGATCGAGCACCGAGCCTTGGCTGCCCGCGAGCGCCGCTCCTCCGCTCATCGCCCGCGGATTGGCGGCGGTGTTGCCGCGGCCGATGAACTGCATGCGGTCCGTCTCATAGGATGGCTCCGCGGTGTCGGCGCCATGGACGGCCATCAAGTGAAACATCCAAGGCGCTTTTTCGTCACGCGAGCGCGGCCGGCGCGTGCAGAGTATGGCCTGCCGCTCCGGGACGATCTCCGTCTGCACAAACAGATTGCTGAATGCGCTGTGCAGAGTGTCGGCGGCCGGCGTGGCCAAAACCACCTCCGCGTAACTGGTGACATCGATTACCCGCTGCGCGCGTGAACGATTGGTAATCGTCACCCGCCTCAGCTCGATATCGTCCTCGGGCGAAACGGCGATCTCCGTGTGCGTGTCGAATACTCGGCCACCGGAGCGGAACTCGGCTTTGCCCTCGGAAAAAATCGCTTCGTAGGTCTTCCGTTGCTTCAATGTAGGCTGAAACGCCGTCGACCAGAATTCTCCGCTCTTAATGTCCTGCACATAGCAGAAGGTGCCCCAGTTGTCACACACGGTGTCCTCGCGCCAGCGAGTCACTGCGATGTCCTTCCACCGGCTGTACCCGCCGCCCGCGTTGGTGACCATCACGTGGTAACGGCCATTCGACAACAAATGCACTGCGGGTGCGGGCGTGTTGGGGCTGGGGAAGATGCGCACGGGAGCCTCCGGGGCGCTCGTGGAGGACTGCAAGAGGGGCTGTTCGGCCGTTTGCGAATGGAATGCCGTGGCCTTCGGGATCCGTTCCTGGAGCAACAGCATGGTCGCCTGAAATAAGGGATCGGACTCGAATCGCTTCTGCATGGGGCGGTCCAGCAGCAGATAAGCCAGCGAGAGCAGGGTCATGCCCTGGTGATGCGCCATGAAGGACCGCACCACGGCCGCCGGCTGTCCGCGCGGCACTCGCGACGGTGTGTAGTCGATGGCTTCGTAAAATCCGTATCGTCCGGCAAATCCTTCCGCGGCCAGGCGCTGCAGGTTGAGGCATGCCTCTTCCGGCAACACCATCAACGCGAGCGCGGAGGCATAAGGCGCCAGGACCAAGTCTTCGGCCAGCCCGCGTTTGAGCCCCAGGCCGGGCACGCCGAATGCGCGGTACTGGTAATTGAGATGAACGTCGATGGTGTTATATCCGGATTCGGAAATTCCCCACGGCCCGCCGCGCGACTTGCCATACTCAATCTGCCTCCGCACGGCTGACTTACAGGTCTGGTCGAGCAGCGTGTTCTCATAAGTCGGCATCACCAGCAACGGCATCAGGTACTCAAACATCGAACCGCTCCAGGAAAGCAGAATCGGTTCTCCGCCGGCGGCGGTGAGCAGACGGCCCAAAGCAAACCAGTTCTCCTGCGGGAGCTGACCCTGTGCGATCGCCACGAAACTGCACAACCTGGCTTCGGAAGCCAACAGATCGTAATAACTCGCGTCGCGCCGGCGTTCGCTCGCGTTGTATCCGATGGCGAGCAAGTTACGCGCCTTGTCGAACAGGAAGCCATACTCCATGACCGCCAATTCACCGCATTCGAAGGCCAGGCTTTCGATGGCTGCGATCTTCGTTCCGGCACGCTGGCTCAAAGCCGGAAGCTCCCGCTCGAGCCTGGCCAATTCGCGCAGCGTGGGGATTTCGTCTCCCTCACTGGCAATGCCGCCGGTCAGCTCATTGAGCGCGCCCTGGCATTGACGCGCGAGCGCATCGGCCCACCACTTTGTTTGGCTATCGATCGTCTGGTCGAGGTGCCTCGCTGCCTCGTTGACCGAAGCCGCCAGCCGCTCGAGACAAAGCCGGATCGCCGGTACGGTTGTGGGCGCGGCGTCCGGATCCAGCCGCAGTTGCGCGAATCGAGCCAGGCGGGCGCTTCCCGCAGTCTCCTGAAGGATTCGCAACGTATCGGCAAGCCCTTCGAACCATTGCGCCCCCAGAATCTTCTGATCGGGAAGAGCCATTAAGGCAGCCCTCAGCGTCAGCAGGTGACCGGCAAGGTTCCCACTGTCCACCGTCGAAACGTAGAGCGGAGGCAGCGGTTTCAGCGTCTGCGTGTCGTACCAGTTGTAGAAGTGGCCCCGGTAGCGCTCCAGGGTTTTCATCGTCTGCAGCGCATTGGCCGTGCGCTCGATGAGTTGCGACGCGGAAAGATAACCGAAGTCGCAGGCCGACAAATTCGCCAGCAGCGCCAGTCCCATGTTGGTGGGCGACGTACGGTGCGCGATTGCGGCCACCGGATGCTCCTGATAGTTATCCGGCGGCAGCCAGTGATCGTCCGGCCCTACGAAAGTCTCAAAGAACGCCCAGGTTTTGCGCGCAAGGTTCCGCAGAAAGGTAATCTGATCGGCCGTCAACCGGGCGGGCCGGCGAGTGAGCGGCAGGCTGATCCACCAGGCAATTGCCGGCGAAGCGAACCAGAGACCCAAGACCGGTGCGGCCGCTGCCAATGAGACGGGTCGCGAATACGCAAGATAAATCACCGCGAACATGGCCAGGGCAGGGCCGGTCCACATGGTTTGGCAGCACCCGAACAGATCCGCGCGATCGCGCTCGTTCGCTTCGCCGGACGGATTCCATTCCAGAAGCCGCTTGTGGGAGAACAGCATTCGCCCCGCTGTGCGCGCAACCGCATCCAGGCTGTACCACGCCTCGTAGGGGAGACACACCAGAGCGAATATCGATTGGGCCAAATGGCGCTCGGTCGAACGTACCCAGGCGAGTAAATGCTGCCTCAGCAGGACATCGTCCGCCTTCTGAAACAGATGCAGGATCGAGCCCAGCAGCGGCGGAAGCAGAATCATTGCCATTACCGCCAGTGTCCAGAACCAGGCCGGTGACAGAGCCGTCCACCCGAGCAGCAGCAGCATCGTCAGGGCGAGAGGCGCGAGGCTGCGCCGCAGGTTGTCGAAAATCTTCCAACGGGAAAGTCCGGAGAGCGGATTGCTCCGCGGGCGGCCGCTCAGGCCGGGCACGCGCGGCAGCAGCCACCGGGCAATCTGCCAATCCCCGCGAATCCAGCGGCGCCGGCGGCTGACATCGGCGCTGTAGCGCGACGGATATTCTTCGTACAACTGCACATCGCTCAGCAGCCCCGCCCGCGCGTAGCATCCCTCCAATAAATCGTGGCTGAGGATGCGGTTCTCAGGGAAGCGATCTTTTAGCGACCGCTCGAATGCATCCACATCGTAAATCCCTTTGCCGATGAACGAGCCTTCGCCAAACAAATCCTGGTACACGTCGGAGACGGCGCGCGTATAAGGATCAATGCCCGGCTCGCTCCCCCACAGCCGCGCATAGCGGGAGCGGTTGGTTCCCGGCAGGCTCACGGCCACGCGCGGCTGCAGGATGCCGTATCCCTCGGTCACGCGCTGCTGGTCTTCACTAAACCGCGGCTGGTTCAGCGGATGCGCCATGGCCCCGACGAACTGCCACGCCGCATCGCGCGGAAGCTGGGTATCGGTATCGAGCGTAATGACGTACTTCACGCCACTCAGGATCGCCGTTTCGCCGATGATCAGCGAGAAGTGGTCTCCGGTTTCATCCGACGCCGCTCCGCGCAGCAGCAAATTCAGTGCCGCCAGCTTGCCGCGTTTGCGCTCGTAACCCATCCAAACCCGCTCTTGCGGATTCCAGCGGCGCGGACGATGAAAGAGAAAAAATGCGCCGCCGTACTTTCGGTTGAGGTCCTCGATCTTGGTTTGCGCCAACTGCAACAGTGAGGCGTCTTCAGGCAGCGTTTCCTCGCGCGCGTCTTGAAAATCGGTCAACAGGCCGAAGTGCAGGTTCGCCACCCGATTGGCGAGGAACCGGACTTCCAGGGCTTCGATGAGGTCCTCAACGCCCTGAGCGCCGGTGAGCATGGCGGGGACCACGACCAGAGTGCGCCATTCCGCTGGAATTCCCTCCGAGAGGTCCATGCGGGGCAGCGCATGAGGCGTTGCCACCATTGTTGCCAGCCAGTTCGCCAGCGCTACCGCCAGCTGGCTTGAGCACAGCAGGGCCACGATGCCGGTAAGCGCCAGCATACCGCCGCCAAGCCCGCCGGCGTGCGCCTTTGCCAGCAGACTGGCTGTGAACAGGCCGGTGATCAGCAGGATCGCGCCCAGGTACAGGGATAATGGAAAGCGCGCCGTAAATCGCAGGAGCTCTTGCGCCGTCGATAGACGGAACTGCACGGCGTCGCTTAGTTGAGCCAGCCCTTTATCGATCAGGTAGAAACCAACGTGGGCCGCCCGATTGCTTTCCGCGGATGCGCGCGTGTGCGCCAGCCGGATCGCCTGGCCGGCGATCTCGCCCTCGGTAAGCGGGCTGCTCTTGGCTATGTTTTCCACCACGTGCCGGTAGCGGTCCCGCGTGGCAAAATCCATTCGGCCGTATACTCCGGCGGGATCTTCCAGCAGCGTCCGCTCCACCACGCTCATCGTCTCGACGAACTCGCGCCAGTCCATCGCGCCCAGAAAGCGCAGGCTGCCGATGGTATTGCTGATCGAAACCTGGTCGGCGGCTTGCTGCTGGTTCTCCGCCTGCACCAGTTGTTCAATCGTCAGCCCTGAGCCGGCCAGCTGCTGCTCAATCCAGGTGAGCGGCAGCGCCAGCGCCGCGCTCTGCCCTTGCAGCCGGCGCGCGAATTCCGCGACAAACGAGCTCACCATCGGCGGGCTCGATCGCACCATGTCGGCGATCATCAGAATCAGGCTCTGCGGATCTTTTTCAGCGACTTCGATCATCTGGTCCGCCCAGGAATCGGCATGATTGCGGTCGATTCTGTCGGCGGCCACCCGCGCTCCCACCCTGCGCAGATTCTCGATCAGCGCCAGACGCAGCATGATCGGGATGGCCCACAATTCGCCCAGCTTGAGAGCCGTAACGGATTGGTAAGCGGTCACAAAATTAGCCAGGCTTTCCGGATCCACCCGCCCATCGCCGTGTGAAATGGTTTCGAGCGCCAGATCGTACACGCGCGGCAGCCCGCTCGAAGCGCCTGTCAACAAGGCCGGCAGCTCCCGGCTGTAGCCCTTGGGCAAGTGCCGCTTGGCGGTGCGGATCTGCTCTTCGATCAGATAGAAGTTATCGAGCAGCCACTCGGCGGCGGGTGTAATCCGGCGGTTGTCCTGCACCGCGTCCGTCAGCAGGTTACGGACTCCGATGAGCACTTCTTCGTTGTCGGCGAGGCGCGCCAGCAGGCGGTCGCGCGGACGCCCGGCGCTCAAGGAATGGGAAGCCGCCAGGCTCTTGCCGTGCAGCTTCATCTGATCGGCGCTGAATAGCTCCGATCGCAGCGGTGGCTCGCCGGCGGCGTATTTGGCGGACCCTCCATCCCCGCCCAGACTTGCCCTGAGCTGCTGCAGGCCCCGGTTAAGGGTCCGCCTGCCGGCCTTCACTTTTGACGTCAAGCTGGGTGAGAGGATCATGCCATCCCGCGGGTCAGGATGCCTGGATCCGGCAGTACTCCGGCTGCCACATCGCGTCTTGCACTTGTTTCACAATGTCGCTCAGTGCAATTCCCGCCAGCCCTTCTGCCGCCGCGGTTTCGGCGACCGCTACCGCCACCGTCACCGACACACTGCGTAAGTCGTCGATATGCGGGAGCAGCGACGCGCCGGGCTGGCGTACCGCTACCAGGCTGGACACCGCGTTAGCCGCGGCCGCGAACATGCCATCACTGATCCTGCGGGCTCGAGAGACAATCGCGCCCAAGCCCAGGCCCGGGTACAGCATGACATTGTTCACTTGGCCGATGACATAAGTCACTCCCTTATACGTGACGGGCGCGAACGGGCTGCCGGTGGCGATCAGGGCCCGTCCTTCGGTCCAGGCAATCAGATCGGCTGGCGTGGCCTCGGCCCGGGATGCGGGCTTCGAGAGCGGAAAGATGATGGGCCGCTGGGTGTGGGCAGCCATTTCCTTGACGATAGCCTCGGTGAAACTCCCGGCGGCGGTGGAGGCGCCGATCAGCATGGTCGGCTTCACCCGGCGCACCACCTGGGCCAGGCTTTCGCCGCGCCCATCGCCGCTGCGGACTTTGGTTTCCTTGCTGGGGCGGGCATAGGTCACCTGATAGTCGCGCAGCCGCTCCGCCATCCCGGCGGTGAGCAACCCCTGTTGATCCACGCACCAAAAACGCTTCGCGGCCTCTTCCCTGGACAGACCGTCGCGCACCATGGCGTCGCAAATCTGGTCGGCGATGCCGACACCTGCCGTGCCCGCCCCCAGAATAACTACGCGCTGGCTGCGCAGGGGCGTTCCGCAAACCCGCACCGCCGAGATCGCAGCCGCGAGCGTAATGGCGCCGGTGCCCTGCATATCGTCGTTGAACGTGCAGATCCGGTCGCGGTATTTTTCGAGCAGGCTCCGTCCATTGCCCGGCGCAAAGTCGGCCCACTGCAGCAGAGCATTGGGAAACAGGCGGGTGGTGGCGGCAACATATGCGTCGATGAAGGCGTCATAGCGCTCCCCGCGTATGCGGCCATGCCGGTTGCCGATGTACATGGGATCGCTCAGCAGGCTTTCCCGATTGGTGCCGACATCCAGCATTACCGGGATCACGCGCCGCGGATCAATGCCCCCCGCCGCCGTGTAGATCGCCAGCTTGCCGATGGAGACTTCAATCCCGCCCACGCCCCAATCGCCGATTCCCAGGATTTGCTCGGCGTCGGTGGCCACGATCAGGTCGATATCGGAGGAGCCCGCGCCAAGGTTGGCAAACGCTTCCTCGATACCTTCCGCATGGTCGATCGAAAGGTACAAGCCCCGTGGACGCCGGCACTCATGATGGTATTGCTCCATCGCCATGCCTACCGTCAGATCGTTGACGATGGGGATCATTTCGCGCAGATGCTCGGAGAACAGCCGGTAAAACAGCACTTCATTGCGGTCGTGCAGAGCGGTCAGGTAGATGTTCTTGCTCAACGCATCCGGCAGGCGCTCGTACTGGATGTAGGCGCGCTTCACCTGCGCTTCGAGTGTGCTGATGTCGGGAGGGAGCAGGCCAGTGAGACCCAAGGCGTGCCGCTCTTCCGCCGTGAACGCGGTTCCCTTGTTGAGAAGCGGTGAATTGAGCACAGCGAGTCCGCGGGCCTTGGTGCGGTAGCAACCGTCGTTGATTCGGCGGCTCTTCGGCGCCGGCGCCAGTAGCGGGACCACGATCTGTCCCATGCGGTTAGCTCCTTAGGAACGGTGTACGATCCCTGCTGTCAGATCTCGCCACTGTAGTGGACGCATTCCAACGCCCATCACGCCGCCCCCGCCCGACCCGCCTGTTGGGAGAAGCCCAGGCCAAGCTCGGCCGAACGCAGCGGACGCGCCGGAGCGATTCGCAGAGCCGCCGCGCGCGGTCCAGGAATTGACCGGGCGAGGTCATATGACCGGATGCGGTCAGGGGTAGTCTAGCGAGTCAGGCGAAAGCTCGATATCGGTCCCCACAGTCCGGTTGCCTGCAACACCCAAATGGCAACGGCCACCACCACTACGACGTTCAGAATGGTCTTGATGCTGGAAGCCATCGGGATATAACGATTGATCAGCCATAACAGCACTCCCACGACGATCAGCGTGACGACGATATTGATTAAGGGCATGTTTTCTGTCTCCTCTGGACCACACTAGGCATGCAGCCAGCCAAACCTAGGGCAAATCACAGACGGATACGAGTGAAGCGTCCGTTGACCAGATGTGGTCACCGAAGTGCTAGAATGGAACTGACCGCCATTCTCGGCTCCCCCCTGTTTGCCGAACGCGCATTACGTGTTCTCCAAATCGCCGGCTTCCTGGATCGACGGAGTGAAAAGGGGAGGCGAAAATGGCTTCTCAGGCACACGCTGCCGGCTGGCTCGCGGAAAACGGCCCGAAAGAGCTCGAGCTGCTATTCCGCACCGTTGTTTTCCACCCCTCCGCGCCCATTCTGCTCACCGATAACGAACGCCATTACCGCGAGGCCAGTGCCGGCGCGAGCAAGCTGTTGGGGCTTCCACGTGAAAAGATCATCGGCCGCAGCCTGGATGATTTTACCGAGCCCGGCTTCAAGCCGGTGATTTCCGAGCGCTGGCGAGACTTTCTCGAGCATGGCGAGCAGCAGGGAACGCTGAAACTGGTCGGTGCGGATGGGGGCCCGCGAGACGTCGAGTACATCGCCAAAGGCAACGTGCTGCCGGTGCGCCATGTCTTAGTCCTGCAACCCAAGACGCCGGCCGCCAGTACCGGCGAGGAAATTAAGGACACGATCCCGTCCTGGGTGCAGGACTACGCACTTTTCCTGTTGGATGTGGATGGACGGATTGTCACCTGGTATGCGGGGGCGGAGCGTATTTACGGTTACAAGACCGGTGAGGCAGTGGGGAAGCATGTATCCTTCCTCTATCCGAGCGAAGAGCTTGCCCGCCTGAATTTCGAAGAAAAGCTCAAAAGAGCCGCCGCTGAAGGCCATTTGGGAAACGAAGCCTGGCATTTGAGAAAAGATGGGTCGCGATTCTGGGCCAACGTCATCACCATGGCCCTGAAAGACGAGAGCGGGGAGCTGCAGGGCTTTGCCAGGGTGGTGCGCGATTTTAGCGACCGCCACGAAAGAGACGAAAAGCTGCGGCGAAGCCGAGCCCGTGTGCGGCCGCTCCCGGCCGAATCGTCGATCGCCGGCATCGTTTCCGGAGAGTTTGACCGCATTCCGGAAGCCAACGATGCCTTTCTCGAGCTGGTCGGATATAGCCGCGAGGACTTGCTGGCGGGCCGGCTGCACTGGCCCGATCTCACTCCGCCCGAATACGCCGCTCTCGATGAGCTGGCGCATGAGGAGGGCCTGCGGTTCGGCGCCTGCACGCCCTTTGAAAAAGAGCTGATTCGAAAGGATGGCACGCGCGTTCCGGTTCTGATTGCCACGGCGATGTTGAAGCTGGCGCCCTTCCGCTGGATTACTTTCGTGCAGGACCTCCGCGAACGCGACCGGGTGGAGAGCATCGAGGATGAAGATGTCGAGCTCAAGGACGACTTCGAGGAGATCGTCGGCAGCAGCGCCGCGCTGCGGCGGGTGCAGCGGCAGGTGGAAGTGGTTGCTCCTACCGATGCCAACGTGTTGATTCTCGGCGAGACCGGCACGGGCAAGGAATTGGTGGCCCGCGCCATCCACCGGATGAGCCCTCGCAAGAACCTGCCGTTCATCACGTTGAACTGCGCCGCCATTCCCACCGGGCTTCTCGAAAGCGAGTTGTTTGGCTACGAGAGAGGGGCTTTTACCGGCGCCTTGTCGCAGAAAATCGGCCGATTTGAGATGGCTCACCGCGGGACGCTGTTTTTGGATGAAGTAGGCGACATTCCATTGGATCTGCAGCCGAAATTACTGCGGGCTCTGCAGGAGAAATCGTTTGAGAGGCTGGGCGGCACCAAGACGATTCCCATCGACGTCCGGCTGGTGGCGGCCACCAATCGCAATCTCACCCAGATGATGGGGGATAAACTGTTCCGCAGCGATCTGTACTATCGCCTAAAGGTTTTTCCGATCACCACACCGCCGTTGCGCGATCGCCCGGAGGACATTCCGCTGCTCGCCCGCCATTTCACCAAGAAATATGCCGCGAAAATGGACCGGCAGATCGAAAAGATTCCCTCGGAAACCATGCGCGCGCTGGTGAACTGGCGCTGGCCGGGCAACGTACGGGAACTGGAGAATTTCATCGAACGGGCGGTGATTCTTTCCCGAGGACCGAGCCTTCGTGCCCCCCTCGCCGAAATTCGCGAGGATGGTCTGCAAGCCGCCGGCAGCGCCACGCTCGAGCAAGTGGAGCGCGAGCACATTATCCGGGTGCTTCGGGAGAGCGGCGGGGTGGTGACGACCTGCGCCACGCGCCTCGGGATACCGCGAACCACTTTGAACGCCATGATGAAAAAGCTGGGCGTTTCGCGCAGCGACGCGTGAGGCGCTTTGCCGGAGCCTTCAGACGTGGAAGCCCAGCATGTACGCGACCAGCAGAATCAACAATATTGTCCCCAGCCCCACACCCGCCCCTCCGCCGACACCCCAGCGAGAGTGGCCGTAGTACCCTCCTCCGCCGCCAAAAACCAGCAGTAATACGATGATGAGGATGAGCATTTTCGTCTTTCCTTTTCTCCCCGCATTCGGCGGAGACTACGCTTTTTTTCCCGCTACCAGCAGAACGACGCCGCCAATAAGGGCCAGCGCGCCGGCAATGGGAGGCAGCGGTACATTGTGGGTCTGTTCCCGAGTAGCCTGAATCGGTCCCAGGTCGATGACTTTTTCCCGGGTAGTGTAGGTAAACCCTCCCCAGGCCAGACCGGCCAGGCCCAGCACAATCAGGATGATTCCAAGCGTCTGGTTCATGACCGCTCCCGGCTAAAGCGCGATCGTGATGGCGAGCCTCGCTTCAGGGTAGCGCCGGTTGTAAAGGTAATAGCCATCGTCGAAGTCGATGTAGACATCGTCGGAGGCATACCAGTTTTCAGACCAGCCTTCCGGCCAGGGATCGACCATCAGGAACGAATATCCGCCGTACTGAAAGCGGGGATACCCCAGATACATCACCGGCTGCGTGCGGATGCGAAAGAAATGCTGGCTGCCGAAAGAGAGGCTGAAGGTGGCCTGAGGGACATAATAACCGCCGTAGCCGCCGCGCTGAGCCCAGCTGCGATGGTCCGATGACCAGTTTTGCGAGCGATTTTGCTGCCAGGAATCGTGCCCCTGCCAGCCGCCTTGCTGCTGCCATCCACGTTGTTGCTGCCAGCTTCGCGCCTGCTCTTGCGTGCGCTGCGGTTGGGGTTGTTGTTGCCGGGCTGCCTGGGGTTGAGAGCGTTGGGAAGGCTGCGCGAGCTGCTGTTGGGATGCTTGCCGGGACGCTGGCCGGGACACTGGTTGAGCGCGCTGCTGCGGCTGGTCCCTCCGCTGGGCCTGTTGAGGAGTACGCGCGGGCTCGGACCGCTGCGGTTGGGTTTGCGGCTGCTGGGCGCGCTGCGCCGGTTGCTCGGTTCGCGGTGCACGCTGCTGCGGCTGCTGCGCGCGTTCGGTCCGTTGTGCTTGGGGCTGCTGGGCGCGCTGCGCCGGTTGCTCGGCTCGCGGAGCACGCTGCTGCGGCTGCTGCGCGCGCTCGGTCCGTGGTGCTTGGGGCTGCTCTGCCCGCGGAGCGCGCTGCTGCCTGGGCGACGCTTCTCTGTTCGGCCTGGCTGGCGGCCTGTCGGGCTTGTCGCCCTGTCCGTCGCGCTGCGCCTGCATGGGGAGCAGGGTTCCGAAAAACAAGAACGCGGCTGTACCGGTGATCCTGGCTAATTTCATGGCAATTCACTCCTATCGCAGCCTTATGCAGGCACGTGGACATCCATGCCGGCTGCTGCGGCTGGTAGGCTGAATAGGAAGGAGGGAAGGGGGCTGATCTGACGATACTTGGTCAGATGACCGCCGATCGCCATTTCAGGCAACGATGCTCTGTGAACGGCCATCGGCGTGCCGCTGGCTGATAGAGACTGGTCCTGACAAGCCCGGCGGTATGCGATTTGGTAAATGGGTCGATCTGGTGAATAAGGTGTCTGTGTCTCTTCTCGATTGGGCGCGTGGCCCGGTCCGATCCAAGCTCCGGGCCGCTGGCCGTCTGACGGCTCTGCTGCTGGCTTCGGCCTCGGCCTTCTACGGCTATTCGGTACTCACGCACGAGGCGATTGTCGACTCGCTGTGGGACGTCTCCATTCAAAAGATGCTGTTGAAACGATTCCCTCTGTCCACGCCGGAGGAGCTGCAGAAAGCCCACGCCTATGTCTACGGCGGCTGCATCCTGCAAGACATGGGGTATTATCCGTTCAGCACTCGCTTGTTCAGCGACTTGACGCACTACGTGCGCAGCGGGGATTTCGTAATCGCGCTGATCGGCGAAGCGCAGAACCTCAATGAATACGCCTTTGCGCTGGGCGCGCTGGCGCATTATTCGGCGGACAACATCGGCCACCGGATCGCAACCAATCTTGCGGTGCCTATCCTTTACCCGAAGCTCCGTACCCGGTTCGGACAAATAGTGACATATTGGGACAATCCCACCTCCCACCTCCGGACAGAGTTCGGCTTCGACGTGCTGCAGGTCGCGCAGGGCCGCTATGCGCCGGACCGCTACCGGGCATTTATCGGTTTCGAGGTAGCCAAACCGGTTCTGGAACGGGCGTTCCGCAATACGTATGGCCTCGAAATGAAGGATGTCTTCGGCCACCTGGATCTTGCGCTAGGTTCCTTCCGCTACAGCGTCAGCTCCATTATTCCGGGTATGACGAGGGTCGCCTGGCAGCTCAAGAAAGACACGCTCCTCAAGGAAATCCCGGGCGTGACCAGGAAGAAATTTCTCTTCAATCTCTCGCGCGCCAGCTATGAAAAGGAATGGGGAACCGAATATCACCGGCCTGGCATCCGGACGCGCATCGTGGCTTGGCTGCTGCGGGTGGTTCCCAAGTTCGGCCCCTTCAAGTCGCTGGCGTTCCGCGCGCCGACTCCGGAAGTCGAACGGATGTTCATGGCCAGTTTCAACGCCACCGTCGACAGCTACCGCGCATCGCTTGCGAACGTGGATGCCGGCCGTCTGCAACTGGCGAATGAGAATTTCGACGTCGGCGCCCCAACCCTGGCCGGCCAGTACCTGGGAACCGATCAAGCTTATGACAAGCTGCTGAGCAAGATCGCCGAACATAAGTTTGCCGGAGTTTCGGCCGACCTTCGCCGCAACATCCTGGACTATTACAAAGACCGCAAGCCCCTCTCTCAGGAAACCAAGAAAGCCCGCTCCGACTGGGCGAAGCTGCTTGCACAGCGCGCGCAGCTCGAGCAATTCCAGCCGGAGACGGCCTCGCCGCAGTGAGGCCTCCCGCGCCCGAGATGTGACCATACGCCGTCACATGACCACGGGCGGTTAAGGCTCCAGGTCCGCTTCCCGCTGTTTGCTGCCCGCAGGCGGATTCGAATCAGCCTGTTCAACACCTTGGCGCAATTGGCGCGGCGCGTGCCGTTGACGGAGGTGTCTTGAGAGGTCTCATGACCAAGGAAGAGGGTGAAGGAATGAAACTACTTCTCGTCGTAGCCGTGGCGATAACGCCCCTGTTAGCCAAGGACAACGAGCCCACCAAGCGGCTGGACGCCGCGACCGCGGTATTTTCGGAAATCATGGCGGCGCCGGACAAAGGCATTCCCCAGGAGATGCTCGAGCACGCCCACTGTATCGTGATCGTGCCGGACCTCAAGACCGCGGCTTTCGTTTTTGGCGCCAAGTATGGCAAAGGCTACCTCTCGTGCCGCAGCAAAGTGGGACCAGGCTGGTCAGCGCCGGGCACGGTGCGCATCGAAGGCGGCAGTGTGGGATTTCAGATCGGAGGTTCTTCGACCGACCTGATCATGCTGGTGATGAGTGAGCGCGGAGCCGACAAGCTGCTCGCGAGCAAATTCACGCTAGGCGCCGAGGGTTCGGTCGCCGCGGGCCCGGTGGGGCGCACGGCCACGGCCCAGACCGATGCTCAAATGCACGCCGATATTCTCTCGTGGTCGCGCTCGCAGGGGCTGTTTGCAGGGGTGGCTCTCGAAGGAGCGACCTTGCGGCAGGACTTGGACGATAACGCCAACCTCTACGGAAAACGGCTGGAGAACCGCGACATCATCAGCCGGAAACGGCGGATGCCCCCGGCGGCCGCAAAGTTGATCGATCAACTGAACCGGCATTCGGCGCGCGAAGACAAGCGGGCAGCGAAGTAATGGGTAACAAAAACGAACGGCGAGGAAACAACATGACGAAACTCACTATTGCATGGCTGCTGGCATGCGGAGTTCTTGCGGCCCAAACACCGGCTCAGGAAAGAAACGAGAATGCCAACCGGGCGGCCGCCGGCCTGGCGCCGGTTTACCGCATTACCGTGACCGAACGGACGGCCAAGGCGATCAGCTACCAGCATCGGGGCGGAGCCACCAAGGTCGATTTCCAAGGCACCACGCTCATGCCCGATGCTCACGGGCAGGCCAAGGTGGAGAGCAAGCAGGGCTACATCGAAATCGAAGTGGAATTCCGCAATCTTCCGGAGGCCAACCAGTTCGGCGTGGAGTATCTGACCTACGTCCTGTGGGCCATCACGCCGGAAGGCCGGACGTCCAACCTGGGCGAAATTCTTCGCAATGGCACCAGCGGGAAGCTGGACGTAACTACCGAGCTGCAGTCATTCGGCCTGCTGGTGACGGCCGAACCCTACTTCGCCGTGTCGCGTCCGAGCGACGTAGTGGTGATGGAAAACGTAGTGCGTCCCGATACCGCCGGCAAGATCGAGATCATCGACGCCAAGTACGAACTGCTGCAAAGAGGTCAATACGAGCACCTGGCGAACGTACTCGACCTGAAGGTCAACCGCAAGATGCCGCTGGAACTTTACGAAGCCCGCAATGCGATACAAATCGCGCGTTCAAGCGGCGCCGACCGCTACGCGGCGGAGACGTTTCAGAAGGCCGAAGACAATCTGAGGCAGGCGGAGGCGCTGCGGGCGCGCAAGGCGGGTTCAAAGCAGGTGACGATGAGCGCGCGGCAGGCGGTGCAGACGGCCGAAGACGCGCGCGCGATCGCCGTGAAGCGTCAGGATGACGAACTGCTGGCGGCCGAACGCCAGGCCGGCGCGGACCGGGAATCGCGCGCTGAAAACGAGCGCGCCGCCGCGCAAGCCGAAGCCGACCGGGTGAAGCGCGAGGCGGCCGATGCGCGCGTCAGGGCTGAGCTCGAAGCCGCGCGCGTAAAACAGGGGAATGACGCGCAAGCGGCGGCTGCTCAGGCTGAAGCCGACCGCCTGAAGCGCGACAACGACGCCCGGCTGGTGGCTGCCCAGACGGAAGCCGAAAGGCTGAGACTGGCCAACGAGGCACAGAAATTGGCCGCGCAGACCGAGGCGGACCGTTTGAGACAGGAAAGCGACGCCAAACTGGCTGCCGCCCAAGCCGACCTCGACCGGGCCGCGCGGGATAGGGCGCAGGCGGAGGCGGAAAAAGCGGAACTGCGAGCCAAGCTGCTGCTTCAGTTCAACACGATTCTGCAAACTCGCGATACGGCCCGCGGCTTGATTGTGAACATGTCGGATGTCCTGTTCGACACGGCGAAGTTCTCATTGCGTCCGGAAGCCAGAGAGAAGTTGGCCAAAGTTGCCGGAATTGTCTCGGGGCACGCGGGCTTGCGGTTGGATGTAGAAGGCCATACCGACAATGTGGGCGGGGATGACTACAATCAGAATCTCTCCGAGCAGCGCGGCTCGGCGGTGCGCGACTACTTAACCAATCAGGGGATGCCGCAGGGTTCGGTAACCACCAAGGGCTTTGGAAAAACGCAGCCCATCGCCACCAATGACACCGCGGCCGGCCGGCAACAGAACCGGCGTGTCGAACTGGTGATCTCTGGCGAAGTGATCGGCATGTCAATCGCCGTGCCCGTCGCAGCCCGATAATCGCGACGGCTGGTTCAGCGCTGCCCCATTGGTTGACTACGGCAGCCTGAACCGGCCCGCCGCTATCTTTTCAGGTTGGTCCGTATCCATTCGGATAGTCCGGGGTTCATCTGTTGCGGCGCTTCCACTTATGAGCTAAAGCACTTATGCAATACGCCTGCAAGCACTTAGGTGCCGGGCTACTGCCGATGGCAGAATGGCACCAAGGTTGCTTTTCTAACTTGCAGGAGCCAACGATATGAAAACCAAAACGAATTGCAAGGCTGGCACGCCGAGCATACCAATCCCTCCGCCTATACGCTGGAGATAGCCCCAAACCAGAACCCGCTCAGCAGCGCAAGCCGGTTGACCGCAGGCGGCTGTGGACATCCGTGTGGACACGGGCACCGGCTTGAGACGCGATGCCCGTAACTCACCACCCCCAGGCGCCCAAGGCAGCGGCGACGACGTCATAGTGCCCGGGAAGAACATCACAATTCAGGGGATCTGCTTTCACTCTCATTTTGGTGCTGCAGATTGGAATTTCCCCACAGTCTGGCACAGCAGGAAATGAATCCAGGAGCGCTCGAACCACTGAGCCGCGCAACCCTCTTCCTCCGCCTGGCATTCGCGCAGATAGTCTTCGGGCGTTTTCCGGCGGATCTCAGCGGCCATACTTCTCGTTTAACCGTCCCGCACGCCACCATCGCCGTACCGCCACGACGGACCAGACAGCTTCCACCAGGCCGAATGGCCAGGCTCCCTGGAGAAACCCGTAAGCCGATCCGAGCACGCAGGCCCCTGCAAAAGCGAGCGTGTAGGACCGGCCGCGTGGTTCCAAGGCGTAACATACCAGCATCGCCGTAACGGCGAACAGGCCAAAGGCCGAGAGCGGGTTCACTATTAGAATTTGACCATGACCCCGACGCTGGCGGTGGCTTGGCCCTTACGAAGATCCGGGAACCAGACGCTGCCTGGCCCGCCGCAGTTCACGTATGCGGTCGCAAGGTCATTGGTCCCTGCGGAGCCGCCGCCGGCGCAGACATACTGCGCCGGTGCTCCGGTATTTCCTCCCGGAGGAGTAATCCCGCCGCGTCCCGACCAATAGGGAACATCCGAATGGCGGTACCCGAACTCTGTCCACCAGGTAATGTACTGTCTCGGCATCCATTGCAGATTGATATTGGCATCCCACATATGGGCCTTGTCGCCGGGATTCGCCGTGAAGTAGGGCGAACCAGAGACAGCGTCGGCTCCGTTAATCGGCGGCAGCAGGGTCAGATACCGGCCTTGATTGTTCATCTTGCCGCCGCCCAGGGTAATGGCGAACTTGTCTTTGCCAAACCAAATCCGGTTGTAGCCCATGAAGCCCAGGAACGACTGCTTCGGACCCCCCGCCCCACCGTGGCAGGTTACGCCGCCGCCGTATTCGCAGCCGGCGTCGGCGGTGAAAGAAAATGCCATCTTGGAAATGCCCGTTTTCTCCGGATGGTTGTAATACCGGACCTCGATGCTGTCGTCGGTGTGCAGGCGGAAGCGGTTGGGATTACCCAAGGTGTCCGTGCCATTGCCGTAATTGTTGGAGACGATGGACAGCCATTCTTTCGGGCGGTAGAGAATCTGTCCTCCGAAACCGCGGTGTCCGTTGAACCGGTTATAGGATTGCCAGCCGTTGATGATCCATGGTTCGATCTTCAGCTTGTTGGTGGGAAACCACTGGATGCGCACGCCATTGAAGAACCAGGGCGTGTTGGACGAGACAAACGAAGGCTGGTAGGCCCAGTTGTCAAAGTTGTAGTAGCTGAACAGCCCGATATAAGACACGAAAATCCCTGCGTCCACGTTGAGCCCGTGGTTCACATCGAAGTGATACCCGCCATACGCCTCCGAAACGTACCTGTAAGCGCCGCGCACATCCCATTGGCCGACGCCGGAGCTCCCGTCATTGCGCGGGGTGGTGACGCCGAACATGCCGAACATAGTCAGTATCCTGCCGCGAACATTCTGCCAGTGAAAATCGCCGCCGACGCTGATCTGCTCAAGCTGGACTTCGCCGGACCGGAACTGTTCAGTCGACCCGCCCATGGTGTGGTCTTTGGGCTGGTTGAAATCGGTGATGAAGTGAGTGTCGAACCTGACTTCAGGAGTGAAGAATTTCGTATCCAGCACCGTGTCCTTGGTGCGGGCGCTGCCATTGAGCCAGGTGAAATCGCCGTATGCGAACGGAGTAAAGTTGTCGACTCCGGCAACGGACGGGGGAGCTTGCAGGGCGTCCGGAATGATGTGCCCGGCGGGTACTGATGTCTGGCCGGCGGCTTGCGGCGCGGGAGCGGGGGGCGCGAACGCAACCGGCGTTCGCGAGGCCAACAGCACCTCTGGCACAGGGGCGGTCTTGACGGCTACCGTTTTTTCGCCAGCCGCCCTGGCTTCCATCGCCGCCAGGCGTATCTCCAGGCGCTCAATGCGATCGAGCAATTTCTGTTCCCGCTCGGTCAGCGCCGGGTCGGCCGCAGCCAACAGGGGAAGATCCACATGAACGGTCAGGTGGCCAGCCACTTCGACACGCGCCGACGATTTCTGGAATCCGCTCTTGGTGGCGGCAACTTCATACAGACCGGGTTCAAGATTTGTGACGTTGAAAATACCGTCGGCGCCGGTCACTGCGGCACGATCCGTGCCCTTCGCCAAATTGCGGACGACAATTTGCGCTTCGGCAACTGGCTTTCCGGTGCTAGAGTCGTTGGCAATGCCGCTGATCAGGCCGCCCGCCGGCTGCCCGAATGCCGGAATCGAAAGGGCTCCACATAACAGTGCTGTGCAAGCAAAAGTAGAAAACGACATGGTTTGGCTCCTAAATTCTAGAAACTCTTTATTTACGTGATAGCTGATGGTCAAGCATTCTGTGGAGTGTTACATCGTCCTGCTTTCAGCCGGCTGTTGCGGATTGGCATTCATGCGCCATGGCATCCAACAGCGCCATGCGTAGTTTTTCACTGTGCCGGGCGGCTTCAACTTGGGAGGCGAGGTCTTGGCCGCGCGACCGTTCCAGTCCGATGGCCACCAGATTGGCAATTCCCTGCAGAAACGCATCCGGCATGGGGGCGCCCTGGAGCGCCAGGCCTGCAATCGGCTCTGAGCCGAGGCGCTCCGCCGTAATCACGCGATTGCGCCGGGCGTCGAAGTCCCCAGGTCCGGCGCGATAAAACTCCTCCGACCGCCGATGGTAGAGTACAGCGGCATTCATCTCGAAGATTTCGGCGAGTTTTCGAACCAATTGTTTCGGAAACGGTTGTGTGTTGTCAATGAGCAAGAGCGCCCGGCTCAATGTATAGAGCCTTTCCAAGTCTCGTTGGCGCGCGACAGCGTCCAGCGCCCGGCGTGTTGCTTCAGCCGACAGGCGGCTGGCTATAAGCGCTGTCGTGAGAAAACTGAACAGGGCCACCCAATTCTGTGGATCTGCGATCGTGAACCTTTCCACCGGCGGCAGGAAGAAGAAATTGAAGGTGAGCGTGGCGGCGATCGAGGCGAGCGCGGCTTCGAAGAATCCCCACAGACTCGCGACGATCAACACCAGGAGCAGGTACGCGAACCCGATCGTCGTGGGGTTGGCCGGAACCAGGGCATAACCGGTCAGGGTGACAAGCGCTACGCCGGCCAGCGATAGTAGCAACCGCAGCGTGCGTTGACCCCACATTACCCATGACCCAAGGAGAATTTGGTCGGGGCGGCGAGATTCGAACTCACGACCCCCTGCGCCCAAGTTATCGGGGTAATGTATCAAGAGTGCTAACGGTTGATCCGCAGTGCCGTAAACACAGGGTGATGACGCATGGGCTGATTCACCCTGAGCACCCCTGAAACGGCCGTCACAATCGTTCGTATCGCGCGTCCTTCCGTACATCTTTACGTACATGAAGCTGGCGCGCCCTATCCCCGACCGCTAACGACGGAGTTGTCCCGATACGCGTGGGCACCTTTTGGATAGACCGCTCGGGCGGAGATATCGATTTTCGCCTTGGATTGCATCTATCCTACACCAATGTTATTCGTGACCGAGAAATTCAGAAGGAAGTCGCTGACGCCTGGCCAGAGGTCCACGACCCACTGGGTGCGCAGTAAGCGGGGCGGAAGGTTAAAGCCGATTTTCCCGTCTACACTTACCAGGAAGTCTGGATTCTTCAAAGACCCGTTAGAGAACGCAGTCGTCGGTATCCTGCTGCGGCGAGGCCGGTGCCGAGCAGAAGTAGGGTGGAGGGTTCGGGGACAGGCGTTGGAGCACCGGGTACGTCGAGGTCCCCTGCAAGGATGGATATGTCTAGCGGGTTTCCGAGGTCATCGGTAACAGTCAGGCTCTCCAATGACATGCTGTGGCCGAAATCGAGCATGCCACTACCCGGTTCGACCACCATTCCATGGGCCAATTGTCCAATAACACGCATTTCTAGGGGAATATCAAGGTAGTAGTCAGCAGGAATCGAAACAGTCACTTCGCAAAACCCTGATGCAATATCTCTGAAAAAACACTCCTGTCGGTATTCGGTTTGGTCTTCAAAACTATATGAGATGAGCGCGGCGTCCCCCAGTATACTGGAAATAAATGCGTCTCCGAGATCGGAAAACACATTGCCAGACATTGAGAACCTAGCGGTTGCGACTAGTGAAGTGCCTGACGTGTTATAAAACTCGTACGTATACTGAGTGTGTGCGCTCGCCAAGAAATTCGTACTGGAGAATAAGGGTCCCAGAACGTCCATTCTCATGTATGCTTGGGCAGTCCATGGAAGCGCCGTCGCTATCGCGGTGCCCTCGAGGACTCCACCGAACGAACAGGCGTTTGAACTTGAAATAGATACGGGAAGGGTAACAGCTTGATTTGAGCTGCAGCTGGCCGGTATCGGGGATACGGATCCGTCCGAAACTCCGGTGGAAACAAAACCACGAATCCCAATCAAGTCGGCCGAAGCAGGCACTGCAACTACTAATAAGTAAAGAAAGGCAATGAGCCTCTGCAAAATAAAGCGTCGATTTGTACCTGAGGTCATAACGAAATGCTCCTCCAGCGACACAATGTGCTCACACTCAAAATTAACGGTATCGGTGCGTCAACGTGCTGTGTGGAGGATCGCGACAGCGGCACTCCTGTTAGTTGGGAATAGACCGGTCGGTTCTTGCCATGAAAAAAGGCTACGGGCGGCGTTCTCAAACGCGCGAGACCGAGCATTGCAAGCCCAGCGCATAACAGCATAAGGCCACTTGGTTCAGGAACGGGCGCTACGCTGCTTGCCGTTCCAGTCATGGAGCGGCTTTTCCCAGTGTCATCAATGGTGAGTGCGATCCAATCGATGGTGCCCGGGCCAATTGTAAGCTGTACAGGGACCGCAAGCGTGAAGAAGGCGCTACGTAGGGGAGCAACGGAATCGTTGTCTCGCGCTATGAATCCACTTAACATTTCGCCAAATAGTATGGTGTTCGGCCCTACAGGATCCGTCGTCCAATTGTTGTTGTAGGGTACTCCCGGCCCCGCATCCGCCCAGCCTAGGGGTACGCCAAACGACGGTATATCCTGTCCGCTTGAGATATTCACACCGAAGGACCAAATTTCGACACCTACACCAATGTTATTCGTGACCGAGAAATTCAGGAGGAAGTCGTTGAACTCGGGAGTGACCTTGAATGTTACTTCTATCTGGTCGGCCCGGGCTGTGAGAGAGGCGAGGGCGGTCAGGGTGATCAGCAGCAGAGTGCGCATGACAGCTAACTTTTATTAGCAATTAGACTACCGTCGTCATCAATTCTGTAAGCGTAATGATTGTAAATACTTAGAGACAGGCGTCGGGTTGATCCTCCACAATTTTTGGGAAGTTGTCGGTGTATTTTGGAAAAAGTCCAGGTGATGCGGCGGCTTGGGGATTAGCAGCGTAAGTCTATGCCTTTCCGCCGCTTTTGTGTTCATCTGGCGACTACGGGCGGAACCCACCCGGGTATGCGAGCGAACCAAAGACCATCGTGCTGAGCCGACCAAACTGACAGACCTGCCGCGTCGTGAGCGTTTGGGTGCTTGGAGGTCCCAAAACACAGTCGCCTTGGCGCGTTCTAGCTGGTATGTAACCGAGAAGTGGATCAAGCCCCGACTGGGTAACCGCCCACGCCGAGATCGGAACGCCGCAATCGGTCCTGGAGGCACAAGCCGGTCATTTGTCGAAACGGATGTCAGACCACTACAAGCACATCAGCGAGAAGGCTGCGCGCAGGGCCTCTGACGAACTGGCGCGCGTAAAGGCAGTGCAGAGGGCCGAGGTGCGGGCCAAGCTGGGACAGAAAGCAGAGGCGGATTCTATCGACTCAACTGTGCGGCCCACAGACATCATTTCACTTTCCTCCTCCACCAAATTCCAGGTAGACTAGTCGCACCTGAGCGGAGGATAGAGCTCTGCGGAGACGCAACTTGAGCGCCGACTCAGCGGCC
>JACPNO010000045.1 GCA_016185465.1 Candidatus Solibacter usitatus
ATACCCCTTGTTCCAGCCGCCGGACGGCGGCCAGTTTAAACTCCTGCGTGAACTGCCTGCGTGACAATCCCATGACTCAATTCTCCATTCAATGAAAAATGAGTCTTAACTGCTTGTCTCAAAAATGGGGACCAGTCCACACCGTTGAAGGAAGGCCTTCTAGATGAGATGGAGGCAACGTTACACTTAACCAAGTTTCGAACACAATTGGGAAACTTCTTAAAAGCTTGTGATTTGGATATTGGACTGACTGTTGAAGATGCCCGCTGGACCGAGTTCTTGATTCACTATGCAGGGGTCATAGAAGATTGTCCCCTTCGATGCGTGACAACGCCTCCACTGGAGTGCGTTGATGAGGTGTCGCTAACGGTCATACATACTCCCGAGCGCCCGGTAGCTGCGAGGTTGTATGACTTCAGTCTTGTTATCCAATGGAACTGGCGCTCCAAGAGAACCAATCAACAATACGTTAATCAACGGTTTTTTTATGGCGCGCATCGACCTGCGGCGCCACAATCATAGGCTACAACTTACGGCACAGCGTTCGCTTCAATTCCTTAAGTGCTTCGCGATCTCTGTCAGTTCTCAGTGAAAATCGTGCGACGCTGCAGCCGCCGACTTTGCCGCCAGCCCTTCAACGCGCGCAGCTTTCACCGAAATCACGCGATCCATATTTTGCAGCACGCCTTCCACCAGCAGGAACGGCTCTTGCAACAGCGCGAAGCGGTATTGATCGAACATATCCGGCGTGACGATTGCATTGGCGACGCCGCTCTCGTCTTCCAGGCTTAGAAACACGAACCCTTTTGCCGTCCCGGGACGCTGGCGCACGATCACGGCTCCGGCCACGCGCACAAAATCGCCATTGCGCAGAAGGGCCAGATCGGCGGCGCGGGTCACGCCCAGCGCGTTCATTTCCGGGCGGCGATATGCCATGGGATGTTTGCCGATAGTGAACCCGGTGCGGCGGTAATCGGCGGTGAGGCGCTCTTCGATAGTCATCTGCGCGAGCGGCGAGGCGGCGTCCGCTTCCGGCAGTTCGCGCAGCAACGGGCCGGCGGGCTGCGCGGCGCGGCCCGCTTGCCACAATGCATCGCGCCGGTGACGGGCGCGAATCTGATTCAGCGCGCCGGCTTCCGCCAGCCGGGTCATTTCGTCTTTGCGCAACTCGCTCACGCGGCGCGCCAGATCGTCCACATCCTGAAATGGCCCGCGGGCGCGCTCGGCCACCAGCGCGCGTCCGGCATCGGCGCGCAAACCTTTCACGTACATCAGTCCCATGCGCAGCGCGTGGCCCGCGGGAAGATTTTCCAGCGTGCATTCCCAATTCGAGCGCGTCACATCGATAGGCAGCACGCGCAGCCCGTGCCGCTGGGCATCCTTGATGAGAACGGCGGCCGAATAAAATCCCATGGGCTGATTGTTGAGCATGGCGGCGGTGAATGCGGCCAGGTAATGGCACTTGAGCCACGCGCTGGCATAGGCAATCAGCGCGAAACTGGCCGCGTGCGATTCGGGAAAACCGTACAGCGCGAATGAGCTGATGGCCTGGATGATTCGATCCTGTACTTTACCAATAATGCGGTTGCGCTCCATGCCCGCGCGCAGATTCACTTCGATTTCGCGCATGCGTTTTTCCGAGCGCTTGAAACCCATCGCCCGGCGCAGCTCTTCGGCCTGGCCACCGGTAAATCCCGCCGCGATCATGGCGATGCGCAGCAGTTGTTCCTGAAACAGCGGAATGCCCAGCGTGCGCCGCAGCACCGGTTCGAGCGAAGGATGCAGGCACTCCGGCGCTTCCCTTCCCTGGCGTCGTTTCAGATAAGGATTCACCATTTCGCCCACAATCGGACCGGGCCGGATCAGCGCCACCTGCACCACGATGTCGTAAAACGTGCGCGGCTGGTGGCGCGGCAGGCAGGACATCTGCGCCCGGCTCTCCACCTGAAACATTCCGATGGTGTCGGCATTCTGCAGCGCGCCGTACACGGCGGGATCATCGGCCGGCAAGTGAGCCAGATCGACTTCGTCGCCGTAGCTTTCGCGAATGCGCACCAGCGATTCTTCGAGCACGGCCATCATCCCCAGACCCAGCAGGTCCACTTTGATGATGCCCATGTCGGCGCAATCGTCTTTATCCCACTGCACGACTACACGGCCGGGCATGGTGGCAGGTTCGAGCGGCACTACCGAATCCAACTGCCCCTGACAGATCACCATGCCGCCGGAATGCTGACCCAGGTGGCGCGGCAGATCCTGCACGGCCTGGTACATCTCGAGAAATTTCTTTATATGCGGATGATTTAGATCAAGCCCTGCATCGTCGAACTGCCGTTGCGGCGTGTCTTTGGGATCCTTCCACTCCCAGGTACGCACCAGGCCCGACAGCCGCTCGATCGAGCTGATTTCAAATCCCAGCGCCTTGCCCACTTCACGCGCCGCCGAACGTCCGCGATAGGTGATCACGTTGGCGGTCATAGCTGCACCCAGTTTTCCAAAACGCTCGTACACATACTGGATGACGCGCTCGCGCTGATCGCCGGAGGGCAGGTCGATATCGATGTCCGGCCACTCGCCGCGCTCCTCTGATAAGAAGCGTTCAAACAGCAGCTCCATCGCCACCGGATCGACCGCCGTAATTCCCAGCGAGTAGCAAACCGCGCTATTGGCGGCCGAGCCGCGGCCCTGCGCCAGAATGCCGTGCTCGACGCAGAATTTGACGATGTCCCAGACGATAAGAAAATAGCCCGGCAAATTCAATTTTTCGATGAGCGCCAGTTCACGCTCCACCTGCCGCTGCGCGCGCTCGTAATACGGACGGTAGCGCCAGCGCGCGCCCTCATCGGTACGCTTACGCAGAAACGACATCATGGTCTCGCCGGGCGGCACGGGATAGCGCGGAAATTCGTAGCCCAGATCGGCCAGGGTGAAATCGAGGCGCGCGGAAATCTCACGGGTGTTGGCAATGGCTTCCGGCAAATCGGCAAAGAGCCGCTTCATTTCCGCGCCGGATTTCAGGTGCCGCTCGCCATTGAGGGCGAGCAAGCGACCGGCATCGGCGAGCGTGACTTTATTACGCACGCAGGTAAGCACATCGAATACTTCGCGCTGCTCGGGCGTGGTGTGGCACACGCCGTTGGTCGCGACCAAAGGCAATTGCAGGCGGCGAGCGGCGTCGATCATAGCCTGGTTGCGCGCTTCTTCCTCGCGATTCATGTGCCGCTGCAGTTCCGCGAAAACATTGCCGCGGCCAAACATGTTGACTGCGCGCTCGAGCCCGCTGGCGGAAGGCGCAAGACAAATCAGGCCCTTGGCAAATTCCGTCATTTCTTCCGGCGTGGCCGCGCCTTCGCCCTTCTTGGCCCGTAATTTCATGCGCGTGATCAGGCGGCAGAGGTTCTGATAGCCGGCGCGATTTTCCGCGAGCAATGGGTAGCAAACGCCGTCCGTACAAGTAATTTCAGCGCCAATATGCGCGCGCAGGCCGGCTTTTTTTGCCGCCTGATGAAAGCGCGGCGAGCCGTAGACGCCGTCGCGATCGATCAGCGCCATGGCCGGATAATCCAGCTGCGCGGCTCTTTCCACGAGATCCTCGGGCAAAGAAGCGGCTTGTAAAAAGCTGAAAGCGGAGCGTGCGTGCAGCTCGATGTAGGTCAATCGTAATTCCCTTCCACGTACCAGCGGCCGGTTTGGCAATCGCAATAAATGCGATACAGCGCGCCATCGCTCAAGGCTACGTCCCACTCGTCGCGATGCCAGGGTTGAGTTGTCCACCAATCGCCCGCGGTGCGCCACGGGCCGGCGAGAGAAATCACTTTACCGTGAATGCCGGCAGCCGAGAGCCATGCCGGCTGGCCGGAAGAAGCATTTACTTGCGCGCTACGCGGCGGACGATACACGCGAAAAGCCAGACGGGCGCCGCTCGCCGCTACCTGCGTTTGCGCGCGTGTTTGCAGGGCGCTGAACGGCTTCATGCGGAATGCATCCGGCCGGTGTGTATCCACTAATTCCGGCGACCCGACGTTGTGTTTGCCCACCACGCTGCCAATGCGCGCCAGCGTAAGCTCCAGTTTTTCCGGCTCGGGAGCCAGCGGAATGAACAGGCCGTTCTGCGTCACGCGCGGTTTTAAGGGCTCGGTCAACAGCCAGATATAGGTGACGGGCGCTTGCGGCGGGCGCTCGTTCAAATCCAGCTGAAGCAATTTTAGAAATGCTTTCCAGTCCCGCATGGGGACCGGCAGGCTCAATCGCGTTTCGTGCACGCCGCCGTTTTCCAGACGCATGCGCAGGTGCAATTCGTTGGTCGAGAGAGCGCGCTCCGCCAGCCGCGCGCACAGCGTGGTGAGCATTTGCGCCAGCAGAAACGAAAGCGGCTCAAGCAACGCTACCGGATATTCCGGCTCCAGCTGCTCTTCAAAGCGGAGAGGGTCTTCGATGGCATGGAGACGCCGGCTGCCTTCTCCGCGCGCCAGTTGCTGCAGCCGGACACCTTCCGGACCCAGGCGCGCCGACACGCCCAGCTCCGGCAGCGCGGCCAGATCGCGAAACGTGCGTATGCCCCAGCGCTCCAGCGTCTCTGCCATTTCTTGTTCGAGCGGCAGTAAGGCAACTGCCAGGCTGGCGAGAAATTTAGCTTCATCGCCGTAGGGAAGGATGCTGATGCCGGAAAATCCAAGCGCCGCATGATAAGCCGCATCCGGATTCGAGGCCAAGGCGATATTGGCCTGAAAACCCAGCGTGGCGGCGCGCCGCGCAATGGCATTCGCAATTTCGTGTGGCGTGCCGAACAGGTGCGTTAAGCCGCTGGCATCCAATAGCGCTGTGTCAGGCGCAGTCGGTTCCACGCGCGGAGAAAATGCGCGCGCGCATTCCAACAAGCTATCTGTTGATTCATTGGCGTGAATGCAGGCGAACATGCTTTCACTCCAGCGTGCGCGCTCCAAACATCACCGGCCGCGCGCCCACCGGCTTGAGACGCTCCGCCGCGCACGATAAGCCGCGCAGCAAGTGCGAGCATCCCGGCGCGCCCGACCAATGTATGCGGCTGCCGCGCAAATCCAGCGCGAGCGATGCGCAGGTCTTGGTATTCGGCTCGCGTTCCAGCGCGATCAGCACTGTGGGAGTGTGTTCCACCACGCGGCGCAGCCGGAACCAGGAAGCGAGCGAAATCCGCCGCGCGGTTTGTGGCGCGACATCTCCCAGATCCATCGCGACCAGCCCGAACCCGCCGCTTGCCACCAGCAGATCGGTGGCCTTGAGCGCATGCTCGGCATTGCCGGCACAGCGTATCCACAACAGCCGTGCAAGATCGACGCCCGCCGCATGCGCGCTCGACGGATCGAACGAATCCGTTGCGTCCACCAGCGCGCAATACTCTTGGCGTCGAGTGGCCACAGCGAGCAGCGAGAGCAGCAGGCTGGTTCGACCGGAAGATGCGGGTCCGTAAATTCCGGTTAAAGCGCCGCGCGGAAGGCCGCCGGTAACAGCATCCAGCTCGGCAATGCCCGTCGGAAGCAGCTCCGGCGCGGGGCGTTCGCGCCAGTGAAAATCGAGATCAAAACGGGCACGGGGGAGGGCTAAGGCGCTCATCGTATTTTCGCTTTTTGTTCGCTGTACAGTAATTATGCAGCGTGGCGAGGAATCCGTCAATAGTAGTACTTTTAGAATATGTTATACTTTTATTTATGGTAGAACTTATTGAAGCTCGTACTACCGAAAAGGGCCAGGTAGTAATTCCTGTAATCCTTCGCCGCAAGTTCGGCATCAAAAAGGGGACTAGGATCCAATTCAATGAAAAAGAAGGACAAATCATCCTGAACCCGATCACTCCGGAACTCTTTCGCCTCAAACTGAAAAAACTGCGCGGCATAGTTAAAGGCGGACCTTCATTACTGAAGGAATTGGAAGCCGAGCGCGCCGCAGATCGTGAAAGGGAGGAACGTAAGATTGATCGCTGGTCTGGTCCTCGATAGCTGGGCCTTGATTGCGTATTTTCAGAACGAGCCGATGGCGGACGCCGTGGAGACCCTGCTAACCGAAACCCGCGAGCGTGGCTCAGCGCTGTGGATCAGCAGCATCAACCTGGGAGAGATTTGGTACACGCTGGCGCGCCGCTTTTCACCAGCATTCGCCAATCAGCAGCTCCAGGCCCTCGAAGAACTCGGCATCGAGCGCATCGACGCCGATTGGCCGCTCACGCTGCAAGCCGCTCATTACAAATCCCGCCACAAGATGTCGTACGCGGATGCTTTTGCCGCGGCGTTATCGAAATCCCGCAACGCTCCCCTGGTCACCGGCGAAGCCGAATTCCGGCCGCTGGAAAAAGAAATCAAGATTCACTGGCTGTAACCCGCTTTCGCTACAATCGAAAGTTTCCATGACCACTTTCAAGATCGCTGTAATCGCCGGTGATGGCGTCGGCCAGGAAGTCATTCCGGAAGCCAAGCGGGTTCTCGAAAAGATTGGCCCGCGGCACCAGGCCTCTTTCGCGTTCGAAGACTTCGACTGGGGCGCCGACTACTATTTCCGCCACGGCCGCATGATGCCTGCCGACGCGCTCGATCAATTGCGCCGCTCAGACGCGATTCTGCTGGGCGCCGTGGGCCACCCAAAGCTGCCCGATCACGTCACGCTCAACGGCTTGCTGCTGCCCATCCGGCGCGCTTTCGACCAGTACGCCAACGTGCGCCCGGCAGTGCTATACCCCGGCGTCGAGTCGCCGCTTGCGCTGCGTAAAGGCGAGCATATCGATTTCGTGGTCGTACGAGAGAATACCGAGGGCGAGTACGCGCAAGTCGGCGGCTTCGTGTATCACCAGCAGCCCGAGGAAGTCGCCATACAAACCGCGGTGTTCACGCGGCGCGGCATCGAGCGCATCATCCGCTACGCGTTCGAACTGGCAGTGAGACGCAAGAAAAAGCATCGCGTGACTTCCATCACCAAGTCCAACGCGCAAGGCTTTGGCATGGTTTTGTGGACCGGACATTTCAGAGCGTGGCGGCGGAATTTCCGCGGATCGAAACTGAATCGCTGCTGGTGGATGCGGCTGCGATGAACTTCATACGCCGTCCGGAAAGTTTTGATGTCGTAGTGGGCTCCAACCTGTTTGGCGATATTCTGAGCGATATCTCGGCGATCATCGTTGGCAGCATGGGCCTGGCGCCCAGCGCCAATCTCGACCCGCTACGGCGCCACCCCTCGATGTTTGAGCCCGTGCACGGCTCAGCGCCGGACATCGCGGGCAAGGGCATCGTCAATCCGCTGGCGACCATTTTGAGCGTGGCGCAAATGTTGGATCATCTCGGCATGGATGCCGCGGCGCAGCAAGTGGAACAGGCTATCGCGGCGGTCCTGGCCGGGCGCAAAGCCCGTACGCCGGATTTGGGCGGCAGCAGCACCACCAGGGAAGTCGGCGACGCGGTTCTGGAAAAGTTGGGCTAGCCTTTACCCCCGCAAATCCTGGAAGGCTTCCTCTATTTGCCGCCTGGCTTCGTGCGTCGGCACAGTCAACGGCAGGCGCGGCGGGCCGCCATAATATCCATTCACATCCATGGCGTGTTTTAGCGATGGGATACCATAAGCGCCCTCGACGAAGGCGGCGGGACCGGCCACGCGCGCTTGCCAGTCGCGTCCGGCATCTTCTTCGCGCGTGCGGTAAGCCTCCCAGATGGCGATCACGGCATAAGGTGCGGCATTCGCAAAGGCCAGAATCGCGCTGCCGGCCCCGGCGCATAGCGATGACCATAGCCTCCCTGCCGAGCCTGCCACCGTTTGGAACCCTGCGTGGGCCGCCGGCAGCGGCGTGTCAGACATAGCCGCCACGATATTCGGATGTAGCGAGAGGGTTGCGGCAATTTCGGCATCTATTCCAGCCGCGATAACTGGCACCGACACACGGTCCGCAACCGCGCGGTAGTAAGCCAACAAATTTTCAGGATGACTGTAGAGACGCGGCGCTTCGATAAATGCAGCCTTGTATCCCAGCTCCGCGGCATGCCTGGTGAGGGCCACCGTTTCCTGCACGCCCTCGGCGCCGCTTGCGGCAATGAGAATTTTTTCCGGGTCGGAATGCTTCGCGGCCAGTTCCCAGAGGGCGAGCTTCTCGGCGTGAGCGAGCAGCGCGCCCTCGCCGGCCGAACTGGCGATGACGTAGCCGGCGAGCGTGGTGCGGTTCCATTTCTCCACATTGTGCTGGACTTTGATTTTGTAAACCTCTCCGTTGTGGTCGAATGGAGTAGTAGCGGCGACGAAAATCCCTTGGAGCTTCATTCCAAACCATGTTCTCTCTAGAGCTCGAATGTAAGCAAGAGGACCGCGACCTGCTCATCGCCGAACTTTGGGAGCGCGGTTCAAGCGGCATCCAGGAATCCGACTCGGGCGACCGCCTGCGCGCGTTCTTCGACGACGACGCCGACCCCATCGCCCTGGCCATGCACTTTGATGGTTTCAAGCTTCACTGGCGTCAGGAAGACGCCGTCGATTGGGTGGAGATTGCCAACGCCAAGCTGGCTCCCATGCTGGCGGGCGCGCGATTTTTCCTGGTTCCGCAGTGGCGCAGCGACCCGACGCCGCCGGGCCGCCTGCGCATCGAAGTCAATTCCGGACTGGCATTCGGAACCGGCGCGCACGAGTCCACACAGCTCTGCCTGGAAAGCCTGGAGAGGCTGGTGAAGCCCGGCGTCAGCGTGCTGGATGTCGGCTCAGGCTCCGGCATTCTTTCGCAAGCCGCCAAACTTCTTGGCGCCGGGCGCGTGATTGCGTGCGATGTCGATCCCACTGCCGTGGAAGTGGCGCGGGCCAACGGGGTCGCGTGTTTTGTGGGCTCGGCGCCTGCGGTGAAGGCGCGCATCGCCGACGTTGTGGTCGCCAACATCAGTCCGGAGGCGGTGCGGGAACTGGCTCACGAGTTGCTGCGTTGCCTGGCGACTGGGGGCTCGGCAATCGCCAGCGGATTCGAGAATCACGAAGCCGCCGATGTCACTCGCGGCATTGCAGCGGCGGGTGGACATGTCCGCCAGTCGTATTCCAAAGGGACGTGGAACGCGCTGGTGTTTTCAGCTTGAAAAGCCGGCCGGGCCGCTCCACGGACCGCGCGCTTCTTCGAGCTTGACGGCGATTTCCAAAATCAATTCCTCTTCCCAGGGCCGCCCGACGATTTGCACCCCGATCGGCAAGCCCTCGCGCGACATGCCGTAAGGAATCACGGCAGCCGGCATGCCCAGCAGATTGAACGGCGTCGCCGGCATCATGGCTTCGAATAATCCGATGTTTTTGCCACCGATGTTCCAACGCCGTTGACGATGGCGAAACGCCGGGATACCGCACGGCGGCATCAGCAGCAGCGGAACGTGCTCCATCTGGCGCAACAGCGCGGCGCGCATGCTGTCGCGGGCGGCGAGCGACGTTACCACCTGCTCGGCAGTGGGCGTCGGCAGCTCGAGCGCGCTCTTAAGAAACTCGGTGCCGCTCCAGTGCGCGTCGGCTTCGCGGCCGGCAAACGTTTTCTGAGTGAACGGCGCGGGAAGCTGTCCGAAGAAAAACCACCAGAGGTTCGGCGCGCGTTCCAGACCCTGCGGCTCGAAGGCTTCGACTCTGCATCCGATCTCTTCCAGCGATTTCGCGGCGCGCGCCACGGTGGCCTGAATCTCGGCGTCAACGGGAACCTGGTAGAACTGTTCCACCCATCCGATGCGAACTCCGGCCGTGCCGGGCGGACGCAGCGGCACCGGCGCGGAGAAGGGATCCTGGGAATCGTAGCCGGCCAGCACCGCGAACAGCAGCCGCACATCTTGCGCCGTGCGCGCCATGGGCCCGGCCACGCCCAGCAATCCGCCCGGATGCAGCATGGCCGGAAAGTGTCCCGCTCCCGAGACCCTGCCCGGCGTGGGCTTCAAGCCGGCGATGCCGCAAAAATGGGCAGGAACGCGAATCGATCCGCCGCCATCGCTGCCAATGCCGCCCGGCGAACAGAACGACGCAATGGCCCCCGCTTCGCCGCCGCTCGATCCGCCCGCGGTGCAATCCTTGTTCCAGGGATTGTCGGTTCGTCCAGTGATGTAGTTGTCAGATTCGTAATTCGAGAGAAACTCGGGACAATTGGTTTTCCCCATGATGATACCGCCGGCGGCACGCAGCCGCGCGACGGCCGCTGCATCTTCGGCGGCGCGATGCCCCAGGCGCAAACGGCTTCCGCACAGCGTGGGAACTCCGGCCACATCGAAGCTGTCTTTTATAGTGAGCGGGATGCCGTGCAGCAAGCCCAGCGCGGCGCCGCGCATGATGGCGGATTCGGCTTCCCGGGCCGCCGCGCGCGCCTGCTCCTCCAGCACCGCGACGAAGGCGTTGACTCGCGGATTGACCGCGGCAATATGCCGCAGATGGGCTTCGAGCAATACGACCGGGGAAATTTGCCGCGCTCGCACCATGCTGGCCAGCAAACAAAGCGAGGAGCGATACGGCATTTGTCCAAGCTATCATGACGCCATGTTCTCGTCACGGCTTCCCTGGGATCTTGCGCCGAACCGATTGACGCGTCTGGCGGCGGCCCAGCGTGAGGCAGGCGCGAAGATACTGGATCTCACGGAGTCGAATCCCACACGCGCGAATTTGTCGTATCCGGCGGCGCAGATTCTCACGGCGCTGGCGGATGAACATTCACTGTTGTATGAACCCACGCCGGCAGGGATGCCGAGCGCGCGCGCGGCGGTGGCGGAACAATGCGGCGTGCAGCCGGAACGCATTCTGCTCACCACCAGCACCAGCGAATCCTACGCGTGGCTTTTCAAGCTGCTGGGCGATCCGGGCGACGAGATTCTGGCTCCGCGGCCGTCCTATCCTCTATTCGAATTCCTCGCCGGCCTGGACGCCGTGCGCATCGCGCAATATCCGCTGGTCTATCACAACGGCTGGTCGCTCGACTTCGATGCCCTGCGGCGAGCCATCACGGAACGCACGCGGGCGATTGTGCTGGTGAATCCCAATAATCCTACCGGCTCGTTTCTCAAGCGCGGCGAGGTGGATGAACTCGCGGCGCTCGCCGCCCAACACAGTCTGGCGCTGATTTCCGACGAGGTATTCAATGGCTACGCCTTTGGCGAGGACCCGCGGCGGGTGACGACGCTGGCCGGAGTGGAACAGGCGCTCACATTTTGTCTCGGCGGCCTCTCCAAGATGGCTGGCTTGCCGCAAATGAAGCTGGGCTGGATCGTGCTCGGCGGACCGGCGGCGCTGCGAGCGCAGGCCAGCGAGCGGCTGGAACTCATCGCGGACACCTATCTCTCGGTGGGAACGCCGGTGCAGCATGCTTTGCCCCGCCTGCTCGCCGCCGGCGCCGCCGTGCGGCAGCAGATTTCCGCGCGGACGCAAGAGAATCTGGCGTGGCTGCGGACAGCCATCGCGCCGAATTCGGCGGTGCAATTGCTGGATGTTGAAGGTGGATGGTACGCCACCCTGCGAATGCCGCGAACGCAAAGCGAAGAGGAATGGTGCCTGGAGTTGCTGGAGCGCGATCACGTGCTGGTGCAGCCGGGCTACTTCTACGATTTCGAGTCCGAGGCGTTTCTGGTGCTCAGCCTGCTGACGCCATCCGCGATCTTCCGCGAAGGCGTCCATCGGCTGCTGAACAGGTAGAATGGCCTTTGTGCCCACAATGACTTTCGAACAAGCGCGGGCGTGCGTCGTCCAACAGGTAAGCGCCGCGCGCCAGCGGCCTGCAATGGAGGATGCTGGCCTGGAATCGCTCGCCGGCCGTGTAATGGCTGAAGACGTCACTGCCGAGCGCGATATTCCCGCCCTCGCTCGCTCCGTCCGGGATGGTTTCGCGGTGCATGCCGCCGACGTTCCCGGCACGCTGGAAATTATCGGCGAAGTGCGGGCGGGTGGACGGTTCGATGGCGCTGTTGCGCGTGGACAAGCAGTCGAGATCATGACCGGCGCGCCCATGCCGCGCGGCGCCGACGCCGTGGTGATGGTAGAGCATGTGACGCGGGAGAATCCAGGAAAGCTCCACACCGACCGCGCCGCCGAAGCGGGGCAATTCGTCAATCCCCAGGGCTGCGAGGCTCGCGCGGGGGAAATTCTAATTCCCGCCGGGAAGCGCTTGAGCTATCCCGACGTCGCGCTATTGGCCGCCACCGGCCGGGAGCGCGTGCCGGTTTTTGTGCAGCCCAGCGTGGCCATTCTTGCGACTGGCGATGAGATTGTGCCGGTCAATGAGACGCCGCAGGCGCATCAGATACGCAATTCCAACGCCTATTCACTGGCCGCGCAGGTTGCCCGCGCCGGTGGCCGGCCGCGCATGCTGCCGGTGGCGCGCGACGAATACGCCCACACGCGCGAGTGGGTCGAAGCGGGGCTAAGCTGCGATCTGCTGCTGATCTCCGGCGGCGTCTCCGCCGGTAAGTACGACATCGTGGAGCGCGTTCTGGCCGATTGCGGCGCGGAATTTTTCTTCGACCGCGTGTTGATTCAACCCGGACAGCCGCTGGTGTTTGGCCGCGCGCGCGGGAAATTCTTTTTCGGACTGCCCGGCAATCCTGCATCTACTATGGTGACGTTCGAAATATTTGCGCGTGCCGCGCTGGAGTTGCTGGGCGGCCAATGTGAGACCGCGCTGCCGTTCATCCAAGCCACGCTCACTCAGGATTTCCGCCATCGCACAGGGATCACGCGATTCCTTCCCGCGCGCTTGGGGCCGGGGCCGGGCGAGCTCACACCGCTGCGCTGGAGCGGATCGGGCGACGTGCCGGCGCTGTCGCGCGCCAATGCGTATCTGGTGGCCGCCGCGGATCGCGCCGAATGGAAGGCGGGTGAAAACATCCACGCGCTTCTGCAATGAAAAGACTCTCCCATTACGATGCGGCCGGAAGTCCACGCATGGTGGATGTTTCGGCCAAGGCCGAAACCAAACGCACAGCGCGGGCGCATGCGTTCGTGAAAATTTCGCGCGCGGTGCTGGCGCGCCTGCACAAGAATCCCAAAGGCAATCCGCTGGAGATTGCCCGCATCGCCGGCATCAGCGCGGCTAAAAAGACTTCCGAGTTGATTCCGCTATGCCACCCGCTGGCCCTCTCTCATGCCGATGTCGAGGTGACGGTGGAATCGCGCGGCGTGAGAATCGTCGCGTCTGCATCCACCACCGGACAAACCGGCGTGGAGATGGAAGCCATGACCGCCGCAGCCGTGGCGGCTCTCACGGTGTACGACATGACCAAAGCGCTGGACAAATCCATCGCCATCGAAAATCTTTACCTGCTGGAGAAAACCGGCGGCAAGAGCGGCGACTTCCGCCGGAAAAAAGGCCGCGCATGACAACCGCGGCCGTATTCACCATCAGCGATTCTTCCCACGCCGGTACAAGGGAAGATCGTTCCGGCCCCGCCGTGCGCGAGCGCCTGGAGCAACTGGGCTGGAAGGTGAGTGTTCACGAAGTAATACCCGACGATGCCGCGCTTATCAGCGAACGCCTGCGCGCCGTGGCCGATGCCGGACAGGTGGGCGCAATTTTCACCACCGGCGGCACGGGCGTCGCTGCGCGCGACGTCACTCCTGAAGCCACCCGAGCCGTGATCGACCGCGAAATTCCAGGCTTCGGCGAGCTCATGCGGTCGGAAGGCCGGCACTCCACGCCCTTGGCTTCGCTCTCACGCGCATTGGCCGGAACACGCGGCCACGTGCTGGTTGTAAACTTGCCAGGCTCGCCGCGCGGCGCGGTGGAGTCGTTGAATGCTATCGTTGAATTGGTACCCCACGTGCTGGATTTGTTAAGCGGGCGCACGGAACATGCGGGGCCAGCGGAACGAAGCCACAAACCATAACGTCATTATGATCATGAGATTTTTCCGCGCCGGGCTGTGCTTGAGTATGATTTCGCTGCTGCCTGCGCAACAAACTCCACCCGCCGACGATACGATTCGACTTACCGTGCAACAGATCCTCGCGCCGGTGACGGTGCTGAACCGCGACGGGAGTTACGTCAACGGTTTGGAGCCGCAGCACTTTCATTTACTGGACAATGGCAAACCGCAGAATATCACCGTGGACGTCGCCTTCCAGCCGGTTTCGCTGGTGATTGCCATTCAGTCCAACGACCAGGTGGAAGGCATGCTGCCGGCCATCAACCGGATCGGCGGCCTGATTGGCCCGCTGGTGATTGGGGAGCAAGGCGAGGCGGCCGTGATGGCCTTCGATCACCGCTTTCGCAAGATGCAGGATTTTACTTCCGATCCAGCCAAGATCGCCGATTCGATCAAGAAAATTACTCCGGGCAGCACCACCAGCCGCATGATCGACGCCGTAATCGAATCGGTGCGCATGCTCCGTTCGCGTCCCGCCAATCATCGGCGCATTTTGCTGCTGATCACCGAAACGCAGGATAAGGGCAGCGAGAGCAGAGTCCGCGAGGCGCTCACCGATGTGCAGCTGCACAATGTCAGCGTCTACTCGGTGAATATCTCGCGTGCGATGGCCGGCCTGCTGGGCCGCCGGCAGCCGCCGCGTCCTGACACCCGGCCGCCCGCGTCGAGCGCCGCTCTGCCGCCCAATGTGCCGGCCACGCCGAACAACGTGATGCAGGCTACTGGCAGCGAAGGCGGCTCCGCTCAATTTGTTCCCTTGATGGTCGAGATCTTCAAAGACGTCAAGAAGATTTTTGTGGACAATCCAGTGGAGGTTTTCACCAAGGGCACCGGTGGAACTGAGTACTCCTACGCCAAACAGAAGGGGCTGGAGGAAGCCATTGCCAAGATCGGCGAGGAGATCCACAGCCAGTACCTGATCAGCTACCAACCCAACAACAAGCAGGAAGCAGGCTTCCACGAGATCGAGGTCCAAGTCTCCTCACCAGGTGTGAGAGTGCGTACGCGGCCCGGCTACTGGATGGGCGCGCAATAATGCCAACCTTGCATCACGATCTGGATGCGCTTGCTGGTTCCTGGACAGTACGCGAAGCCTCCGAATTTGATAAGGCGGTCGCCGAGCAGCGGCGGATCGACGATGACTTGTGGAACTTGCCCCGGCTATCCGAGTTGCCGTAGCCGGTCCAGAATCAAATCGATATCTTCCCGGGTCGTCCTGTAATTTGTAATACAAGCTCGTATTCCGAATCGCCCGCCGATTCGAACTGGACCCAGCAGAGCAGTGCCTTCGTCAATCAAGCGGGTCAGGATTCGCTGGTTTTCTGCATCGCTCGCGTTTCTCAACCGGAAGCAAACCGCGCTTAGCTTGACCGGCGCCATTGGCTCAAACTGCGCGTCCCCTCGGATCTTTTCGCCCAGGTAGCGGGCGATTTCCAGCATATGCTCGGCCGCGGCAACAAATGCATTCACGCCGAACACCTGCAGCGAACACCAGATCTTGAAGGCCTTGAAGCTGCGGGAGAGCTGTGGACCATAGTCCATGAAATTGGTGAAGAGCGGGTCCTGCTGGTCCGGAATATACGATGCGCTGAAGCCAAATGCGTGCCTCAGCTTCTCGCGATCGCGCACGATGACGCAGCCTGCTTCGAGCGGAGCAAACAGCAATTTGTGCGGATCGAGGGCAATCGAATCGGCCCGGCTGCAAGCCAGCAACTGATCCTTGATCCCCGGGCTCAACACGAACAGGGCGCCATACGCGCCATCGACGTGCAGCCACAGATTCTGCGCCGCGCAAATTTCCGCGATGTCGTCGAGCGGATCGATGGCTCCGGTGTTGATGGTTCCAGCGGCGGCCACCACGCAGAACGGCTGTTTGCCGGCCTCGCGATCCTGGCGAACCGCTGCCGCCAGCAGATCCGCGCGCATGCGAAACTCGGAATCCACGGGAATCTTGCGCACGTTGTCCAGCCCAAGTCCAAGAATCGCGGCGCTTTTTTCCACGCAGCGGTGGGCCTCTTCCGACGTGTAGACCACCAGCGGCGCCGCCAGCGACTGCAGACCCGTTTGGCGAAAATCACCGGGAAATTTCTCCCGAATTGCGGTAGCCATGGCCACCAGCGTCGCCATGGAACCGCCGCTGGTGATGATGCCGCCCGCTTGCTTCGAGAACCCGAACAGCTCCGCGAGCCATGAAATTACTTTGCGCTCAATCACGCTGGCCGCCGGTGAGAGCTGCCAGAAATTGCAGTTCTGATTCAGCGCCGCGGCCACGGCTTCGGCGAATGGCGCAATGCCATTAGGCGGCCCCAGGACGTACGCCAGGTAACGCGGGTGGGCGATCGTCGTCGAATTGGGCACGACTTTGGCGGCGATATCCTGGAACAATTGATCGATCCCGATGCCCTCGAGCGGAAAAGGGCGAACGCGAAGTTCCGCCAGCACGGCGCGATCGACCGGCGGCAGCACCGGCCTGGCATCGAGCGACTGCTCAAAGCTTCGCAGCAGCGCGGTCAGTTGATTGCCTGCGCGCTCAATATCCGCATCGCTTAATGCGAGGCTGGTCACTGTGGTTTGCGAATGGCGATGCCTAGCTCGCGCAGCTGGCGCTCGGGCACGGTATTGGGCGCGTCGCACATCAGATCGGTGCCGCGCGCCGTTTTGGGGAACGGAATGACGTCGCGGATGGAAGTTTCACCCGCCAGAATCATCACCAGGCGATCGAGGCCCAGCGCAATGCCGCCGTGCGGCGGCGCGCCATATTCGAGAGCATCCAGCAAGAATCCAAACCGGTGCCGGGCTTCTTCGTCGCTGAAACCGAGCGCGGCAAACACCTTCGATTGCACGTCGCGGCGGTGAATACGAATCGAGCCCGAGCCCAGCTCCACGCCGTTCAGCACGATGTCGTAGGATTTAGCGCGGCAGCGCGCCGGATCCGCGGTGAGCTTTTCGATGTCTTCATCGTGCACCGAAGTAAACGGATGATGAGCCGCGCCCCAGCGGTTATCTTCCGCGTTCCATTCGAACATCGGAAAATCGGTGACCCATAGAAACTCAAATTTCTTGGGATCAAGCAGCTTGTGGCGATCGTTGTATTTCTGCGCTGCGAACAAGCGGAGCGCCCCGCAAGCCTGGTACACGGTCTCTTCCGGGCGATGGCCTGTGGGTTCGCCCGCCCAGCCGGCAAGCAGCAGCAGGTCCTCCTCCGCGGCTCCGGTACGCGAGCGCACCTGCTGCATCGGCTCGGCATAATCGCGCTCCAGGCGCTTGACGTCGTCGAACACGCGCAGGCCGCGCTCGGTGCCAAAGGCTTTGAGCTCGTCGCGTTCTTTGCGGCTGAGCGCGCCGGTCTTGGGAATATGAATCGCCATCAGCGGCAAGTCCGGAGTGGCTAGCCCCGGGGGAAACAAATCTTCCACCGGATGCATGGCCGGAATGCGGCGGTCCGGCTTGTCGCTGCCGTACTTGCGCATGGCTTCCGCGTAGGTCAGGCGCGGGAACGGCGCTTCGACATGGTAGCCGGCCACTGCGCACAGCCTGGCCAGCATCGGCTCGATCACTTCAAAGACGCGTTCTTGCTGCGGAAAGGACATCTCCAGATCGATCTGGGTAAATTCCGGCTGACGGTCGGCGCGCAAATCTTCGTCGCGGAAGCAGCGCACGATCTGGAAATATTTTTCAAAACCGCTCACCATAAGCAGCTGCTTAAAAATCTGCGGAGACTGCGGCAGCGCATAAAAGCTGCCGGGCTGCACGCGGCTGGGAACCAGGTAATCGCGCGCGCCTTCAGGCGTCGAGCGCGTCATGTACGGCGTCTCAATTTCGAGAAAGCCCTGCGATTGCAGAAATTCCCGGACAGCAAAAGCCATCTTCGCGCGCAGAATAATATTGCGCTGCATGCGCGGGCGGCGCAAATCGACATAGCGGTACTTCAGGCGCGCGTCCTCGGAAACATCCACGGCGTCTTCCATGGGGAACGGCGGGGTGCGCGATTCGTTGAGAATCCAAAGCTTGTCGGCCACCAGTTCCACTTCGCCGGTTTCCAAATTCGGATTTACCGTGTCCGCGGTCCGTTTGCGGACCAATCCCTCGACTGCAACTACGTATTCCGACCGCAGCAATTCGGCTTTGGCATGCACGTCGGCAGCGGCATCTTCGTGGACGACGATTTGCGTGACGCCGTCGCGATCGCGCAGGTGAATGAAGATCACCGCGCCCAGATCGCGGCGGCGATGCACCCAGCCCATCAGGAGCGCGCGCGAGCCCGCATTCGCCGAGCGCAGCTCACCGCACGAGTGAGTGCGCCGCAATTCGCCGAGAAAATCCAAAGGTACGCTTGGCATAGTTATCTTGTGACTTACTTCGCAATGGCAAGCTGCTGAGCAAGCTGCTCGCGGCTCACCGGTTCCTGCACGCCGGATTGCATATTTTTCAACGCGTAACGCCCGGACGCAATTTCCTCATCCCCCAAAATCAGCGCGAAACGGGCGCCCAGCTTGTTGGCCAGCTCCATGGCGCGTTTCAGTTTTCCTTCGGGCGCGACTTCGGTCGAGTAGCCCTCGCGGCGCACGTCGCGCGCCAGCTTACCGGCTTCCCGCTGCGCGGCCGCGCCTAAAGGAGCGATAAACAAATCCAGCGTCGCCGCCGGCTCCTGCTCTTCCACCGACATCACCAGCCGGTCCTCGCCGATTGAAAAACCAATTCCCGGCGCGGGAACTTTAGATCCCAGCGATTCCGCAAGGCCATCGTAACGCCCGCCGCCCAGCACGGAATTTTGCGCGCCCAGCGACCCGTGCAGCACTTCAAACGTCGTGCGCATGTAGTAATCCAGGCCGCGCACCAGCCGGGGGCGCACTTCGTAGACGATGCCGCGATCATCCAGAAATTGCCGCATGCTGGCGAAATGCAGCCGGCAGGGCTCGCAGAGATGATCCAGAATCGACGGCAGCTTGTCGATGATGGCCTGATCCTCGGGAACTTTGCAATCCAAAACGCGCAGCGGATTGGTGACGGCGCGCCGCTGGCAGTCTTCGCACAATTGCCCGGCGACGCTCTTCAATTCACCGCGCAGGCGCTCCAGAAAAGCCGGACGGCAATTGGAATCGCCCACCGAATTCACCAGCAGCGTGAAGCCTTTCAGTCCCGCCTGCTCGAAAAAATCCACCACCATTTCGATGACTTCGGCATCAATCGCCGGCGATTCCGAGCCAATCGCTTCGGCGCCAATCTGATAAAACTGGCGGTAGCGGCCCTTCTGCGGCCGTTCGCGCCGGAACATGGGGCCCATGTAATAAAATTTTTGCACGCCCGGACGCTGGTCCAGACGGTGCTCGATGTACGCGCGAATCACCGAAGCCGTGTTCTCCGGCCGCATGGTCAGCGAGGTGCCGTCGCGGTCCTCAAACGTGTACATTTCCTTGGTAACGATATCCGTTTGCTCGCCCACGCCGCGCGCAAAAAGCTGAGTTTCTTCCAAAATCGGGGTGCGAATTTCCTGGTAATTATAAGCGTGAAAGACGCGCCGGGCCACGCTCTCCACGTGGTTCCACGCGGCGGTGGATGGAGGCAACAAATCCCTGGTTCCTTTGACGGCCCGAATCAAGCTGGTTCCTTAAATTTGCTTTGAGGGAATGAATCCATGCTAGCATGCCGCGATACAATCGGGTGATATGCGCGTTACAGTGAGACGGGCGTGTGTCTGGCTGATTTTTGCCTCGGTTCTGGCCGCGCAAAAAAAGCCATTCGATGTCAACGCATTGCTGCGTTTGTCACGCATCAGCGATCCGCAGATTTCCCCTGACGGACGCAGCGTGGCGTTCACCGTGCAGACCATTGACGTCGAAAACAATCGCCGGCCGCAGCAAATCTACGTCGTGAGTGTGACGGGAGGCTCGCCGCGCAAGATTGCCGACGACGCCAGTCGCGCCCGCTGGTCGCCGGACTCGCGCCACATCTTTTTCGTCTCCGCGCGCAGCGGCTCCTCGCAAATTTGGACCATGGACGCCGATGGCGCAAACCCAAAACAAGTTACGAATCTGGCCAGTGAAGCGGGCGGCGTGCTGGTCTCCGCCGACGGCAAGCTGCTGCTGTTTACCAGCGACGTCTATCCCGAATGCGGCGCCGACGACGCCTGCAACAAACAGAAGCTGGACCAGGAAAAGGCCAGCAAAACCAGCGCCCGCCTGATCGATTCGCTCTTCTATCGCCGCTGGAACAAATGGCAGGGCGCGCGCCGCAGCCATTTGTTGGCAATGCCGGCGGCTGGCGGAGCAGCCAAAGATCTCACTCCGGGCAAGCGCGATGTTCCGCCGTTTTCGCTCGGCGGTCCGGAGGATTACGCGATTTCTCCCGATAGCAGCGAAGTCTGCTACACCATGATCTCCGACGACATCGAGGCCATCAGCACCAACTCCGATCTCTACGCGGTTCCCACTGCCGGCGGTGCGTCGCGCCGCATTACCGTCAATCCGGGCGCCGACAGTGGGCCGCAGTATTCACCGGATGGCAAGTTCATCGCCTTTCGCTCGCAATTGCGCGCCGGTTATGAAAGCGATCGCTGGCGTCTGATGGTGCTCGAACGCGCCACCGGCAAGCTCACCAATCTCACCGAATCGATGGACCGCTGGGTCTCCGGTTTTACCTGGTCGCCGGATTCGGCGCGCCTCTTTTTCACGGTGGAGGATCGCGGCCGCCAGTCCATTCAATACCTGCCGGTCACCGGCGGCGGCGCGCGTGTAGCCCTGAGCGGCGATAGCCATTTGGACGATCCGCAGTTCACCCCCGACGGCAAGGCCATGGTCTACACCGAACAGAGCGGCTCCAGGCCCGTGGAGATTTTCCGCGTGGCTTCGACGGGCGGCGTGGGAACGGCGCTTACCCATCTCAACGATGCCGTGCTGGAGGAGCGCCAGCTCACCGCGCTCGAAGAGCTTTGGGTGGATGGCGCGGAAGGCGCCAAGGTGCAGGCCTTCGTAGTCAAGCCGCCGGAGTTTGACGCGGCCAAAAAGTATCCGGTGCTCATGCTGCTGCACGGCGGGCCGCAAGGCGCGTGGGGCGAAAGCTGGACCTATCGCTGGAACGCGCAGGTTTTCGCCGCCGCCGGTTATGTCGTCGTGATGCCCAATCCGCGCGGCTCGACCGGCTATGGGCAGAAATTTGTGGACGAGATCAACAGCGACTGGGGCGGCCGGGTCTACGATGACGTGATGGCAGTGTGCGATGCCGTGGCAAAGCTCCCGTATACCGACAGCACCCGCATGGTGGCGGCCGGCGGCTCCTACGGCGGCTACCTAGTCAATTGGATTCTGGGCCACACGCAGCGCTTCAAAGCGCTGGTCTCGCATGCCGGCGTGTACGATTTGCGCAGTGAAGCGGGCGCGACCGAGGAGCTCTGGTTCCCCATCTGGGAATTCGGCGGCATGCCTTGGGACAATCCGGAAACCTACACCCGCTGGTCTCCCAGTCAGTTCGCCAAAGAGTTCAAAACTCCCACGCTGGTGATTCACGGCGAGCAGGATTTTCGCGTTCCCTATGGCCAGGGCTTGCAGCTGTTCACCGCGTTGCAGCTGCAAAAAGTACCGTCGCGGCTGCTGTTGTTTCCCGATGAGGGGCACTGGATACAAAAGCCGCAAAACGCGCTGGTTTGGTACAGGACGTTCATCGAGTGGATCGATACCTGGACCAAAAAATGAGAAAGCTCTTAATCCTGCTGGTTCTGTTTGCCGTTGTTCTGCCCGGTACGCTGCTGTTTATTTCCAATGGCACCACGCTGCGCCTCGATCCGCCGGTGAAAGTGATCGGCGTGCTGACGCCTGTCCTGGTGGAAATCACCAACCCGCACGGCATCCGCCGCATCACCGGCGTTATCGAACAGGACGGCACGCGCCATCCGGTCTTCGATTTCAGCGAGCCAGCGCAGCGCTTTCTGTTCTGGAAGGAGCGCCGCCGTCCGCGCCGCATGACTTTCGAAGTCGGCCAGAAAGTGGCGCCCGGGTTGCACGACGGCAAGGCCCGCCTGATTATTGAAGCGCAATCCAACGACCTGCGCGGCTCGACCGACGACCTGGATACCGATGTCCAGATCATCCTGGCGCCCCCGCAAGTCAAGGCGGATGGCGCGCAGCATTACATCAATCAGGGCGGCTCGGAGCTGGTCACGTTTACCGCATCCGGTTATTGGACCGAAGCCGGCGTGCGCGCCGGTCCCCACACGTTTCGCAGCTTTGCGCTGGCGGGACGGCCGCCCGGCGAGCGTTTTGCGCTATTCGCCTACGCGTGGGATCTGCCGCAAGGCATCGACCCCAAAGTTTTCGTCCGCAATCCGGCGGGCGCGGAAGCCACCGCCGGGTTCTGGCACAAAGTGTTTCCCAAAAAATTCCACGCGCGCGATCTGGTGATCGACGATAAGTTCCTGGAAAAAGTTGTGAACCAGATCGATCCACAAGGTTCGGGCGATTTGCTCGAGCGGTTTCTGCGCATCAATCGCGACATGCGCCAGCGCAATAATCAGGTGCTCGCCAGCTTGACGCTGAAGACGGCGGATCATTTCCTGTGGTCCGGGCCGTTTCTCCAGATGATGAATACGCAGGTGGAATCCTCTTTCGCCGACAAACGCACCTATATTTACAAAGGGAAAAAGGTAGACGAGCAGGTTCACCTCGGCTTCGATTTGGCGTCCACGCAGCACGTCGCGGTTCCAGCGGCCAACGACGGCAAAGTGGTCTACGCGGCCGACCTAGGCATCTACGGCAACTGCGTGGTAGTGGATCATGGCTACGGGCTGCAATCGATTTACGGCCACTTGAGCGAGGTTGCAGTCAAGCCCGGCGACATGGTGAAAAAGGGACAGGCGCTCGGCAAATCGGGCTCGACGGGACTGGCCGGCGGCGATCACCTGCATTTCAGCATGCAAGTGGATGGCGTGCAGGTCAATCCGGTGGAATGGTGGGACGAGCACTGGATTCGCGACCGCATCCTGAGCAAGGTAGGCGGCTCGTAAGGGCGCATCGGCATGAGCTTTCAGGAGCGGGTCGCATTCATTTGGGGCCTGGCTGACCTTCTTCGCGGCGATTACAAGGACGCCGAGTATGCCAAAGTCATCCTGCCTTTCACTGTGCTCCGCCGTTTGGATTGCGCGCTGGACGCGCAAAGTCTCGACAAGCTCAAAGAAGCCTTGCTTGACGGCTTCCACCCCGCCGCGCAAGACGTAATGGATTGTTTCGATCTGCGCGATCAGATCCCCCGCCTGCGCCTGAATGGTCTCTTGAGCCTGCTGATCGAACGCTTCTCCCAAGTCGATCTACATCCCGCTACTGTTTCCAACCATGAAATGGGTTCGATCTTCGAAGAGCTGATCCGGCGCTTTTCTGAGCAATCCGGCTCGAGCGGCGGCGAGCATTTCACGCCGCGGGAAGTGATCCGGCTGATGGTGGATCTGCTGTTTGTGGATCTGCCGTCTAACGACGAGCCCGCCAGCGGAACCCGCACTCTCTATGACCCGGCCTGCGGCACCGGCGGCATGCTTTCAGTTGCCGAGGATTATTTGCGCGAGCAGAATTCCGGCGTGCGCCTGGAAGTATTCGGCCAGGAGCTCAACCGTGAATCCTACGCGATTTGTAAAGCCGATCTGCTGATGCGCGGCGCGAGCCCCGATCACGTGCACCTGGGCAACACATTTCTGCGCGATGAGCTGGCCGGCGAGCGCTTCGACTACATGCTCTCCAATCCGCCGTTTGGCGTGGAATGGAAAAAGGCCGAAAGCGTCATTCGCGAAGAACATCAGCGCCTGGGCTTCGCTGGCCGCTTCGGCGCGGGCCTGCCGCGCGTCAACGATGGCTCGCTGCTATTTTTGCAGCACATGCTTTCAAAAATGAAGCCGGAAGGCTCTCGCCTCGCTGTGGTGTTCAACGGCTCGCCGCTATTCGCGGGCGACGCCGGTTCGGGCGAGAGCGATATCCGCCGCTGGATTCTGGAAAACGACTGGCTGGAGGCCATCGTCGCCCTGCCCGATCAGCTTTTTTACAACACCGGCCTTTACACGTATATCTGGGTGCTGACCAATCGGAAAAGCGATGGGAGAAAGGATAAAGTCCAGCTCATCGATGCCACCGGCTTCAGCCGCAAGATGCGCCGGTCGCTGGGCGCCAAACGCAACGAGATCTCTCCCGAGCAAATCCGCGAGATTGTGCGCATACACACCGAATTCCGCGACCAACCACACTCCCGCATTGTGAACAAACAAGACTTTCTGTACAGCCGTATCATCGTGGAACGGCCGCTGCGCCTCAATTTTCAAGCATCGCCGGAGCGCGCGAGCTCGCTCGACGCAGCCACTGCCGCAATTCTGGCCGGCATGGATTCCGCTCTCACCCGGGATCAATCTGCGTTCGAACAAGCTTTAGCCAGGCGTTTCCGCGCCGCCGGCGTCAAGCTGGGCCGCGTTCTCAAGAACCGGATCCTGCATGCCCTGGGCGAACGAGATTGTGAAGCCGCCCCGTTTCGCGGTCCCGGCGGCAAACTGGAACCCGATCCCGATTTGCGCGATTCCGAAAACGTGCCATGGGGCGAAGACATCGCGGCATGGTTCGAGCGCGAGGTGCTGCCGCACGCGCCGGATGCGTGGATCGACGATGCCAGAACGCGTATCGGCTGCGAAATTCCGTTCACGCGAATATTCCACGAGCTCCAGCCGCTCGCGACGCTCCCCCGCACTGGCGCTGGACGCGGCTCAAGCACACCGTCACCGGCTGCCAAAACGGACTCTGGGGCGATGAGCCGCAGGGCGCGGGCCAAGGCCGGATCTGTATCCGCGTCGACGATCTCGACCGCGTGGGCCTCCGCGTGTCGCTGGACGACCCGACGTGGCGCGCCATCCCGTCCGAAGACTGCCGTGGACGCTTGCTCGAGCCGGGCGACCTGCTGCTCGAAAAATCCGGCGGCGGCGAATTGCAGCCCGTGGGCGTGGTGGTGTTGTACGATCATGGCGCCCCCGCGGTCTGCTCCAATTTCCTGGCGCGCATGCCGGTGGCTGCGGGCTTTGATCCGGCGTATCTTTGCTACCTCCATGCCGCCCTCTACCGCGGCGGAGTCACCCGGCGCTCGATCAAGCAGTCCACTGGCATTCAGAATCTGGATTCCGATTCGTACCTCGCCGAAATGGTGAAGATTCCGCCGCTTGCCGAACAACGGGAGATTGCGTGCCGGCTAGATCGACAAATGGAGACGCTGTCCGCGTTGACGGCAAAACATGAACAGCTCATGCTGCTGCTGCGGGAAAAGCGGCTCGCCATCATCAGCCGCGCCCTGACGCCCGAAAACGCCCCTTGCACCCGGCTGAAATTTCTCCGCGCCGGCGCCCTGCTCTACGGCGCCAACCAGGCCGGCGCACCAGAGAATCCCGCATGGCCGCGCTACATTCGCATCACTGACATTGGAGCGGATGGCAAGTTGCGCGACGACACTGTGCAATCGCTTGCGCCGGAGCTGGCGGCGCCTTATCGCCTGGCGGATGGCGATATCCTGCTGGCGCGCAGCGGCGCAACCGTGGGCAAGGCGTTCCGCTATCGCGCCGAATGGGGCCAGGCGTGCTTCGCGGGGTACCTGTTGCGGCTGCGTCCGGACCGCCGCAAAGTGCTTCCCGATTATCTGGTCTACTACACCCAGAGCCACACATTCCGGGAGGAAGTTACCCGGCAGACGATTCAGGCCACGATCGCCAACGTGAGCGCGGAGCGTTTTTCGAATTTCCCAATCACCTTGCCTACGCTCGCCGCGCAGCGGAGCATTGTGGAAACTCTAGACCGTCAAACGGGGCTGCTGGACGAGCTGATCGCCAAGGTCCAATTGCAAATTGAAAAACTCCTGGAATACCGGGATGCGCTGATTTCGAGCGCAGTCACGTCAGGCGCTGGCGGCCGTGGGTAGATCTTCGCGCTCGGCGGAATCGACGGCATTCCTCAATTCGAGCAGTTTTGGCGACGTCTCGCCGCACGGGCAGTTGCCACCCGCTATGGTACCGGCGAGCCTGGTGCGCAGGCGAACCGCCGGGCGCCGCAGATCGGTGAGTGAGGTGACGAGGAGATGGCGATGATCCAGTTCTTCGAGCACGGCGCGAGTGGGCAGAAGATGGAGCCCGCGGTGGGCTTCGCATTCCCACGCGACGACGCGGCCATCGGGACCCAGGTGCTGCTCAAACACCGGCAGTTGAAAAACGCGCCAGAAAAGATCGCGGTCTTCCTCCTGTAACAGACCGCCCGCCCACGAGCCCGTGAACGCGATCATGGCGAACTGGAGCGAAGGAAGGCGTCCGCGCCCGCCGGCGATTCCCTTGGCCAGCATGCGCAATACGCCAACCGACGCCGCGACCGCCTCCGGGCGAAAGCGCGTCAACAGCGTCCAATCGGGCGGTATGTATTTCACGCTCTGCGTCTGCTGGAAGCCATGCATCAATACCGCTGTGCGGGGCGCGCAGCGGAGCGGATTGAGGAATGGCTGCGGTCCAGGAGGAAAAGCGCTGGCGTTTTCAAATTCAGCCGGCGAATTGCGAAATTCCCCGATGTCGGTGATAGGAAGCAGAGGCAGCACAGGCTCTACTGCGCCGAGCGAGGTTACAGCATCAGGGTTGGCCAGCCCGGCCGCGCGCAGGTACTTGCGGTAACCATAGACGTTTTGCGCAGCCAGCAGCACCCGCTTGAAGCGCGCCAGGCGCACATCGCCGTGCGATGTCCCGAAACGAACATAGACTCTCATGCTCTACTTGGCTAAGTAGGCGGCGATCCGGAAACTTCTCAAAATAGTGGGGCAGGTCCCCGATGTCAAGAGCCAAGACATGGTGGACACTGACTGCCAGGACATCCTTGACACTTTTGGGAGCGGGATAGGGTAGAGGGAAAGGGCCGGCGTTTGAGGCGGGCCTCAAACGCC
>JACPNO010000034.1:0-2748 GCA_016185465.1 Candidatus Solibacter usitatus
GCCTTACTTTCGATGTTTCCAGAAAACAAGATTGCGGCTCTATTATCGACCGTTTCCGGATTCGTGGGTATCAATATTGCAAGGTACAAAATAGCGAAGGGGCGAAGGGAAAAATAAAGGCGACATTGACCATTGGCAAGGTTACCCCGAATGCCGCCGCAGAAACTCTAGAGTCTTCTGATTGAATTCGTCCACCCGCTCATAGATCGGGGCGTGCGCGCAGCCTTCGAAGACGATGAGTTCAGCTCCCTGAATCCCGGCCATCATCCGCTCGGCAAAACGGGTGGACGTCACCATGTCGTGCCGGCCGAACGTGATCTGCGTTGGCGCGGTGACCTTGCCGAGCTGAGACTCGACATCGTGCGCGATCACCGCGTTCGATTGCCGGATGAAAGCATCCACGGGCTGCGCGCGCCGGCTCCGCACAAACGCGGCCAGCGAATCGATGTAATCCGGCTTAGCGGCATAAAGCTCGGGCGTGAAACACCAGGGGAAAATTCCCAAAATCACCATCTCGGCGACGCTGTCTAAGGCTTTGGCCATGACCTGCCAGCCTTCTATCGTGGTTCTGATAAACGGGTCCGTCCTGGTCCAACCGCTGTGCAGCGAAAGCGACTTGACCCTCTGCGGATACTTCGCCGCCAGCCACATGCCGGTCGCCGCGCCCAATGAAAGGCCGGAGATGTGGGCGCGGTCGATCCCCACGGCCTGCATGAAGCCGCTCACATCCTCGGCAAAAAGCTCGGTGGAATAAACTCCTTCGGGCTTGTCGGTGTCGCCCGCGCCCCTTGGATCAAGCGTGATGCAGGTAAAGTGCTTGGCGTACTCGGCAACCTGGAACGCATAGCAGGCGCAATCGGCGGTCAGGTAGGGAATCAGGATCAGCGGCTCTCCGGCGCCCTGCTGATCGTAGTTCATGGTGATATCGTTCACCCTGACTTTGGGCATCGGAACGCCTCCTGACTGCGCCTCGTCAGGTATATTACTACTCCCCGCTTCCTCGGCGTGGTTTCCTTCTGTTTGTGCCGATGCAGTGATCGCGGCGCCGATCGCGCCCAGCGGAACACGACGAATAGTCATGGCCTTGCATCGGTATGAATTTTAATTCATACTTACAAATATGAAAGTAGGGGAACGCGGACAGGTGACCATTCCGAAGGAGATTCGCGAGCAGTTTGGGATTACCGCCGAAACCGAAGTCGAATTTCGCGTGGAGCGGCACGCCATCGTCCTGCGGAAGAAACCCAGAAAGCTGAACCTCGAGAAGTGGAAAGGCCGCTGCAGGCGGAGTTTCGCTGAGCTGGGCTATTCCTCAGTGGATAAGTTCATGGAAGATTTGCGTGGCCGATGATCACGGCCGTCGACACTAACGTACTGCTCGATGTGCTGTTGCCCGATGAACGGTTCGCCGACGCATCGTCTCGAGCGCTGGAAGACGTAGCGGCCCAGGGGTCGCTGGTCATCAGCGAGATCGTCTATGCAGAATTGTGCGTGCACTTCAGTGCCCAGCCGGAATGCGACAAGTTTCTGGAGGAGGCCGGAATTCGGGTCGAACATCTGACGCGTGACGCGTGCTTCCTGGCTAGCCGGGTTTGGCGGACGTACCGGCGTCAGGGCGGCAAGCGAAGCCGCGTCCTGGCGGATTTCCTGATCGGCGCTCATGCCCAACTCCAGGCCACGCGGCTACTCTCTCGCGACCGCGGCTTCTATCGTCTGCTGTTCCCGTCGCTGGCCCTGATCGATCCGGCCAAAACACAGGCGAAGCTATGATGGCTGAGTGAATCTCTCGCCCTGGCTCTGCGCCGCGCTGCTGGCCGTGAGCGACCCGGTCTATCGCGAAGCCTTGCCTGGCTACCACTACAGCTTTCCGCGCGATCACTTCGAGCACGCCGAGTTTCGCACCGAGTGGTGGTACTACACCGGCAACGCTCGCGCCGCGGATGGCAAGCGATTCGGCTTCGAGCTCGTTTTCTTCCGGCAAGCGCAGCAGCGGGGCGATTCCAAAAATCGCTCGGCGTGGCGGGTGGACGATCTGTATCTTGCGCATCTGGCGCTTACCGAGATTGACGGCCGCCGCTTTCACGCGGAGCAGCGGCTCAATCGCGCCGGACCCGGGTTGGCGGGCGCGAGCTTCGCGCAGCAGCGTGTGTGGAACGGCAACTGGTCGGCTGCGTGGGACGGGCCGAAGCAAACATTGCGCGCCACCGCCGGCGACTTCAGCTTTGAGCTGCATCTCGATCCGCTTAAGCCGCCCGTGATTCATGGGGCCAACGGCGTGAGCCAGAAAGCCGAAGGGGCGGGCCGCGCGTCGCATTACGTTTCATTTTCCCGGCTCGCGGTCGCTGGTGAAATTCACGTGGGCGACGCGAACTACACGGTCACCGGCACCGCGTGGATGGATCACGAATGGTTCACGCACCAGTTGGAAGACGCGCAGGTGGGCTGGGACTGGTTCAGTATCCAGCTCGATGACAACCGCGAGCTGATGCTTTTTCAATTGCGCCGCAAGGACGGCTCTACCGATCCGTACTCCGCTGGAACCTATGTGGACGCGCAAGGCCGCACGCGCCATCTTGCGCGCGAGGATTTTTCGCTCACGCCGATCGAACACTGGACCAGCCCGCAAACCAAGGGCCGCTATCCGGTGCGCTGGCAGATTCGCATTCCGTCGTTAAATATTTCGATTGAAGCCGCGGCAGCGATCAACGAACAGGAGCTGCGCGCAGCCGATGGCGCCGGTCCCAGCTA
>JACPNO010000034.1:2754-12447 GCA_016185465.1 Candidatus Solibacter usitatus
TCCCAGCTACTGGGAAGGCGCGGTGCGTTATACGGGATCGCAAACCGGCGTAGGTTATCTGGAAATGACGGGCTATGACAAACCGGTGCGCCTGGAATAAATCATCGCTGCATTCACCCATTCCCTTGGGCTAGAATGGGAATTACCATCTCCCCTGGAGGACAGCCTAATTGGAATCAGCGATCCTCGCCTTGGAGGACGGAACCGTCTTCGAAGGCCGGAATTTTGGTGCGCCTGTCGAGCGCTCCGGTGAAGTCGTCTTCAATACCGCGCTCACCGGCTATCAGGAAATCTTCACCGATCCCTCCTATGCCGGGCAGATCGTCATTCTGACCAATCCGCAAATTGGCAACTACGGCACCAATGCCGATGACGAAGAGGCCGCGCGCCCTTATATCGAAGGACTCGTGGTGCGCGAATTTTCACCGATGGCGAGCAACTGGCGCTCCGATCAGGAAGCCCGCGCGTATCTGGAGAAAAATAATATCCCGGTGGTTTCCGAGCTGGACACGCGCGCCCTCGTCCGCCATCTGCGCACTCGCGGCGTGATGCGCGGCGTGCTTTCGGCCACCGAGCGCGATGGCGCCAAGCTGGTGGAAAAAGCCCGCAATATTCCGACGATGGCGGGCTTGGATCTCGCCAGCCGCGTTTCCACTTCCGCATCCTATGAATGGACCCATCCCGTAGACGCGTGCTCACCCTCGCAGGATGTGGGGCGCGCGCCTGAGCCGCGCTACCACGTAGTGGCCTACGATTACGGAATCAAACGAAACATCCTGCGGCGGCTGGTGCAGGTGGGCTGCCGCGTCACCGTGGTCCCTTCGCTCACCAGCGCCGAAGATGTTCTCGCACTCAAGCCGGACGGCGTGTTTCTGTCAAATGGCCCCGGCGATCCGGAACCGCTGCAGGCTCAAATCGCGAACGTGCGCAAACTCATCGGCAAAACGCCTATCTTCGGAATTTGCCTGGGCCAGCAGATTCTCGGCCTAGCCTTCGGCGGCAAAACCTACAAGCTGAAATTCGGACATCGCGGCGCCAATCATCCGGTGCTCAATCAACTGACGCAGCGCGTCGAGATCACGTCGCACAATCACGGATTTGCGGTGGATCGCGATTCGCTCAACACCTCCGACGTCGAATTCACCCACGTGAATCTGAACGATGAGACGCTGGAGGGTTTTCGCCACCGCCGCTATCCGGTGTTCAGCGTGCAGTATCATCCGGAAGCCGCGCCCGGACCGCACGATTCGCTCTACTTGTTCGACGATTTCGTGAAACTCATGGCGGGGAGTAATTAATCGATGCCCCGAAGAAACGATCTGCACCGCATCCTGATCGTCGGCTCCGGCCCCATCGTCATCGGCCAGGCATGCGAGTTTGATTACTCGGGCACCCAAGCCGCCAAGGCGCTACGAGCTGACGGCTATGAAGTGATCCTGGTGAATTCCAACCCGGCCACCATCATGACCGATCCGGAGCTTGCCGACCGCACCTACGTCGAGCCGTTGACCAAGGCTTATCTCGAAGAGATCATCCGGCAGGAGCGTCCGGATGCGCTGCTCTCGACGGTGGGCGGGCAGACCGGGCTGAATCTTTCGGTCGAGCTGGCGGAATCGGGCGTGCTCGAAAAGTACGGTGTGGAATTGATCGGCGCCAAGATCGACGCCATCAAAAAAGCCGAGGACCGGCTGCTGTTCAAAGACGCCATGCGCGGCATTGGCCTGGAGACGCCGCAATCGCAGCTGGTGAGCAATATAGCCGGCGGATTGGATTTCGCCGCGCGCGCCGGCTATCCAGTGATTCTGCGGCCGAGCTTTACCCTCGGCGGCAGCGGCAGCGGCATCGCCTACAACCAGGAAGAGCTGGAAGAAATTCTGGAGCGCGGCCTGGATCTATCGCCTGTGCACGAAGTGCTGATCGAAGAAAGCGTTCTCGGCTGGAAAGAATTCGAGCTGGAAGTAATGCGCGATCTGGCGGACAACGTCATCATTGTCTGCTCCATTGAGAATTTCGACCCGATGGGCGTACACACCGGCGATTCCATCACCGTGGCGCCTGCGCAAACGCTGACCGACCGCGAATACCAGATGATGCGCGATGGCGCCATTCGCTGCCTGCGCGAGATCGGCGTGGATACCGGCGGATCTAACGTGCAGTTTGCCATCAATCCGTTAAACGGCCGCATGGTGGTGATTGAAATGAACCCGCGCGTTTCGCGCAGCTCGGCGCTGGCGTCAAAAGCCACCGGGTTCCCGATTGCCAAGATCGCCGCGAAACTAGCGGTAGGCTATCGTCTGGACGAGATCCGCAACGACATCACCAAGACCACGCCGGCCTGCTTCGAGCCGACCATCGATTACGTGGTGGTCAAAATTCCCAAATGGCAATTTGAGAAATTCCCCGGCGCCGATAACACCTTGGGCACGCAGATGAAATCGGTCGGCGAGGTGATGGCGATTGGCCGCACGTTCAAGCAGGCCATGTGGAAAGGCATTCGCAGCCTGGAATCGGGCAAGGCGTTTGGCTCTGAGAAATTCGACGTCGCTCTAATCCCGCAGAAGCTGATCACGCCGACGCCGGATCGCCTGGGCTATATCCGCTTTGCATTTGAATCTGGCTGGACGGTCGCGCAAATTCAAGAGATGACGCGCATCGATCCCTGGTTTCTGGAGCAGGTCCGGGAAGTCGTGCTTCTCGAAAAGAGCATGCAGGGCGGGACGCTGGCAGCCGCCGGCCGCGATGAGCTGCTGCGCGCCAAACGCAACGGCATCTCCGATTCGCAAATGGCGAAATCCTGGGGCGCAACCGAGCTCGAAGTGCGCGCGCACCGCAAATCGCTGGGCGTGCGCGCCGTGTTCAACCGCGTGGATACCTGCTCGGCGGAATTCGAGAGCTTCACGCCGTACTTGTATTCCAGCTATGAAGCGCAGTGCGAGGCCGATCCCTCCGCGCGCAAGAAAGTCATGATTCTGGGCAGCGGGCCCAATCGGATCGGCCAGGGCATTGAGTTCGATTACTGCTGCTGCCATGCGTCGTTCGCGCTGCAGCAGATGGACACCGAGTCCATCATGGTCAACTGCAATCCCGAAACGGTCTCGACCGATTACGATACCAGCGACCGCCTGTACTTCGAGCCGCTCACGCTCGAAAACGTGCTGAACATCTACGACACCGAGAAGCCGGACGGCGTGATCGTGCAGTTCGGCGGGCAGACTCCGCTCACGCTGGCCGTGCCGTTGAAGAAGGCCGGCGTGCCGATCATCGGAACCGATCCGGAAAATATCGATCTTGCCGAAGATCGCAAACGCTTCGGCAAGTTGCTCGATGAGCTTGGAATTCCCTGCCCCGCCAATGGCTCGGCTACGAGTGCCGAGGAAGCGTGCGAGGTGGCCCGGCGCATCGGCTATCCCGTGCTGGTGCGGCCCAGTTATGTGCTGGGCGGGCGCGCCATGGTGATCGCGTATGAAGAGGAAACCGTGCGGCGCTATATGCGCGAGGCCGTGACTTTCTCGCAGGATCGCCCGGTGCTCATCGACCGGTTCCTGGAAGACGCCACCGAAATCGATGTCGATGCGTTGGGCGACGGCGAAAGCGTGCTCATCGCCGGTGTGATGGAGCATATTGAGGAAGCCGGCGTGCACTCTGGCGACAGCTCCTGCGTGCTGCCCGCGATTTCGCTCGGCGAGCGTGAACTTGCGACCATCGAGGACTACACCGTGCGCCTGGCGCTGGCGCTCAAAGTGATCGGCCTGATGAATGTCCAGTATGCCATCCAGGACGGCACGGTTTACGTGCTGGAGGTGAACCCGCGCGCCTCGCGCACGGTGCCGTACGTGAGCAAAGCCACCGGCGTGCCGCTTCCCAAGATTGCCGTGGGCTTGATGCTGGGACGCAAGATCGCCGACTTTAAGAATCTCACCGGCGGCCTCACTTCCGGCCGTCTGCCGGTGCCGCAAAGCTTCGTGAAATCGCCGGTGTTCCCGTTCAACAAATTTCCCGGCGTCGATCCCGTGCTGGGGCCGGAGATGCGCTCGACCGGTGAAGTGATGGGCGTAGGAGCGAGCTTCGGCGAAGCTTTTGCCAAAGCGCAACTGAGCGCCGGCACGCCGCTGCCGTCCAAAGGCACGGTGTTCATCAGCGTCAACGACCGCTACAAATCCGACGCCGTGCAAGTGGCCAGGCGATTCGCCGATTTGGGTTTCCAATTGGTGGCCACGCGCGGCACGGCAGCGGCGATCGAAGGCGCGGGCCTGCGCTGTAAGACGGTTTTCAAAGTGAACGAAGGCCGCCCCAACGCGGTGGATTTGTTGAAGGCGGGCTCAGTCCACCTGGTGATTTACACGGCAGCAGGCGCAGTATCGTTTTCCGATGAGCGAGCGATACGCCGGGGCGCGGTGCAATATCGCGTGCCCTGCATTACGACTTTGAGCGGCGCGCGCGCAGCCGTCGAAGCCATCACCGCCAGCCAGCGCGACCCCATCCGCGTCTGGAGCTTGCAGCAGATTCACGCGGAAAAGAAAACCGCGGTTTAGCCCCCCCAAAAAACCGAAGGCGGCACAAACCTTTCAGTCCGTGCCGCCTGGGAGCAGGCGTTTGGCCTGCGCCGCGTCGAAATGATTTGACCCTGTGTGAGTGACTTCTTGGTCCCCTTCGTATCGGGGCACTGGCCAACATAGCACAGCCCGCCTCTGGTTCCAAGCTGGTTATAATATCCAAGACGCGCAGGCTCGGAACCAATTGCAATTTCAATCCTTTACTAGCGATTACCTGGAACGGCTGAAACAGGGCGACCCCATCGTCGGGGATCACTTCTCCACCTATTTTCGGGAGCTGATTTACTTGAAATGCCGCTGGCGCGTCTCCTCCACCGAGCTGTTGGAAGATATCCAGCAGGAAACGCTGCTCCGCGTGCTGGGCGCCGTGCAACGCGGGACCGTGCAGCATCCCGAACGCTTTGGCGCCTTCGTGAATTCGGTCTGCAACAACGTGGCGCTGGAGCTGATTCGCAAAGCTCACATTCACCAACCGCCTGACGGTGAAGCGCCCGAACTCGCCGATCTTACCCAGGATTTGGAAGCGCCGCTGATCAACGAGCAGCAGCGCCGCGAAGTGGCGGCGGTACTCGCCGAGCTATCCGAGAAAGATCGCGGCCTGCTGCGCGCCGTGTTCCTGGAAGAGAAGAGCTCAGCCGAAGTCTGCCACCAATTTAAAGTGGACGGGGGCTATTTGCGGGTGCTGATGCATCGTGCAAAGCAGAGATTCAAAAAGGTTTACGTCGGGCGCGCGGGAGGCCCGGCATGAATTCACCTTGGGCCATGAAACGCTGGCGCGCGCCGCGTCACGATGTATATGGGGCAGGTTAGAGATGAATCATGAGAGGGCAGTGGAGCTCCAGGCCACGGAGCGTTACCTGCTGGGTGAGTTTTCGGCTGAAGAACGCGAAGCGTTCGAAGAGCACTTTTTCGATTGCGTGATATGCGCCGAAGATGTGCGCGCCGCCGCCGCGTTTCGCGCCAACGCCAAGGCGGTGCTGCGGGACAAGCCAGTGCCGCTCGCCGTCAGGACTGAGCGGCGCAATCTCTGGCGCGAGTTCTTCACATTCCGCCCGGCGATGGTTTCGCTGGCCGCCAACGCTCTGCTACTCGCCGGCTTGACCGCCGCGATCTGGCACACGGAAACCTTGCATCAGCAGATCACCGGCGCCACCACGGCGCGATTCTATCCTCAGTTTGGCCTGGCCCAGAGTTCGCGCGGGGACCGTGTGCGGGAACTGGTGCAGGGCGATCCGTTCTTTGCCGCCACCATCGATCTGCATCCCGGCCAGAAATTCGATAACTTCACCTACCAGATTCAAGATGATGCCGGGACCGTTGTCGCCAAGGGCGCCGTCCCCGCCCCCGCCGGTCTCACCGCGGAGACATCGGCCGAAAATACCCTGGCGGTGCCGGTCGGGAACTTGAAGGCCGGCCGCTATCTTTTCGTACTAACCGGCGTCGATCACGGCAAGCCGACCGAACTTTCCCGCATCCATCTCATCGAGCGCTAGACTGGACCCATGGAATCCGGCAAGAAATACCTCTACGAAGCCAAGTCCGTAGCCGCGCATTTTCAGTACGTCGATGGCGATGGCGATTTCGCGCCTCCCGATTTCAGCGCCGAATACATTGGCGAGAAAGAGTTCGACTCACCTTGCGATCCCGACGGCCAGCCGGCGCAAATTCCGGAACGCAGCAGCGGGCCTCGCGAGATCACTTTCGAGCGCTACCAGGTGCGCGTCCGCGCCTACCGTGAGGGTGCAGCCTACCGCACGGAAGCCACCGCGTGGGTAACCAATCTCGATATCAAGGGCGTTCTCACCGCCCGCCGTATTGAAGCCAGCGTGATTACGGACTATCGCGAGCCCTGGGATCGCGATCCCGGGCGCCCGCTCCACCCGCGCATTCTGCCGCTCGCGCCGGTGTACGACGATCTGCGCATCTACGGATATCCCTACACCTGCAACCTGCGCCTGCCGGCTCCTTTTTCCTTTACGAAAGAGCAGCAAGCCGATTACCTTGCCGGCATCGGCCCCGATATTGAACCCACGCCCATTGCCAGCGATCCAGACTATCCCTCTGTGATTGCGACGCCCAATGGCAAAACCATCGCAGTCTCCGCCGACACTCGCCGAATTCGCGTGGAGGATTTTGGTATCGTCTATTTTGCGGACTGGAAGTGGCTGCCAATCGATCACAAGTGCTGCGACAATTTTCAGTGGCTGGAATTGCTGCGCTTCGATCTCGGCAATCCCGGCGGCGGCGGTGTCGGAGGAGCGGGTGGCGGCGGATCGCGCCCCCTCGCGCCGACTGGGCGTCCGTTGTAGCGCTGCTCACGCTGTTGGCGTCTGGCTGCGGAATCATTCCGCGGCCTTCCCCTGAGTCGCTGCTCCATGATACGGAGCAAAAACTGCGTCGCGGAGAATTGGACGCTCCCCTGCGCCAAACCGAGAGCGCAGTCCGCTCCTACCGCTCACAACCGCGTTCCACGCCGTACTGGCAATTCCAATTGCTTCGGTCCGAAATCCTGCTGGATCGCGGGCGCACCGCGGAATCGCTAGCCTGCCTGCAGGAATTGTCGGCTGTGGGCGCCGCCCCGACCCCAGAGCTGCAAGCGCACTTCTGGCTCGACTTGGGCGATGCCAAAAGGCGCATGGGCGACGAAGTGGAATCACGCAAGTTATTCGCGCAGGCGCGCGAGGTGGCGGCCGCGCAAAATCTTCCGGTGCTGTTGACGCGAATCGAGATCAAACTGGCCACCGCGTTCAGCGGAGAAGAGGCCTCCGCCACCGCACAGCACGCGCTCGAGCTGGCGCGCAGCGTCAACGATCCGTATTGGATTGCCCAGGCGCTCAACGTCAGCGGCTACGTGAAGATGGATCAACTGCGATTCGACGAGGCCATCACGTGGTTCGAACAGGCTGAATCCATCGCGCAAAGCATTGGCGCGCGCGGCGTGGTGCAGCAGGCTCGCGGCAATCGCGGCTTCTGCTATCACCGCCTGGGCAATTTCGATCGCGCACTGGTGCTGTTCATCGGCAGCGAAGGACTGGCCGGACAAATGGGCCGCCAGAACGACCGCCAGCTCTGGCTTGGGGACATCGGAAATATTTACCTCGCTCGCCGGGATTTCGACCGGGCGATTTCCTATTATCAGATCGCCCGGCAAGTCGCCGAGCAGACAGCCAACCGTCCCTGGGTTGTTACCTGGCTTCACAACTGCGCCTGGGCCAGCCTGGGCAAAGGCGATTTGGATGCGGCCGAACAATTTGCGCGCCAGGCGCTGGAGGCCGGGCAAGGTCTGGCCAATCCCGCCGCTGAGATGCTCACCAAATTGGGTTTGGCCACCATCGCCACGCGCCGCGGCAAGTACGTTCTCGCCGAACCCGCCTTTCGCGAGCTGATCGCGAGCTCAACGCGCCAGCCCAATATCGCCTGGGAAGCTCACGGCGGTTTGGCCCAGTTGTATCAGGCGCAGGGAAAAGCGTCGCAGGCTGAGGAAGAATATCGCGCCGCCATCGCCGTGATCGATAAAGAATGGCTGGCGCTCAGCGATCAATCCAAGATCACATTCCTCAGCAACATCATCGAGTTTTATCGCGCATACGTCGGCTTCTTAGCTGAAGGAAAACAGGTCGAGCGAGCCCTGGAGATTGCGGAGACATCCCGCGCGCGCCTGCTTGCGCAAAAGCTCGAAGGGCTTTCCACCGCCCTGCCCCGGTTCCAGGCGAAAGACGCGACGGGCCTGGCTGCGGCGTCGCACAGCATTCTGCTTTCGTACTGGCTGGCCCCGGAGCGCTCGTATCTTTGGGTGGTGAGCGGGCGCGGAGTGGCGCAATTCACGCTACCTCCGGAAGCCCGGGTTCAGACGCTGGTGGAGCAGCACAATCGCGCCATCGCCAACCTGCAAGATCCGCTGGCCAGCGGACAGGCCGCCGCGAAACAGTTGTATGACGAGCTGGTGGCGCCCGCCGCGGCCCTGGTGCCGCCCGGGTCGAACGTGATCATCGTGCCCAACGGGCGTCTGCACGATTTGAATTTTGAGACGCTCGCGGTGCCGGGCGCGACGCCGCACTACTGGATTGAAGACGTCACCCTCGCCATCGCGCCATCGCTTGCCGTGCTGAAGAGCGAGGCGGCGGGCAAGCGTCAGAAACCGCAATTGCTCTTGCTCGGCGACCCGCTCGCGGCCGACAAGGATTATCCGCCGCTGGCGCATGTGAAACAGGAGGCCGAGTTGGTGGCCGCGCATTTCCCCAGCGCCGGCAGCCAAGCTTTCACGGGCGCCGAAGCCTATCCGCAGAAGTATCGCGAAGCGGGGCCGCAGGATTTCACGGCGATTCACTTTGCCGCGCACGCCACCGCCAATCGGGAAAGTCCGCTGAACTCGGCGGTGATTTTATCGCCCCACGAAAACCAATACAAACTCTACGCGCGCGATATTTTGGATTTACCCGTGCGCGCCGATTTGGTCACGATCTCCGCCTGCCGCAGCGCCGGCAGCCGCACCTATGACGGCGAGGGATTGATCGGGTTCAGTTGGGCCTTCCTGCAGGCCGGCGCCCGCCACGTGGTCGCCGGATTGTGGGATGTGGACGACGCCGCCACACCGATGTTGATGGATCACTTCTACCGCGAGATCGCCGCCGGGCAGCCGCCCGAGGCAGCCTTGCGATCCGCGCAACTGGAACTGATGCGCTCCAATAATGTCTTCCGCAAGCCGTATTATTGGGCCGCGTTTCAGGTTTTCACGCGGTACGCAGGGCGGTGAGGGGGCACCCACAAAAAACCTTTCGCAGTCCAGTCTGAGTATCAGCTACAATCATCCAAAATGCGCCTGTTGAGTCTGGGGTCAGCAGCAGTTGAAATTCGCCAAGCCTTAGAACAGAGTAAGAGACAAGGCCTTCCTTATCCTTTTTTCTTTATGGTGGGAGCAGGTATCTCACATCCGCCACTTCCTCTTGCGGCAAAGATCCAGGAGGACTGCAAGGAAGAAGCGCTGAAGTACGGGAAGGCGGAACCGCCAGGCTCTGGGGTGGTCCCTTGGGCTGAGACAAACAGTTAAGACACTGTTGACCGTTCGCTGTAAATTCATTGTGGCCGATCCCGGAACGGATTTAGGATGGGCGTGCCGGTGAAGCGGAGGCGGGCTCTGCTG
>JACPNO010000026.1 GCA_016185465.1 Candidatus Solibacter usitatus
ATGTAGGCGCATGTCCGGGCCCCGATTGCAGCACTTTCACCACCAGCGCGGGCATCCTCAAGTTTTCTTCAGTCACGACCGTGACCTTTACGGCCACGGTAAATCCGTTTCGCACCATCTCCCACATTGCCGATGGCGCCGGCTTTCGCACCACATTCATCCTGATGAACACCGGCGCAACGGCCGCTGAATTCACTCTGGCTTTCTGGAAAGACACCGGCGAGGCGCTGATGCTGGATCTCGGCGCCGATGGCGTCACGGCCGCGCTCACCAGCACCATCCCCGCCCACGGCGCGCGCTTCATTCGCACCGCCGGCACGAGCCCCAATCTCAACCCGGGCTGGGCGCAGCTCAACGCTCCACCGGCCGTTGACGGCAATTCCATCTTCGGATTGCAGAATCCCGGACATGGCGATTCGGAAGCCGCGGTAGCACTCAGTCCGGGCGGCGGCGCTGATTTGTTCCTGCCCTTTGATAACACGGCCGGCTTTGCCACCGGTGTGGCTTTCGCCAACTCCGACATCCACGGAACGGCAGCCACCATTTCCGGCTCGTTTGTGGATGACACCGGAGCGCCGATTACCGACTCCGACACCGTGACCGTTCCGCAGCACGGCCACTACGCCAATGTCCTGGGCGCCAATGTTCCAGGCGCCCCGACTTTCTTCCCGGCCACCGCCGGCAAGCGCGGCGCCGCCCATTTCAACGCGGCTGAAAACCTCTTCGCCCTCGGGATCCGCGGCAACGGCAAAGCGTTTACCAGCATCGAAGCGCTCTCCAATGTCACCAAGGCCACCAAAACCATCGCCCATATTGCCAGCGGCGGTGGCTGGAAGACGACCTTCCTGCTGGTGAATACCGGCACCGAGACCGCGCAATTCACTCTGGATTTCTTCGACGACAATGGCAATGCCCTGCCCCTGCCGCTCGACTCGGGCGCAACAACAGCGATATTTACAGCCACCATTCCCGCCGGCGGCTTGAAAGTGGTAAATTGAGGACATCGCCGGCGAGCGCGGCACGGTGGTGATCACCTCCGACCACCCGGTCTTCGGGCTTGGCATTCGCGCCAACGGCACCGCATTCACGTCGCTAAAAGTGGTAACTCAGTAACCGTGGGGCAGGTCCCCGACCTGCCTTGTCTTGACCCCTTGCGCTGTTCCGCACGCCGGGACATAATCGCACGGTTATGCCGACACTCCGCTTAACCGCGCCCCTCGCCGCCGTCTTCGCCGCGCTGGCTTTGGTTTCTTCCGCGCGCGCCACGGCTCCGGTAGTTTTCTCTGACGCAGATTTTATCGATAGCGATTGGGATACGGTCATCCTTACCGGCAAGGGTGGAGGAACATCCACAGTCAAGCAGGTGGCCGCGGACGGCCATCCCGGCTCGTTTCGCCAAATCGATATCACGGTCTCGAAAGGGGCAGGCTCTATCGTCTGGAGTGTGAGCCTCCGCAAGTCAGCTCTATACAATCCCTCCGTCTCGGGCGCGCTGTATGCAATTACCCATACGGAAGATTCGAAAAATCTCTCAGGAAGCCCGATTCAGGCCAGCGGCCCCGCCTTGCGGCAGAACGGCAAGATATATGTCCACAACGTGCTGATCACGACCGCCGCCTGGAGCACCCTCACCGATCCCAACGTCCTGGCCAGCCAGTTCGCGGAGCTGGAAGACGCCAATGGTTTCCCGATTCAAACCAGCCATCCCGATTTTTCCGAGCACGGCGGCGAAATCGAGTTCGGATTCTTTCGCGCAAACTCAACCGGTGGTAACGGCTACTCCACTCATGTCGGCATCGACAACTGGTCGATGACTCTGGTGGCTACCCGGACCATCTCGCATATAGCCGATGGCGCCGGCTTTCGCACCACGTTCATCCTGCTAAACACGGATGTGAATCCTGCCAACTTCACGCTGAATTTTTGGAGCGATGCCGGCGCGCCTCTGACTCTCGATCTGGTCGCTGACGGCGTCACCGCCTCGCTTTCCGGAACAATCCCTCCGCATGGCGCGCGCTTTATCCGCACCGCCGGCGCCACCGCCGATCTCAATCGCGGCTGGGCGCAGCTCAACGCGCCACTGGCGGTCGACGGCAATTCTATTTTTGGATTGCAATCGCCAGGACATGGAGATTCCGAAGCTGCCGTGCCGCTCAGCGCCGGCGGCAACACCGATTTGTTTCTGCCATTCGACAACACGCCGGGCTTTGCCACCGGTGTGGCTTTTGCCGACCCCGGCCTGCAGGCGGCCACCATCGGCGGCTCTTTCCTCGATGACTCCGGATCGCCGGTTTCCGGCACGAATACAGTGAGCGTCGCTGCGCACGGCCACCAGGCCGACGTGCTGGCCGCGTTATTTCCGGGGACTCACAGCAAGCGCGGCGCCGCGCATTTCAGCGCGGCAACCCACATTTTCGGGCTGGGCATTCGGGCCAACGGAAAAGCGTTTACCAGCATCGAGGCGCTCTCGGGCGTGACAGCGTCGCAAAAAATCATCGCCCATATCGCCAGCGGTGGCGGCTGGAAAACGACATTTCTGCTGGTGAACACCGGCGCGGACGAGGCCCAGTTCACGCTGGATTTTTTCAGCGACGCCGGTACTGCCCTGGCCCTGCCGCTGGACACGGGCGCCACGGTATCGACCCTGACGGCCACAATTCCCGCCGGCGGGTTGCGCGTAGTGATAGCGACCAACTCGGGCAGCCTGGCAACCGGCTGGGCGCGGCTCTCGGTGACCGGCCCCATTAGCGGCACCGCCATTTTTGGTTTGGAAACCGCCGGGCAATCCGATTCAGAGGCGGCCGTGCCGCTGGCCCTTGATTCCGATGGCTCTAAGCAGCTCTACATGCCTTTCGATTACACGACTGGCTATTCGACCGGCATCGCGATCATGCACAGCGGCCCATCCATCCTGACCACAGTCACTATCACTCTGTTCGACGACGAGGGACACGGTCTGGCAGCCCCCGCCGTGGTGACGATACCGGCATTCGGGCACAAGTCCGTCGTCTTGGGAGATCTGTTTCCCGGCATCGCAGGCAAACGCGGGACCGTCTCGCTGAGCGCCGACCACAACATCTTCGGACTCGGCATCCGCGCCGACGGCTTCGCCTTCACCTCGCTAAAAGTGGTAACTCAGTAACGTGGAGCAGGTCCCCGACCTGCCTTCTCGTAGCACCTAAAATGGACATCCAATCGCTGACAACCTTCGGGAGGCGGTGCTGCTCACCGTGAAGGAAAAGGCCGCAGCAGTGGTGCAGGACGCCAAGGCATATCAGCGCCTGCTGGACATCGACGCTCATGCCGATGTCGAGGAAGGCATCCATCAGGGGCTGGAAGCCGTGAGGAAAGGAAACGTCCGGCCAGCCAGGGAGTTTTTCGCCGCGTTCGAAGCCGAACATGGCATACGTCGTTAACATCACTTCCCGTGCCGAGCGCGATGTTGCCATCCTGCACGCAGATATCAACGTCGAACATTTCGCTGCTGCCCCGAAATGGTATCGAGGCCTCAAGCAGGCCATTCTCAGTTTGGAAAATCTGCTGTATGGCCGCAAGCCGCACTTCTATCGCCTGATTTACCACGTCCGAGAGAGACACCAGCGGGTTGACGTGCTCCGTCTGCAGTCATTCCAGCGCCAAAGGCCGCACTCGCGCTACCAGCTCGGCGAGAAACACGCGCGTCTGCATGAAGACCGCGAAATGTCCGCCGCCCTTTAGCATCACCAAAGTCTTGCGCGGCGCTTTGATGATCTTGAAATATTCCCGAACCAGCTTCGCGGGGCACGTGTAATCATCGGCCCCTTGAAAGTAGAACACGGGCAGCGCGAACTCACGCGCCGCGTCTAACAAATTCAGAGCGGCCAGCGGCTTGAACAACTGCGTGCCGCTCAGCTCCTGCCCGTTCAGCCAGTCGGAGACATCGGCGAGTGTTGATTCCGGTTTGATAATGGCCCACCCGGCGGTGCTGGGCAGGAACAAATCGGCCCCCTCGAATTGGTTGGCCCATTTTCTTTGCACCTGCTGTTTGCGAAAGGCATCGTCGTATGGCGGAGGACCAATCGCCTGCAGCTCCCGGATCGCCTCTGCATTGCGGTCGCGCCGCGCCCGGCTAAGCAGCTCCTGATAGGCGATCAAATAGTTTCGCTGGTTATCGACGACTTGCCCCGTGCCTACGTAGGCATGGAAAAGGTCAGGACGCTGCTTGGCCATCAATGTCCCCAGCGCCGATCCCCAGGAGTGCCCGACAAGAATGATTTTTTTCTTGTGCAAATGATTGCGCAGAAATTCCGCCAGCTCGATGCCATCCTGAGTCATGCGGTCAATCGTGATGGTCGGAGCCACCGAAGGACCCGACTTGCCCAGCGTCTTACCAGCCCCGCGCTGGTCCCACTGGACTAACGTAAAAGATTTCTCCCAAGGCGCCAGCACGTTGTAAGCCCACGGATTGGTGGCGTCGCCAGGTCCGCCGTGAAGTAGCAGCAGGACCGGGTTGGTGCGATCCTGCCCGCGTATCGTAATCCATTGGTCGATGCCCCCAATCGGAACGAACAATTTCTCGTCGATTCCAGTCGCAGGGGTGGGCGCCGCTTTGCCAAACCTCCGCAGCAGCGTGATAACGTTCAGGTTTTCCACATCAGGCGAGATGCTCTGGCTCGGCTGCTGGCCGGCCGCGAGCGCCTGCAGACATAGCAATACGCATGACAGTTTGAGCATCTCCATACTAGTTGGATACGCGGAACCGGTGCCGGCAGAACGCAGTTAAAGGTTGACGAAAACTGCCGTTTTTGCTCTGAAACCGCGCAGGAACCGCCGGGAACTGCCCGGCTCGTTGCCACAAGCCTTTCATTTGTAGTCACTTACGTATTGGCACCCAACTTGCACTGAGTTAGGTCCGGAGGAATATATGATTCAGAAATTGACATTGCCATTAGTGTGTCTCGCTTCAGTACTTGCAGTTGGATTGAGTGTTGCCTGGCCCGCCCTCGCCGATGAGGCCAACGGACCGTCGATTAGAGGCAATTATGTGTTTCGCATGACACCCGCCAAGAGCTTGAGTGCGAATGCACCAGCCGATCCAGCCGGAATTGCCGGCGCTCCCCGGCAGGACGTTCTACGCGTTGGCGTAATGACGGCGGACGGCGCCGGTAATCTCACGGGGCATACCCTCGCCACCACCGATAACAACCAGGGCCAGACTTGGCTGGTCAGTTTTGACTGGACGGGCAAGTATGTTATGAATGCAAACGGGACGGGCTTTTTCTCGGTAGACGTGATTTCCAATATCGGTTGCACCGACATGACCGTGAACCACGCTGGCCCTTCTCCCCATCCCGCAGCAACCGGCGGAACGCCGTCAAGGAACAACGTCAGTTGCCCAACCGGAGACACAGCCATAGAAGGGCATGAGGATTATGCCTTTGTGTTCTCGACCCCGGGCGGAAAAAAGTTCGAGTTCATTCAGACCGACAATGCCGGAGGTGGAGCGAAAATCTTTATGACCGGCACCGCCACCCGCCAGGAGGATGCGGGCCGGAGCGATGGCGGCCCGCCGCCGCACGGCCATAACCGCTAACTGAGCTCTGGAATTACTAACGTCCCCCGGCATTTTCCGTGCAAGATGACCGGGGGATCCACCTGATTAGTGGTGAGCGCGGAAGGAATCGAACCTTCAACCTAGTGATTAAGAGTCACTTGCTCTGCCAATTGAGCTACGCGCCCTGCCTGTAGAAAACGTTTCTCGCGGGAATGAAAAGCCGAACCGAACACCTGTCATTGTAATAACACCGATCGCCCCGCGCAACGTGTTATTCTGGCTCGGGTCACGCCATTCTATGCATTTGCTACCAACGCAAGAGGAAGTCGTCCAGGTTTTGCGCGACACCGGCGCGCTGCGCGAAGGCCATTTCGAGTACCCCACCGGCTATCATTCCAATGAATATTTGCAGGTCCCGCTCGCCATGCGCTACTACCAGCACGCGCGCACGTTGAGCGTGGGCCTGAGCCGCCTGCTGCGCGCTCACTCCGATATCCGGGCCATCATTCCGGAGCTTTCGATCGTCGCGCCCGCCACCGCCGGGCTGCCCGTAGCCTACGGCGTCTGCGAAGCGCTGCGCGCCAAGCAGGTTTATTGGGCCGAGGAAGCCGACGACGGCAAAATGCGCTTCCGCCAGTATCTGGAGCAGCATCCGGGCGAGCAGGTGGTGCTGGTCGACGATATCCTCCGCACCGGCCGCAAGCTGAGGCTGATGAAAGATCTGCTGGAATCGCGCGGCGCAACCGTGGTCGCGCTGGCGGTGATCATCTACCAGCCCAATCCGAGCACGCATGATTTCGGCAAAGTGCCCTTCTACTACCTGAGCAAAATGGACGCCAGTTACTACACCGATACCGCCCGCTGCGAGTTGTGCCGCCGCGGCGCGCCGTTGGACAAAGTCTGGGTGTGAAAGTCTGGGTTTGACAGCAAGAATCGGATAGATTCCCGTGCCCAAGCGCCGTAGGCTGGACAGTATGCAGACCAGTCAAGTTCTCATGGATGAAGTGCGCTGGCAGGCTGTGCTCGCGCACGAGATTTGCGCCAACGAAGGCTTCGTGTACGCGGTGCGTTCGACCGGAATCTTTTGCCGGCCGTGGTGCTCGTCGCGGCGCCCCAAGCGGGAAAATGTCGAATTCTTTCCCGCTCCGCAAGCCGCTGAAAAGGCCGGATACCGGGCCTGCCGCCGCTGCCGTCCGCTGCAGGCGCGGCCGCACAACCCGCAGCTCGATCTGATTCGCCGGGTGTGCCGCTCAATCGAAGGGCATCCGGATTCGCCCCCGAAACTCGCCGCCCTCGGCAAGGAAACCGCCACCAGCGTTTTCCATTTGCAGCGCACCTTCAAGCGTTTTCTCGGCATTACGCCGCGGCAATATGCGGACGCGCTACGCGTCGAGCGCCTGAAATCCAGCCTGCGCGAAGGCACGGAAGTGACGCCCGCGCTCTATGACGCCGGCTATGGCTCGAGCAGCCGCCTCTACGAGAGCGCGCCGCGCCAGCTCGGCATGACGCCCGCCACTTATAAGCGCGGCGGCGAAGGCATGCGCATCGCCTACACCACAGTGGTTTCGCCGCTGGGAAGGCTGCTGGTCGCCGGAACCGAGCGCGGCATCTGCGCCGTCAGCCTGGGCGATCGCGACGACAAACTGACCGCCGCCCTGCACGAAGAATATCCGCGCGCCGAGATCCAGCGCGAAGATTTGCGTCTGCGCCAATGGGTGACGGCGCTGGTAAGCCATCTGCAAGGCGAAACGCCGCATCTGGATTTGCCGCTCGACGTGCAGGCGACCGCGTTTGAATGGCGCGTGTGGCAAGAGCTGCGCAAAGTTCCGTTCGGCGCGACGCGGACGTATACGGAGATTGCCAAAGCGCTGGGGCGCCCGCGCGCTGTGCGTGCGGTGGCGAATGCTTGCGCGGCGAATCCGGCGGCGATTGTGATTCCCTGCCATCGCGCCGTCCGCAAAGACGGCTCGACCGGCGGCTACCGCTGGGGTGTCGAGCGCAAGAAGCTGCTGCTGGAAAGAGAAGCGCGCGTTTCGTAAATGGGGCAGGTCCCCGACCTGCCGTTTGTTCGGATCTACCAGGCAGGTCAGGGACCTGCCCCACTTTATGTTAGTGAGTAAGCGGCGCGATGCTTTCCCCGCGCAAGCTGAAAGATTCGCCCAGATAAACCCGGCGCACTTCGGGATCGCGTCCCAATGCATCCGGACTCCCGGCGCGGAAAATTTTGCCGTTGTTGATGATGTACGCGCGATCCGTCACCATCAGCGTCTCGCGCACGTTGTGATCGGTAACCAGAATGCCGATTCCGGAGCGCTTCAGCTCAAAAATAATCCGCTGCAGTTCCAGAACCTGAATCGGATCGATGCCGGAAAACGGCTCGTCCAGCAGCAGAAAATTGGGCTCAATCACCAGCGAGCGCGCGATTTCCACGCGCCGCCGCTCGCCGCCCGACAGCGTGTAGCCTTTATTGCGGCGAACTTTTTCCAGCCCCAGTTGATCGATCAGGCGCTCCATGCGGGCGTGCTGGTCGTGCGCGGGAATGCGCAGCGTCTCAAGAATCGCCATGAGGTTTCCCTCGACCGAAAGCTTGCGAAACACCGAAGCTTCCTGCGGCAGGTAGCTGATGCCGTGGCGCGCGCGCTGAAACATCGGCAGCGCGGTGACGTCCTTGCCATCCAGCAGCACTTTGCCGGAATCGGGCGTAATCAAGCCCACGATCATGTAGAACGATGTGGTTTTCCCCGCCCCGTTGGGACCGAGCAAGCCGACGACTTCGCCCTGCTCCACCTCAACCGAAACGTCGTCTACTACCTTGCGGCCGCTATAGGATTTCGAGATTTCGCGGGTTTCCAGCTTGCGCATGAAAGCTATTTGCGGACCAGGCGGCTGGCAGTGCGAGCGCCCGGCCCACCCGTAACTAGAAGCCTATCATCGTTAACAAAGTAGGTCAATTCCGCGCCGCGCGTATTGCCGCGTTTGCTGTCGACGAACTGAGGCTCGCCGCCGCGCAGCAGAATGCGCTCCTCGCCGGTGGTGTAATACTCGGCGTGGTCGGCGGTGCCGGTGCGCGTGCGGTCGGGCGCGGTTTGCACGATTTCCACCTGGTGATCGGCAAAGGCTTTTTCCAGACGCGAATCGTCGTCTGCGTCCGCGGTTTTGCCGGCCGGAGTTTTCGGCTTGGACTCCGACAAATAAGCCCGCAGCTCGCCCGCCTTCACCCACAGATTTGGCCGGTTGAGCAAGACGTGGCCGTGGTAATGCGCCAGGCGGTCCTGCTCGGTGTAAAGCAGCTCATCGGCTTTGACCACGGTGAAAATCGGCGCGGCGTCGGCAGCGGGCTTGTCCGACCCCTCCGCGGCCTTTGGCTTTTCCATCAGATTGGTAATCACGCCGCCCTTGGCCGCGAGCGTCCGTTTGTCGCGATCGAGATCGATGCGATCGCCCTGCACGCGGCTGGAGCCCTGCCACATCACGGCGCGCGTCTCGTAGTGGATCAGACGATTGTGATTGGCGGCGGTCATATGCTCGGCGACGGCCTGTATGGGTTCGTCGCCGGAAAGCATTTCCGAGCTGGTTGTCTTTTTGTCCGGCATGCGGCTAGACGCCACGTGCCCGTCAGCCGTGAAATCGCCGGTCTTCTCATCCAGCTTGATTCGATCGGCGGAAGTGGTGGCGGCCGCATCCGACATGCGCGCCTTGGTTTCCAGGGTGATCAGATTGCTGCCGTAATCGAGCGAGGCGCGGCTCGATTGCGCGCGCCGGTCGCCTTCTTCGTAGGTAAAATCGCCCCACTGCTGCATGCTTTTCATTTGCCCGGTCTTGGGCTCAAACTCCGCCGCCAGATTCTTGCTGCGGGTGGTGGAAACGGCGCGCTTTCTGGCTTTTTCCGCGTCATTGGGCTCGGTCCGCGTGCGCGCATTGACACAGCGAAACGACTGTATCTGATTCTGCGCGCCGTACACGATATCCATGTCGTCGCCATCCAGCGTGCGCCGCCGCTGGCTGGGATGATTGGGCAGAAACTCCAGATTTCCCGGCGCTTTGGCCAGCACCCGCTCGATCTCGCGGCCTCCGGCGCGCATGCGGATTTCGACCGTCTCGCTGCGCAGCACCCGCGTTTCGGGCTGAATCTCGCCCTCGACCGGCAGCGGCTTCGAATCCACCACCGTGTGCCCGTTGCCCAGAACTTTTTTCAAATTGCTGTCGCCGTTCACGGTTTCAAAATCCAGATAGACCACATCGGTGGTCATGGTGGTCTGCGAGGTTTCCGCCACCGACACCAGCTTGGCGTTATTTTTTCCGGTGACGCGGTCGATCCGGCCGTCGTCGTCGTAGGTGACGCGAAGCTCGTCGGCGGCGTACTGCAATTTGCGGCGCGGATATTCGTCTGTCCCATGCGCTCGTACCGCATCCACCTGGTGAATGGCGCCACCCTCCAACGTAACCATGGTGTCGGCGGCTTCCATCACGGCATTGTCCCGGTGCAGCCGCGCCCAGGGCTTCAGCCAGATCACCGATGAGCCTTCCTTGTAATTCAGCTCGGCGGTTTCGATTTTCATGGGCTTGGCGGACGGAGTTTTGGCTTTCCAATCCAGGCTGACCTGGCTTAACAGGTGCAACTCGCGGGTCTGCGGATCATAGATCGCCCCCATCGAATCGCCTTCGCCGTTTTCAAATATGAAATGCGCCGTCTTCTCGGTGTTCGCTCTGCCAGTCTTGGTTTCGAACGTGACGCCGGAGGAACGGATGGTCACCGGCTTTCTGGTTGGCTCGCCCTCCACCGGCAGGTTCAACGTGATATCCACCTGACCGCTGGAATAAAGGCGATTCGCCGATTGGTCGAATTCGGCTTGGGCGCTGCGCACCAGGTCGTACTCCAAGCCGGTTTTTTTGAAGATGCGCAGCTCGACCTGATCCAACAGCACCTTCGAGCTGTCGTTCTCCTGCTTGACGCCCTTGGCTTTGATGTCGACGATGGGATGACCTTGATCGGTGTGCGACCAGTGCCAGTTTTCCAGCTTGCCGCTCAGATCGAAGGGGAGTTCCGCCGGTTTCGTCGCCGCGTGCTTCTCCAGATCCGCTTTGCGGGAACGATAGGTGATGCCGATTCCTGCCCCAATCCCAAGAATCGCGAGCACCAGAAGCCAGCGGGCATTGCGCATTTGCTTGTATCACTATAACGCGCATCGGCAGCAGTACCGGGAAAATCCGGCTGGGTGCGCGAAGGCGCCTTTTGTTAACAATAATATAACTATTTTATTATGAATTATTTACAGTGACTACTTGTCACTCTCCGGTCTAGTGTGCTAATAATATCTTGAATCGAAATTGCTCGATTTACTACCTAACAACTCTGTAACTCAATCCTGGAGGTTGATGGTTTATGAAGATTCGACCGCTCTATGACCGCATCGTGGTCAAACGAATCGAAGAGAAAGAAACGATGCAAGGCGGGCTGTACATTCCCGACTCTGCCAAAGAAAAGCCGCAGGAAGGCGAAGTGGTTGCCGTCGGCAAGGGCAAGCGCCTGGACGACGGCAAACTGGTTCCGCTCGACGTGCAAGTGGGCGACCGCATTCTGTTCGGGAAATACTCGGGCAGCGACATCAAGTTGGACGGCGATGAGTTTCTCATTATGCGCGAGGACGAAGTCCTGGGCATTATGGATGCGCAGCCGAAAGCAGCAAAGAAAGCGAGCTAGGAGAGACAATCAATGGCGAAACAAATTGTTTACGCAGAGAATTCGCGTCAGGCCATTTTGCGTGGCGTGAACCAATTGGCTGACGCAGTAAAAGTCACCCTCGGCCCCCGCGGCCGCAACGTGGTTCTGGAGAAAAAGTTCGGCGGCCCCAACATCACCAAGGACGGCGTCACGGTGGCCAAAGAGATCGAGCTGAAGGATCCGCTCGAGAACATGGGTGCGCAGATGGTGCGCGAAGTGGCATCCAAGACCTCCGATGTGGCCGGCGACGGCACCACCACGGCGACCATTCTGGCGCAGTCCATCTTCCGCGAAGGCGTGAAGGCGGTTGCGGCGGGCGCCAACCCGATGGCCCTCAAGCGCGGCATCGAGAAGGCTGTCGAAGTGGCGGTTGAGGAAGTCAAGAAGCTGTCCAAATCGATTTCGGGCGACATGATCGCGCAGGTTGGCACCATTTCGGCCAACAGCGATACCACCATCGGCAACATCATCGCCGACGCCATGAAGAAAGTCGGTAAGGACGGCGTCATCACGGTCGAAGAGTCGAAGACCATGGTCACCGAGCTGACCACCGTCGACGGCATGCAGTTCGATCGCGGCTATCTCTCACCCTATTTCGTGAGCGATGCCGAGCGGATGGAGTGCGTGCTCGAAGAGCCGTACATCCTGATCCACGAAAAGAAGATCAGCAACATGAAGGACCTGCTGCCTGTTCTCGAGCAGATCGCCCGCTCCGGAAAACCGCTGCTGGTAATCGCCGAGGAAGTGGAAGGCGAGGCTCTGGCAACCCTGGTAGTCAACAAGCTGCGCGGCACGTTGAACGCCTGCGCGGTGAAGGCTCCGGGCTTCGGCGACCGCCGCAAGGCGATGCTCGAAGACATCTCGATCCTGACCGGCGGCAAAGCCATCATGGAAGAGACCGGCATCAAGCTCGAAGGCGTTCGCCTGGAAGATCTGGGTAAAGCCAAGCGCGTTACAGTGGACAAAGACAACACCACCATCGTGGACGGCGGCGGAACCCAGAAGAACATCGAAGGCCGCATCAAGCAGCTGCGCGCGCAGATCGACGAAACCACGTCGGACTATGATCGCGAGAAGTTGCAGGAGCGGTTGGCGAAGCTGGCGGGCGGCGTGGCGGTGATCAAAGTCGGCGCCGCAACCGAGACCGAAATGAAGGAAAAGAAAGCTCGCGTGGAAGATGCTTTGCATGCCACGCGCGCCGCGGTTGAAGAAGGCATCGTTCCGGGCGGCGGCGTAGCACTGCTGCGCGCTTCGAAGGTGCTGCACACGCTCAAAATCGCGGGCGACGAGCAGATCGGCGTGGACATTGTGCGCCGGGCCTGCGAAGAGCCGCTGCGCCAGATCGTGGCCAACTCCGGTACCGAAGGCGCCATCGTGGTCGAGAAGGTTCGCACCAACGACAACGCCAACTGGGGCTACAACGCGCAGACCGATCAGTATGAGGACTTGGTGAAGTCGGGCGTAATCGATCCCACCAAGGTGACGCGCACGGCGCTGCAGAACGCGGCTTCGATCGCATCCCTGATGCTGACCACGGAAGCGATGATCGCCGAGATTCCGGAGAAGAAGGCAGCTCCGGCCGGTGGCGGCGGACACGGTCCGGAAGGCATGGACTACTAGGAACTGGCAACAAGGGCGGTTTTGAAACCCGCCCCTACATGAGGTACAGGCCGCGCTTCCCAACCCCGGGGGCGCGGCCTTTTTTATTGGAATTCATTCCCTGATGCTGACCATAGAGGCGCGGCTTCTTTGGTTGGATAGGAATGTAGGGGCGGGTTTCAAACCCGCCCAAAGACTTCGCCGAGCGGAACTTCAATACCCGGATTCGCCGTCCGCAGCACGCTATCCTTCACTTCCTGCATGCCGCCAGCGGTGCAAACCCACGCCCGTTTCGTTCGCGGATCAACCAGCCATACGTAGGCGACGCCGAACCCCAGATAGTCGTCGATGCGTTCCTGCATCTCACTCATCCGGTCGTCTTTGGAAAGAATCTCGATGCACAGGAATGGCGGCTGCGTGAAAATCTGTTCCTGAGGTTCCTGCCCAACGACCACACAAACATCCGGTACACGGAAACGGCGCGCCTTCACCTGCACGCGCTGCTCCGGAAAGACGTGTATGCCCCACTCCTGCCGGCGATTGAATAACGCGGCGCTGATCGCCATCTGCAACATGCTATGGTCTTTTTCACCCAAGTTCCGCTCCACGATGACGCCGTCCACATATTCGCAATCGGGGCGAAAAGTAGTGGACAGGTAGTCGTTCATGGACATGAGTGCGCCGGTCTGCGGCATATTCTCAAGCATACTCCTGCAAGTGCGGATGTTCTAAGATACCCGTCATGCCGCACCTTATTCTCTTTCTCATGCTGCTGGCTCCTGCCAAGCAGTTCTTAAATCTCGGCGGCGCCAAGCCGCCAGGCTACACGCACGTGGTCACGTCGCCACCGGGCAAGATGATTTTCATCTCCGGCCAGGGCGGCGCTGCCGCCGATGGCACGATGCCGGCCGATTTCTCCGCCCAGGCCAAAAACACGTTCGAAAATATTCGCCGCTGCCTGGAACTCGCTGGCGCAAGCTTCAACGACGTCGTCAAGATCAACTACTACGTCACCAGCATGGAAAACACGGCGGAGCTGCGCCGCGTGCGCGCGCAATATTTGAACATGGCCAATCCGCCGGCGGCGACGCTGGTGCAGGTTGGACTGGGCAGCGGCCTGCTGCTCGAAGTGGAAGCTATCGCCATCGTGCCATGATCTCGCGTCGTGCCTTTCTGCAAGCGGCACTGGCGCCGCGCGATGTCGAGCCGGTAATCGACGTCCACCAGCACACCTGCTACTGGGGCCGCTCGGACGAAGATCTCCTCGCTCATCAGACAGCTATGGGAGTGACGCGGACCGTGCTGCTGCCGGCCGGATCGCTGACCACCCTCGACGTCGGCGCCGGCGGCAACAAATCCGTAATGGACCTGGCGCGCTGGCAGCCCGGCAAGTTTTCGTTTTTCGCCAACGAAGTCCCGACGCTGGCCGGAGCACGAGCGGAGCTGGAAAAATACCTCAAAGCGGGCGCTATTGGCATCGGAGAACAAAAATTTTGGGTGGAGTGCGACTCCCCTGCCATCCATTTGCTGGCCGGCATCGCCGCGGATTTCGCTGTGCCCGTTCTGCTGCATTTCCAGCACGGCGTCTACAACCTGAGCATCGAGCGCTTCCACAAAGTGCTGGAGAAGCATCCGAAAACCGCGTTCATCGGCCACGCGCAGACCTGGTGGGGAAATATCGACCAGCGGCACGAGCAGAAAATCATGTACCCCAAGGGTCCGGTGACCGCCCGCGGGCTCACCGACCGGTTGCTGGCGGATTACCCCAACATGTATGGCGATCTTTCGGCGGGGTCCGGGCTTAACGCCCTCACGCGCGACGAGGCGCACGCGCGCGAATTCCTGGCGAAGCATCAGAACCAGCTGCTCTACGGAAGCGATTGCGAGGACCGCGTGGGCTCAGGGCCAGCGTGCAGCGGAGCGCAATGTCTGGCGGCAGTGCGGCGTCTGACCAGCCCGGAAGTTGCCCGAAAAATTCTATATGGAAACGCCGCGCGCCTGTTGAAGATCGTCTAAGCTCCGTTATAATCGTTCGCATGCGTCGTCTCTCTCTACTAGCCATTGCCGCGGCCGGAACCATGCTGGCGCAGGCCCCGCCCGCAGCCGAAAAACCGGCGCGCGAACCGGGTTTGTACGCGACCATCAACACCTCACTCGGCGCGATCACCGTCCAGCTGTTTGAAAAGGAAGCGCCGATCACGGTGGCGAACTTCCGCGCCCTGGCGAGAGGCACCAAAGAATTTCCCGACCCGAAAACCAAGGCGATGGTGAAGCGCCCGTTTTACAACGGCGTGGCATTTCACCGCGTGATTCCAAATTTCATGATCCAGGGCGGCGACCCGACCGGCACCGGCAGTTACGGCGGAACCATCATTCCGGATGAATTCGTGCCCACGCTGAAGTTCGACGTCAAGGGGCGGCTGGCGATGGCCAACGCGGGCCCGCGCACAGGCAGCACGCAGTTTTTTATTACCGACAGCACACCGACGTATCTCAATGGAAAGCACACAATCTTCGGACAGGTCGTCGAGGGCCAGGATGTCGTAACCAAGATCGCCGCCGTCCCCCGCAATTCCAACGACAAGCCGAACACACCGGTAGTCATCAAGACCATCACTTTCGTGCGGGAAGGTCCGGCGCCGGCGAGCGAAGCGCCGAAGAAAGCCGCGCCAGCCGCCAAGAAGGCAGCTCCTGCGGAGAAGAAAGCTGCTCCTGCCGAGAAAAAGTAGGCGCTGGCTGGGCCCAATCATAAATTGGGTGTTGACGCTCTAGTGTGGAGATGGTCGGTCGAAGCGCTTCGCTTTCGATTTACGAGCTTTGCATTGTCAGCGGGGATTGGGTGTGAAGGAGAACCGGGGCCTCCTCGAGTAGGGCGGCCAATTGCCGCGAGTTCTTTCCGAACAGAAGCATTGCCACGCCGAGTACAACAAGCAACTCTAGCGGTCAATCCTATCAGAATCCTGTAGATCCCAGACATGATCCGTGATCCCGGCGTCTCCCACTAAGGCCCACCACCGGAAATTGACCTGCCGCGATGCTCTACAATAGTTGCGTGGGATCGGAAGCCTCGCTCGAACTTGCAGTTTCCAGACTGAACCAAGTCCGCTTTGAGATCGGCAAGATCATTGTCGGTCAGCAGGATGTCATTGAAGGAGTGCTGATCTGCCTGATCGCCTCCGGGCACGTGCTGCTGGAGGGTGTGCCGGGATTGGGCAAGACCACGCTGCTGCGCACGCTCGCCCGCGCGCTGCAATTGAAATATTCCCGCATCCAATTCACGCCCGATCTGATGCCCGCCGATATCGTCGGCAGCATGATCATCGAAACGGAAGAGCGCGGTTCCAAATCGCTGCGTTTTCAGCCGGGGCCGATTTTCGCGCACCTGGTTTTAGCCGACGAGATCAACCGCGCCACGCCGAAGACGCAATCGGCGCTGCTGGAGGCCATGCAGGAGCGCACCGTCACCAGCGGCAACACCACTCACGAACTGGAAGCGCCGTTTCTGGTGATGGCCACGCAGAATCCCATTGAAATGGAAGGAACCTACCCGCTGCCGGAAGCGCAGCTCGACCGGTTCCTGATGAAAATTCTGGTGAATTATCCTTCGCGCGAAGAACTCACCCGGATCGTCGAGCGCACCATCCAGACCGAAGAAGCGCAGTTGAAGCCGGTGCTCGATCGCGCGTCGATTTTGGAAGTGAAGTCGGTGTGCCGGCAGGTGCTGGTCGCCCCGCATGTGCAGGATTTCGCCGTCGAGCTGGTGATGGCGACGCAGCCCGAGCAGCGGGAAGCGCACGAGCTGGCCAAGAAATATGTCCGCTATGGAAGCTCTCCGCGCGGCGCGCAGGCGCTGGTCGAATGCGGCCGCGTAGTCGCGCTGATGCGCGGGCGTTTCCACTTGAGCGTGGAGGATATTCTCTCGGTCGCATCGGCGGTTTTGCGGCACCGCATCATCCTGAATTTCGACGCGCATGCCGACGGGCAAACGCCGGAAAGCATTCTGAACGTCATTATTCGGAGCGTGTCAGCCCACGCGGCAGCGTAGGTCCCCATGGCGTCAACTCCCCTGCTCGACCGCCAGTTTCTGGAGAAACTGGAACGGCTCACCATCCACTGGCAGAAGTCGTTCAACGGTTTGGTAGGCGGCCACAATACGTCGCGATTTTCCGGCGGCGGCCAGGAATTTCTCGATCACCGGCATTTTCATCATGGCGACGACTTGCGGGCGGTGAACTGGCGCGCTTATCTGCGCCTGGAAAAACTTTTTCTGAAAATGTTCCAGATCGAGCCGCGTGTGCCGGTGCGCATGCTCATCGACACGTCGAGTTCCATGGCGCTGGGCGACGGGCGCAAATTCGAATATGCGCGTAAACTGGCCGCGGCGCTGTGCTATGTCGGCCTGGTGAGGCTGGACACCATCAATCTGCGCCCATTCGGAGCGCGCCTGGGAGAAGGGATCGCCTGCGGCGGCGGCCGCCACCAGTTCAGCCCGGTCATGGATTATCTTTCGGACCTGGCAGCGGGCGGCAAGACCGATTATCTGGAAATCACGCGCGAATTCATCGGCTCCTATCAACAGCGCGGCCTGCTGATTATCATTTCCGATTTTCTAGATGACACCGGCTGCGAGAAGCCGCTGCAATTTCTAGCCGATTACGGCCACGAGCTGATGCTGCTGCAGGTGTGGTCGGAAGAAGACCGCAGACCGCCATGGGCAGGCGAATTGGAGCTGGTGGATGGGGAAACCGGCGTCCACCTGAAGCTCGATTTCGACGACCTGGCGCGCGAACAATACACCCGGGCCTTCGATCAATACGCCGCCGGTCTCCAACAATTAGCTCTGCGCAACAGCGGACGCTACGTGGGAATTTCGACGCAGATGGCGATTGAAGACGTCATCTTCGGCTCGCTGGTGCGGGCGCGGGGCATCGCCTGATGTTTTTCCTGAACCTCACCTTCGGGCAATTCGCGGCGCTGTTCGGAGCGGTGTCGGGAGCCGCGGTGCTGCTGTATTTGTTGGACCGTTCCCGGCGCAAGCAGACGGTGGCGACGCTGCGATTCTGGGTGGCGGCCGAGCAGCCGCCGCTGGTGCGCCGGCGCAAACGCATCCAGCAGCCGCTCTCGCTGCTGCTACAAATTATCAGCATGGCGCTGCTGCTGCTGGCGATTGCACAGCTCCGCTGGGGTTCGCGCCTGGCCACGCCGCGCGACCACGTGCTGATTCTGGATACCTCCGCATGGATGGCGGCGCGTTCCGCGCGCGACGCAACCGGCAGGCGCACGCTGATGGACGAAGTGCGCGACCGCGCGCGCGCCTACGTGAAAGCCGTTCCGCCCACCGATCGCATCATGGTGGTGCGTGCGGACGCGCTGGCCACTCCGGCGACGGCCTTCGAATCGGACCGCCGCAAACTGGAAGATGCGATTGCGCGATCGGCTCCAGGCGCGACCGCGCTGTATCTGGACCAGGCGCTGGCTTTTGCGCGCCAGACACAGGTGCTCGGCTCGCGGCGGGCGGGCGAAATCGTTTTCGCCGGAGCGCTGCGCGTGGCGGAAGGCTCCAGCGCGTCGCATCCGGCGAGCACAACGGCAATTCCCAATCTGCGGGTGCTGGCGGTTCCCGACAACGCCGAGAACGTCGGGCTGCGTAGAATGGCGGTGCGGCGCTCGGCTACGGATCCGGATGTGTGGGACATTTTCGTCGCGGCGCACAACTACGGAACTGCTCCGCAATCGGTGAGCATTTATCTGCGTTTTGCCGGAGAGCCAGCGGGATTTCGCGGCATTGCGCTCGCGCCGGGCGCGGAGCGCGAAGCTACTTTTGCTTACCGGACACACGCGGCCGGGGTGCTCGAAGCCAGCTTGTGGCCGCACGATTCTTTCCCCGATGATGACCGCGCGGTGCTGGAACTGCCGCCCGAGCCCAATCTGCGCGTGACGGTTTACTCGGACGAGCCGGAATTGCTGCGGCCGGTTCTCTCGGCCACGCCGCGCGTGACGTCGCTGTTTCGCCGCACGGCGCAATATCGCGCCGACGATACCGGCCTGGTGATTCTGGACCGCTTCCGGCCGCCGGAGCCGCCGAAAACCGATGCCATTTGGATCGATCCGCCGGCCAACGGCTCACCGATTCCCGTGCGAACGCGGCTGCAAAACGCGCAATTCGACCGCTGGTGCTCCGACAATCCGCTGTGCGGCGGCTTGCGGACGCGCGATCTGCATCTGGCTGCGGCATCGGTATTTGAAAGCGCTCCGAGCGATATCAAGATCGGACAAGTGGAGCAAGGCCCGGTGATTGTGGCGCGTCCCGGGAAAACGAAAACCGTCGTTTTCGGATTCCATCCCGCGGTGTCCGAGATGCGTTACGAGCTGGCCACGCCGCTGCTGTTCGCCAATATTTTGCGCTGGATGGCGCCGCATTTGTTTCGCCGCTCCGCGCTGGCCGCGGGCAGCGTGGGAACCGTTTCCGCCGAAATGGACGAGGAGGTGCGCAAACCGGAAGACGTGCGCGTGGCCGCTGAAGATGGCAGCGCGCTGCCCTTCACGCTGCGCGACCGCTCTCTGCATTTCTTCACCGGAACGCCGGGGACGGTGCGCGTGACCACGCCGGGCGGGGAGATGGTGTACTCGCTGAATCTTCCGCAATTATGGGAATCGAAATGGGAAGAGCCGGCCGGAGCGAGGCACGGCATTCCGGTATTCCGGCCCACGCCGGGCGGGGCGACTGACTTGTGGCCGCTGCTGGCGATTCTAGGCGCGGCGGGCCTGGTTGTCGAGTGGTTCTTGTTCGGACTAACGCACCGGCGGATGACGAGGCTGCGCTTGCCGCTTTCGTTTATCCGGCCGCGCGCGAGGAAAGCGTCATGAGTTTTGAACACGCCTGGGTGCTGCTGTTGGCGAGCATACCCATCGCCTGGGCCGCGTGGGAGTGGCAATCGGTGGGCAGCCGCACGGCGCTGGCGCTAAAGGCCGCGTCGCTGGTGGCGGTGATTCTGGCGCTGGCGGACCCACGGCTGACGTTTCAGAACACGCGGGTCGCTGTGGCGATTCTAGCGGACACCTCGCGCAGTGTCTCTCAAACCGATCTGGCGCGCGCTTCGGCGGTGGCGACGGAAATCGAGAAGGCGCGCGGTTTAAACTGGACGCGGGTGATTCCCTTTGCGCGGGTGACCCGCAACCCGGGCGCGAAAGAAGGCGGCAAGAACTGGAACTTGCAGTACACCGCCGGCGACGCCGGACACGGCACGAATCTGGAGGCCGCGATTCGGGAAGCGATTGGCACGCTGCCCGAAGGCATGGTCCGGCGCGTCGCACTGATTTCCGATGGCAACGAAAATCTGGGCAGCGTAACCCGCGCCACCTGGCAGGCGCAGCAGCTCGGCATCCCGATCGATACGTTCGCGTTGGCCGGAAGCCCTAAGCCCGATCTGCGGATTGAATCGGTAAGCATACCGGCGGTGGTGTTCAGCGGGGAGCGATTTCCCATTGATGTGACGCTGAGCGTGCCGCAGCGCGGTCGCGCCACGGTGGAAATCACGGCCGAAGCCAAGAGCCTGGGCGTCAGCACGGTGGATCTGGAGCCGGGCGTGAATCATGTGCGCGTGCGCACCAGCCTTTCGACTGCGGGCGCCATCGATCTGGCCGGCAAGATCTCCACGACTGGCATGGGAGCAGCGCGCTTCGAGCACGCGGTGAATATTCGCCGGCCGCGCGTGCTGCTGGTTTCGAAAGACCCGCCGGGCACCGAAGCCCATTTGTTGCGGACGCTCGAAGCCGGGCAGTTCGATGTGCAGATGGCGCCGCAGGGCGTGCCGGACAAACTGGACGAATTCCAAATCGTGGCCATCAACAACTGGGATCTGGAATCGGTTCCGGCGGCGCGCAAGGCCGCGCTCGAAAAATTCGTTCAGGAAGGCGGCGGGCTGCTCTGGATCGCGGGCGAGCGCAATGTGTTCGTGGAGAACAAGCCGCCCGGCGACCTGCTGGATCGCGCGCTGCCGGCGAAGCTGGCCCCGCCGCGATCGCCCGAAGGCACGGGTGTGATTCTGATCATCGACAAGTCTTCGTCGATGGAAGGCAAGAAGATGGAGCTGGCGCGCCTGGCGGCGATCGGCGTGATTGACAATCTGCGGCCGATTGACCAGGTGGGCGTGCTGATCTTCGACAATTCGTTCCAGTGGGCGGTGCCGGTGCGCCGTGCCGAAGACCGCTCTCTCATCAAACGGCTGATAGCGGGAATCACGCCGGATGGCGGAACCCAAATCGCGCCCGCGCTTACGGAGGCGTTTCGCAAGCTGCTGCCGGTGCAGGCGGTTTACAAACATATCGTGCTGCTCACGGATGGAATTTCCGAAGAGGGCGATAGCCTCACGCTATCGAGAGAAGCGTCGGCGAACCGCGTCACCATCTCGACGGTGGGGCTGGGGCAGGATGTGAACCGGGCGTATCTGGAGAAAGTGGCGTCGTTCGCCAAGGGGCGATCGTATTTTCTCAACGATCCCTCGGGCCTGGAACAGATTCTGCTGAAAGACGTGATGGAGCATACCGGCTCGACGGCGGTCGAGAAGGCGGCGCGCGCACCGATCGGGAAAAAATCTGAGTTGCTGGACGGCGTAGGCATGGAAGAGGCGCCGGCATTGCGCGGTTACGTGCGCTACGTGGCCAAGCCCACGGCGGACACGCTGCTGAACGTGGAGGAGAAAGATCCGCTGCTGGTGCGCTGGCAATATGGCTTGGGCCGCGCGGCGGTGTTTACGTCGGACGCCAAGAGCCGCTGGGCGGCGAACTGGGTGAGCTGGAAGGGATTCGACCGGCTGTGGGCCAATGTGTTCCGCGACTTGCTGCCGCACGCGCAAGCCAGTGAAGCGACCGCCGAATACGACAGCGCGAGCGACGAGCTGGCGATCGAGTACCGCCTGAGCCGGAGAACCGAGGAGCCGGAAACAGTCCCCGACATTTATGTTTTAGGGCCGGCGGGATTCCGGCGTCCGGTAAAAGTGAGCAAGATTGCCGCCGGCAATTACCGCGCCAGAGTTGCAATCGATCATAACCAGGGACTGTTCCGCGTGCGGCCGCTGGTGGAATCGCGGGCGTTTCCGGAGATCGGATTTTATCGCGAGGAAGATGAGCTGAGCGATCACTCTTCCAACGAATTTCTGCTGCGGCAAATTGCCCAGGCGACCGGCGGGCGCTTCCAGCCGCAGGCGAAAGACATGTTCCAGGCGGGCGGGCGGAGCGTGGCATCCAGTATGGAATTGTGGCCCGGCCTGCTGGCGTTGGCGCTGCTGCTGAATTTGGCGGAATTATTTTTGCGCAAAGGGAGGGGGCTGCTGGCGTCCTGGCGCCAGCCGGCCGAAGTAACCGGATGAGGCGCGCCGCGGGGCTGCTACTGCTCGCTTTCATTGCGGGGCCGCTGACGCCGAGCTCGCACTCGGACTATCTTTCGGCCAAGCGCAAGTTTGATCTCATCGAAAGCGAGCGGCTGAAACCAGGCGCGCAGGTTTCGCTCAGCCAGAAAGAGCTGAACGCGTGGGTGGAAGCGGAGCTGCCGAAAGCCGCGCCAGAGGGCGTGCGCAACACCAAGCTGGAGCTGGGCGCGAACTCAGCGGTGGGCACGGCACTGGTGGATTTCATCAAGCTCGGCAAGGCGCACGGCAAGCCGCCGGGTTGGCTGATGTCGAAACTGCTGGAAGGCGAGCATCCGGTGAGCGTGGCGGCGCGCATGGTGTCGGGAAATGGACGCGCCACCGTGGAAGTGGAGCGGGTGGAAATCGGCGGCATGGCGATCGAGGGCCGCATGCTGGATTTCATGATCCACAATTACCTGCTGCCGGCGTACCCGGATGCCAAGGTGGGTGAGCCGTTCGAGCTGGGGCACCGCATCGAGCGCATCGACGTGAAGCCGGGGGCGGCCGCGGTCATCATAGGCAGATAGTGGGCGCGAACGGCTTCGCCCGGAATATTCCGAATGCGCTGACGGTGGCGCGGCTGGCGCTCGCGCCGCTGGTGGCCGGCGCCATTCTCATCGGACGGCACGAGGCTGCGATACGGCTGTTTGTGATCGCGGGGCTGACCGATACGCTCGACGGCACGCTCGCCCGGCGCTGGAATACGATGAGCGCCTTCGGCGCGTACCTGGATCCGATTGCCGATAAGACCCTGCTGAGCGGAGTGTACCTGGCAATGGCGGTGACCGGCGCGGCGCCGCGCTGGCTGGCGATTGTGGTGCTGGGGCGGGATGTGCTGCTGCTGATGGCTTCGGCGATCGCATACAACTTTACGAAGCTGCGAAAATTTCCGCCGAGCGTATGGGGCAAGCTGACTACGCTGCTGCAGATCGTGAGCGCGATTGCGTGGATGGCGCATAACGCGTGGCCCGCGCCGGTGCTGGGGACGGTCGCGGAAGGGCTGCTGTGGCCAACCGCCGTGCTGACGGTGGCGAGCGGCGCGCATTATATTTGGCGCGGCTGGCGGGCGATGCAGTGATTTGTTTAGAATGGAGGCGCCATGGACGCCGGCCAAATCAGCGAAGAATCCCGTTTGATGGACATGCTGCGGACTAAGTCTGTTCGCTTCGGACATTTCAAATTGGCGTCAGGCAAGGAATCCAACGTTTATGTCGACTGTAAGCTGACGACATATTCCGCTGACGACATATTCCGCTGACGCCATTCCTTTGGTTGGACGGGCGTTCCTTCGCAGGATCAAAGCTAATGGATGGCTGCCGCAGGCCGTCGGCGGGTTGACGCTTGGCGCCGACCCTATCGCTTTCGCAATTGCCAGGGAAAGCCTTGATACGGACAGGCCCATCCACGCTTTCATCGTTCGCAAGGAAGCCAAGAAGCACGGCATGGGGAGATTCATCGAAGGCTTGGAAGAAATGCAGGGCTGCCGGGTCGTTATCCTCGACGATGTGTGCACCACCGGCGATTCAACCGCGCTGGCAATTGAAAAGACTAAGGATGCCGGCATGGAAGTTCTCGGAGCCATCTGCCTGGTTGACCGGGAATCGGGTGCGAACGAATTGCTTCAAAACAAATTTGGATGTGCGCTGGATAGCGTTTTCAAGCTGTCGGATTTTCAAGCCAACGAGAATGAACCTGGACGCCCTGCGCGGGTTATTGAATCAGCCGCATAGGCGTAGCGTTTCAGCCAACCTGCCCACTCACCCCAGGCTACTGCAGGCTTCCCTGAAGAAGATTGACGGGGGAGTGCGCCGGGAGTACGCTAGATATGTCGGGGTTCAGATGACTCGCTATTTGCCGGCCCGCCATTATGTCTCGTTCGGCACTGCCGCTGTGGCGTTAGCCTGCCTTTCGGCGTGGGTGGGGCTGCAATGGGCTTGGGCGTTTATTGCAGCGGGGCTGTTCGTGATCACGGCGATGGCGCTTTTCATCCTGGGGCTGCGGCCGGCGATTGAAGTCCATGAAGGGCACCTCGCAATCGGCAAGCGGATCATCCCGTGGATGGATGTGAGGCGTGTGGATCGAACCGGATGGGTGTCGCCGCTGATTGTGCGGATGACGCTGTTTGACGATTCACGGCAAATTCTGATTTACCCCGGCGACCTGGAATCCTGCAACGGTCTGCTGCGTCATTTGCGGCGGCTGTCGCGCGATGCGCTGATCGACGGCATCCCCTACCGGCAATACTGGGGCGAAGTGCTGGTTCCGGGCACCGACCGCAAGCAGCTTCCGTCGCCGCGCTACCGGCTGCTGCGCCCCGAGGACGAAGCCGAGGTGGAGCAGCTCTACCAGCGCCTGAAGACAGTGGGCCACATCGATCCAAAGAACACCACGGACGAGAAATAGTTCGTGGCGGGTTCGCGATCTTCCAGCCGTAAATTTATTGTGATTGCCGGGATTGCCGCCTTGATGGCGGTGAGCTATCCCATCTGGCTGGGCTGGATTGGCGGCTTTCTGGTGAAGACGGACGCCCCGTTTCACGCGGACATGATTGTGGTGCTGGCCGGCGACGGGATGGGACACCGGATTCTGAAAGGCGGCGAGCTGGTGGAGCAGGGGTATGCGCCGCGGGTGCTGGTGAGCGGCCCGCGCGGCATTTACGGGCGCACCGAGGACACTCTGGCCATTCCGTTCGCTGTGGACCATGGCTATCCGCAGGATTACTTCATCGGCTTTCCCAATTCGTCGCGCTCGACGGTGGAAGAGGCGCAAGCCATTCTGCCGGAGCTGCAAAAGCGCGGCGTGAAAAAATTCATTCTGGTGACGTCGGACTTTCATACGGCGCGGGCAGGGCGGATTTACCATAGGCGCGCCCATGGATTTGAGATGCGCGTGGTGGCGGCCAACGACGAATACTTCACCGCCAAGGGCTGGTGGCGAACGCGCGAAGGTTGCAAGACCGTGTTTCTGGAGTGGTCGAAGACCATCGCCAACCTGTTCGGCATCTGACTATGCGCGAGTCCCTGCGAATCCTCTGGCCCTATCTGTGGCGCTACCGCAAAGGTCTGATGCTGGGCATGGGGGCGTTGGTCCTCAAAGACGCCGCTGCAGCCGGACTGCCGCTGATGATTCGCGGCGCGATCGACGCCCTGGCGCGGCACGCAGGCTTTACTACCATCCTGCGATTTGGGGCGTATCTGGTGGGCTTGTCGCTGCTGAAAGGGCTATTTCAGTACTGGATGCGGGTGATCCTGATCGGGAATTCGCGGGATATCGAATACGATTTGCGCAATGACCTGTTCGCGCACCTGGTGTCGCTCTCACCGGATTTCTACGGCAGGCAGCGCACCGGCGACATCATGGCGCGGGCTACCAACGACCTGAACGCCGTGCGCCTGATGCTGGGGCCGGGCGTGATGTACTGGACCGAGACGTGTCTCACGTTCATACTCGCGATCGCCATCATGTTTTCCAACGACTGGCGGCTGACGTTGCTGGCCATTCTTCCGGCTCCGCTAGTGAGCCTGGCGGTGGTGCTGTTCGGCCGCGCCATTCATACCCGGTTCGAAGTGATTCAGGCCATGTTTTCGGACATCAGCAGCAGGGTGCAAGAGAACTTGTCGGGAGTGCGCATGATTCGCGCCTTCGTGCAGGAAGAGTCGGAATTGCGCCGTTTCGAGGAATTAAATGTTGGATACATCGCGCAAAACATCCGGCTGGTGCGCATTTCAGGGCTGTTTCAACCGATGCTGGAAGCGCTGGTGGGAGTCACGTTTCTGATTGTGTTGTGGGCGGGCGGACACCAGGTGCTGCGCGGGCGGATCGGGATTGGCAGCTTTGTGATGTTCAACACGTATATGGGCATGCTGGTGTGGCCGATGATCGCGCTGGGGTGGGTAGTGAACCTGATGCAGCGGGCCAGCGCTTCGTTGAGCCGGATCAACCAGATATTTCAGGAGCGTCCGACGATTGCAGCGCCGGCGAAACCGGTGGGCATGGGAGATGTGGGGGACATTGAATTTCGCGGGGCAATGGTGCAATATGCGGCGGGCCGGGCGCTGGATCGTGTCGACCTTGCGATTGCGGCGGGAAGCACGGTGGCGATCGTGGGGCACACCGGCAGCGGGAAGAGCACGCTGGTGAGTTTGATTCCGCGGCTGCTCGATCCGACTGAAGGGCTGGTGCTGGTGGACGGCGTTGACGTGCGGGAACTGGATCCGGCGGAATTGCGGCGCCATATCGGGTTTGTTCCGCAGGAGACGTTTCTGTTCAGCGCAACCATTGCGGAGAACATTGCGTTTGGCGTGGAGAGCGCGAGCGACGACGAGATCAGGCGCGCGGCGGAGATGGCGGGTCTGGCGGGGGATATCGATGGGTTTCCGGACCGGTACCGGACGGTGGTGGGAGAGCGCGGCATCACGCTTTCGGGCGGGCAGAAACAGCGAACGGCGATTGCGCGCGCGCTGCTGCGGGACCCTCGAATACTGATATTGGACGATGCGCTTTCCAGCGTGGATACATTGACCGAAGAGCGGATCCTGACCAGCCTGACTGGGATTATGCGGGGGAGGACGGTGATCTTGATATCGCACCGGGTTTCCACTGTGCGGCAGGCGGACCGGATTGTGGTGCTGGAAAAGGGGCGGATTGTGGAACAGGGGACGCATGCGGAACTGGTGGGTGCGGGGGGGTACTACGCGGATTTGTCGTCGAAACAGATGCTGGAAGAGGAATTGGAGGCGATCTAAAGAAAACACATTTTCTCGCGGAGGCGCAGAGGACGCAGAGAAAATCAAAGAAATATTTTTTGGTTGGTGCGGCAGGATTCGTAGACTGCTAATACGATTTCCAGGGCTTGAAAACCCTCCTCGCCGGAAATTAGGGGCTTGCGGTTGTGGCTTATGGCGTCGAGGAAATCTTGGAACTGGCGTTCGAAGGGCTCGACCGAAATTGCCATTGGGTCGGAAGAGCCGGACGCTACGTTGGCGGCTAGCGGGGGTGGATCGCCGGAATCGTTCTGGACGTCCCAACTGGTGAGGCGGTCACCGGAAATTATGGCGGAGCCTTTGGCGCCGTGGAACTCTGTGCGTTCGGTGTAGCCGGGCCAGAAGGCGGTGGACGCTTGCACGACGCCGGTGGCGCCCGAGGTGTAGCGGACTA
>JACPNO010000065.1:0-12125 GCA_016185465.1 Candidatus Solibacter usitatus
GTGATTTTACAACCGGCAGGTCGGGGACCTGCCCCACTTGCTAAAAATGCAGGCCGCCGCCGCAGATCAGCACTTCGCCGGTGACGTAGTCGGAAAGCGGCGAGCAGAAAAACAACACCGCGCTGGCGGCTTCTTCCGGCGTCCCGGCGCGCCCCAGCGGGCACACCGCTTTCACCGATTCCAGAACTTTGGGCTGCACCCCAACCGCAATGTGACGGCCTTCTACTTCGATGGTCGCGCCGGCGCCGGTGAGCGGCTGCGTGAGGCGCGTCTCGATCAATCCGAAACCGACCGCGTTCACGTTTACGTTGTAGCGCCCCCACTCCTTGGCCATGGTCTTGGTGAGGCCGATCACGCCCGCCTTCCCGGAAGAATAGCCGGCCTGCCCGGGATTGCCGTCGGTTCCGGCGATCGACGTAATGTTGACCACTTTGCGCATCACGCGGCGGCCTTCGGCGGCTTCCTTCTTGGCATTCTCGCGAATGTGCGTGGAGGCCGCGCGCAGCAGGCGAAAGGGCGCCATCAGGTGCACGTTGAGCATGGCCTGAAACTGCTCATCGGTGGTCTTCTGAATCACGTTGTCCCAGGTGTAGCCGGCGTTGTTCACGATGATGTCGAGTCCGCCAAAAGCCGCGAGCGTGGCATCCACCAACTGCTGGGGCGCGTTGGGATCGGTGATATCGCCGGCGAGCGACTTCGCCACGCCGCCTTCGCCTTGAATAAGAGCACAGGCTTCGGCGGCGGGGCCCGGATCCAGATCGTTGATCATCACCTGCGCGCCGGCAGCGGCCAGTTGCCGCGCAATGGCCCGCCCGATTCCCCGCCCTGAGCCGGTAACCAGCGCGACTTTGGATTTCAGTGTAAATGGCACGGTGTGATCGTTCTTGCCTCTACCTTTTCCGCTCCACGACCCACTCGCAATGCGAATCGCCGCGGACCATATTCTTGGTCAGTTTGAAAGTGAAATTTGGGTTCAAGCTTTCTGTGGCGCCATCGCCCCATGCCTGATGCCCGGCGCTGCATGTATCCATATCGAGGCCTTGCTCCTTCCACCGCTTGTACCACGGACATTCCGTAGTTGTTCCCACACACCGGTCTTTGGTGGATTCAACAATATTGAATTGAAATTCCGGCCCCATGGACGTCTTGGCAAGGAGATGAATAATTCCTTCGACATCGCCGGGAGTCGCAGTGGCTAACCCGAGGGTTTGTGCAAACTCCTTGGCCCCCCTTCCTGCCTGGCGCCAGAGCGGGCCATTGAACTCGTCGAATCCCTTCTGTCCTACAGCCTGCTTCAAGGCATTGGAAATCGCAATGTATGCCCCCGTCAATCCCTTGGTTGCAATCTCCCACCTGTTTTTCTCAGAAATCGCTTCTATCGCGTCAGCCATTGAGTTCACCTCCCTGCGGACATGCGGCTGTTATCGTAGCAGGTCTTCGAGCTGAATCTTGGCATCGGTTTTCTCATCGCGGTATTTTACGATGACCGGCGTATAGAGCGAAATCCCCCACTCCTTGCCGGGGCCGCTCGTGATCGCGCGCGCGCCCGCCACCACCACGGCCTCGGCGGGAATCAGCAGCGGCGCGTCGTCGGTAGCTTTGTGCACGGTGTTGCGCACCAGATCGTAAACCGGCGTGGAGCGATTCAGAATTGTCCCCGTGCCCAATACCGCGCGCCGCTGCACCACGGTTCCTTCGTACACGCCGCAGTTTCCTCCCACCAGCACGTCGTCTTCGATGATCACCGGCAGCGCGCCCACCGGCTCGAGCACTCCGCCGATTTGCGAAGCCGCGGAAATGTGGCAGTTCTTGCCCACCTGCGCGCAACTCCCCACCAGCGCGTGGGAGTCCACCATCGTGCCATCGCCCACCCACGCGCCCACGTTGATATACATGGGCGGCATGCAGGTAACGCCCTTGCCGATAAAGCAGCCGTCGCGCACGCTTGAGCCGCCGGGAACGATGCGCACGCCGCTCTCCGCCGTGAATGATTTCACCGGGTAGGTAGCTTTATCGAAAAACGGCTGTCGCGCGGCGGAAATCGACATGTCAACCACGCCGCCCATCCGAAAGCCGAGCAGTATGCCTTTCTTGACCCAGGCATTCACGCGCCAGCCATTGGGTGATTTCGCATCGGGCTCGGCGGCGCGAATGTTTCCCGCATTGAGCGCGGCTTTGAAGCGAGTGAACAGGCCGAAATCGGCTTCGCTATAGCTCGCGGGGCGCGAATCAAATAACCGCTCGATCTCAGACTGCAATGCGCTGCCTCCGGCCGGGAAGCAGGCCCGCCTCCGCCAGCACGGTTTCGATGCGCGCCAGATTCTCGGCTTTAGGCGGCGTCATGGGCAGCCGGTACACCGGCTCGAGCAAGCCCATAATCGCCATCGCGGCTTTCACCGGAATGGGATTGGACTCGACAAAATTGATTTCCATCAGCGGCAGATACTGGCGCTGCAACTGGCGGGCGCGCGCAAAATCGCCATCGAGCGCCGCGCGCGTCAACTGCGTCATTTCGCCGGGTATCTGATTCGAGACCACTGAGATCACGCCCCGGCCGCCGAGCGCGATCAGCGGCAGCGCAATCGAATCGTCTCCGGATAGCACATCGAAACTGGCGGGGACCTGCTGGATCACATTCGCCATTTGCCCCATGTTGCCCGATGCTTCCTTGACGCCGACGATGTTGGAAATCGCCGCCAGGCGCGCCAGCGTTGCCGGCTCGACGTTCACGCCCGTGCGGCCCTGCACGCTGTAGACGATGATCGGCAGCCGCGTCGCTTGCGCGATGGCTTTGAAATGCTGGTACAGGCCTTCCTGGGTGGGCTTGTTGTAATACGGCGTGACCGAAAGCAGGCCGTCCACGCCCAACGATTCCAGTTCGTGGGCCAGCTCGATAACTTCGCGCGTATTGTATCCGCCCGCGCCCGCAACTACCGGCACTTTGCCTTTGGCTTGTTCGACGGTGATCTCGACCACGCGCAGATGTTCCGCGCGAGTGAGCGTGGGACTTTCGCCGGTGGTCCCGCAAGGCACCAGAAAGTTGATGCCGGCGTCGATCTGCCGCGTGATCAACTGTCGCAGCGTGCCTTCATCGAGAGATTGATCCGCGTGAAAAGGAGTGACCAACGCGGTTCCGCAGCCTGTAAACATATTTCCCCTCCTACCGAAACAGTATTTCACCAAATTCGTAGAAACCCTTTTTGCCCGCGATCCACTGCGCGGCCTTGAGCGCGCCACGCGCAAATCCTTCGCGGCTGCGCGCGGTGTGGCGCAACGCGATGGTGTCGGCGGCGGAATCGAACCCTACTTCATGCGTGCCCGGATGCGCTCCGGCGCGATTGGAGCTGATGTCGATCGCGCGCGTGTAGCCGGCTTGCTTCATCACATCCACGGCCTTCAATAATGTGCCGGAGGGCGCGTCTTTTTTGGTGATGTGATGAATTTCCCACGCCCACGCGCCGTACTCGGTTTCGTTCGCTAGCAGGCGCGCGGTTTCGGCCGCGGCCCGAAAGAACACGTTCACGCCAATCGAATAGTTAGGGCTCCATACCAGGCCGGTGCCGTGCTTTTCCACCGCTGCCTTCACCCGATCCAGGTGTTCGAGCCATCCCGTGGTCCCTATCACCAGATTGACGCCCAGCGCCGTGAGCCGCTCCACATTTTCGACAACCGCCGCCGGGATCGAAAAATCCACCGCCGCATCCACGCCACGAAAATTTTCGGCGGTCACTCCTTCGTACTTCGTGTTGTTGAATTCATCGAGCTTGAGTGTGACTGTGAAGCCGTAGCTCGGCGCCAGTTGCTCGATCAACCTGCCCATTTTTCCGTAACCGACGATGGCGAGATTCATGCGGCAACTCCGTTGGTTTCGAAAACGCGCGGATCCAACTCGCTGAAAAATTCCTCGTGCAACGCTTCCACGGCGCGTTTCAAGTCGGCCTCCGCCACTACGAAGCTAAGATTCAACAGCGACGCTCCCTGCGAAATCATGCGAACGTTGACCGGCTCAACGGCGCGAAATACGCGCGAAGCGACCCCAGGCGTAAAGCGAAGATTGTCTCCCACCAGGCAGACGATCGCCTGATTCTCTTCTATCGCCACCTCGGAAAATGCGCGCAACTCTTCGCAAATTCCGTCCAGCCGCTCAAGATTGTCGATGGTGAGCGAAACGCTCACTTCGGAAGTGGCCACCATGTCCACTGAAGTTTTGTGCCGGTCGAAAACTTCGAAGATGCGCTTCAGGAATCCGTGCGCCATCAGCATGCGCGTCGAGTGAATGTTCACCAACGCGATCCGCCGTTTGCAGGCGATGGACTTCACCGGATTGGAGCAGGCCACGGCTTCCGCCACAATGCGCGTGCCGGCCACCTGCGGCCGCCGCGAATTCAGAATCAGCACCGGAATGTTGCGTTCCATGGCCGGCACCACGGTCGCCGGATGCAGCACTTTGGCGCCAAAATAGGCCAGCTCGGCAGCTTCGGCAAACGAAATCGCTTTGACGCGGTGGCCGCCCGGCAGAATCGTTGGGTCAGCGGTCAGCATGCCATCCACGTCGGTCCAGATTTGAATTTCTTTGGCGCCGATGCCCGCGCCGACGATGGATGCCGTGAAATCCGAGCCGCCGCGTCCCAGCGTGGTCGTGACGCCGTGGGCGGTCGCGGCGATAAATCCGCCCATCACCACCACTCGTTCCGCAGCCAGCGGAGGAATGGCTTCACGCAGCTTCGCGTAAGTCTCCGAATATAGCGGCGCGGCCTGGGTATGGCGGTCGTCGGTGATGATCATGCGGCGCGCATCCACGTGCGCGGTTTCCATCCCGAAATGGCGAAAGCCCAGCGCGACGATGTAACTCGAAAGCCGCTCGCCATAACTCGAAATCGCGTCGATCGAGCGCGGCGTCAGCTCGCCCAGTACGGCCAGGCCTTTCACCAGTTCGGTCAGCTCCTGAAAATGCTCGTCGAGGGCGCGATCGAGCTCGGCGCGCTGATCGAGCGTAACGATTTGCCTTGCTTCGCGCGAATGATAGTCGCGCAGATCGTGAAGCTGCATCAGGTATTCCGGACGGCTGCCGCGAATAGCCGCCGCCGCGATAGCCAGCAGGCGGTTGGTGGTCTTGCCCATCGCCGAAACCACCACTACCGGACGCAGTTCAGCGCGCGCGCGAACAATCGACGCTACCCGTTCGATCGCGGCCGCCGATTCCACCGAGCTTCCGCCGAACTTCATCACGATCATCAGTCCAGCATCCCCTCCGAATGCATCAACTCGGCATTCAGCACGGCCGCGCCTGCCGCACCGCGAATCGTGTTGTGCGTGAGCGCGACAAACTTATAATCCAGGGCCGGGCATGGCCGCAATCGCCCCACGAAGGCCGCCATGCCGCGCTCGCGCTCGGCGTCTTTGCGCGGCTGGGGGCGGTCCTGCTGCGGCATATAAATGATCGGCGTCGCGGGCGCGCTGGGCAGTTTACGCTGCTGCGGCACGCTGGTGAAACGGTCGAATGCGTTGCGGACATCGGCGAGCGAAGGCTTGCTGGAAAATTCCACCGATACCGTCACCGTGTGGCCATCCACCACCGGCACGCGGTTGCAGTGCGCGCTCACCCGAGCCGCCAGAGGATCGATATGATCGCCGCGGAAATCGCCCAGAATCTTCTGCGTCTCCTGCTCCATTTTTTCTTCTTCGCCGCCGATGTACGGAATCACGTTGGCGTTGATGTCCATGGAGGGCACGCCGGGATAGCCGGCGCCCGAAATCGCCTGCAGCGTGGTGACGATAATTTTGGTGATGCCGAACGCCCGCAGCGGCGCGAGGCCCATGCACAGCGAAATCGTGGCGCAGTTGGGATTGGTCGCGATCTGCCCTTTCCAGCCGCGCGCGCGCTGCTGGCCGGGAATCAGCTTCAAGTGGTCGGGATTGATTTCCGGAATCAGCAGCGGCACATCGCGCTCCATGCGATGGTTTTTCGAATTGGACACGACGACGTGCCCGGCCTGCGCGAAAGCCCGCTCGATGTCGGTCGCGACCGATGCATCCATGGCCGAAAACAAAAGCCGGGGCGCGTTGCCGGGCTTCGATTCCTCGACCGTCATGGCGGAAATCGCCTCCGGCGCCACGCCCAGGTGCCAAGTGCAGGCGTCGCTATAACGCTTGCCCGCCGAGCGGTCGCTGGCCCCCAGCCATTTCAGGTCGAACCACGGATGGCCTTGCAGAAACTTAATAAAGTGCTGGCCCACCATGCCGGTGGCGCCTAATATGCCTACTTCGATTCTTGCTTCCATAACTCCTTCACCATTTTTTGATAGATTTCGATGGCCTCGAGAAGCTGCTTCTTAGGAACGCGCTCTTCGAGCGTATGCGCTACGTGAATCGTACCCGGACCTAAGAGAAACGGCTGGCCCCAGTTTTCGCCAAACGCGGGAATATCGGTGGTGTACGAGACAATTGTTGTCTCAATGCCCAGTCCGTCGATCGACCCCAACCGCACCGCCGGAATCTCCAAGACCTCCACCGCCTCCGCGCTGTCGCCAACAGCTTTGACGATGGCGGCGCGCGTGGACGCGGCATCGCCCACCAGACGAATCATGATCTCGGCTTTGGCTTCGTCGGGAATGATGTTAGGCGCGCGCCCGCCGGCGATGGTCCCGATGTTCAGCGTGCTCGGCCCTAGAATTTCATCGCTAGGCAGCGCCACGCCGCGAATCCGGGCCAGCGCATCCAGCAATTTCTCAATCGCCGATTCGCCCAGTTCCGGATACGCCGAGTGCGCCATGCGTCCGCGCGCCCGCAATTCATAGCGCAACACGCCCTTCGATCCCAAAGCCTGTTTGTTCTCCGTAGGCTCGCCGTTGATGAGGAAGCGGCAGCCGCGGCGTTCGCTGGCAGCACGCTTGGCGCCGGCGCTATTGCGCTCTTCCCCGACCACAAAAAGCAGTCCCAGATTGCGCTGGCCCTCGGCCAGCAGCCCTTCGGCGGCCTTGAGCATCGACGCAATAATGCCCTTGGTGTCGCATGCCGCGCGCCCCCAAATAAATTCATCATCTTCGCGCGAAGCAAAAAATGGCGGCACCGTATCCATGTGGGTGGATAGCGTGACGACCGGCGCATCGCCGAACTGCGCGAAGAGATTGAAGCGGTGCGGCTCGACTTCCATCCGCTCCACGCGGCCCTGAAATCGCGCGGCGAGGGAGGCCAGATAGCTCTCCAGATACAGCCCCACCCGTTCCTCATTGCCGGTGATGGATTCGATGTCGACCAGCGCGCGCGTGAGTTCAAATACGTTCATGAATACCGTGGGGGAGGCGCAGCAGGAAGGAAAAGACGCGGCGATTGCGAGACACGTCTTCGCTCCCGATAGCGCTCCACCCGTTCCTTCCGAAACGAATGACAGTGGATGGGTCTTAGCCCAATCCCCCAACCCGCACGGCCAGAGCTGCCGCACCGGTTTCGGCGGAAACTACCGGCTCCTTTCGCCGCGCGCCCGAAGCTCCTCGGGACCGCACACCCGGCTACTCATCGCCGCCGCGCCTCTACCAGAAGTCTCAGGATATCGGTTTGGGATGGCTGGAGTCAACGCGAAGGAATAGGATAGGCTGATTTTGTGAGCCCAAAATGAGCAAGGAAGAAGCCGCCGAGCTGCTTTCAATTGACGGGCGCGAAGTCCGCGTCACCCACCCGGACAAGCCGTATTTTTCCCAGCAGACCAAGCTCTCGAAGCTCGATATCGTGCGCTACTACATGTCGGTCGCGTCGGGCGCCCTTGCCGGAATCCACGATCGCCCCATCGTTCTCAAACGCTTCGTAAACGGCGCCGAGGGCGAAGCGTTTTATCAGAAGCGCGCTCCCACGGAGCGCCCCGGCTGGCTGCGCACGGTCACGCTGTCGTTCCCCTCGGGCCGCACGGCGGAAGAAGTCGTCGTCGATGATGCCGCCGGCCTGGCCTGGATCGTCAACCTGGGCTGCATCGAGCTGCACCCGCACCCGGTGCGCTCCGCTAATCTCGATCACCCCGACGAATTGCGCGTCGATCTCGATCCTGGCCCGGGCGTCGGTTGGGGGGACGTCCGCACGGTCGCGCTCGAAGTGCAAGCGCTGCTCGACGAAGTGGGACTGCGCGGCTGGCCCAAGACCAGCGGCTCACGCGGCATGCACGTCAATGTCCGCATCCACCCGCGCTGGACATTCACCGAAGTGCGGCGCGCCGCCATCGCGTTGTCGCGTGCCGTCGAGCGGCGCGCGCCGGCTCTGGCCAGCTCGAAATGGTGGAAAGAGGAGCGCCACGGCGTGTTCCTCGACTACAACCAGAACGCCAAGGACCGCACCACGTGCTCCGCATATTCGGTGCGCCCTCTCTCCGACGCCCGCGTGTCCACGCCCCTTCACTGGCACGAAGTCCCCGCTTGCGAGCCCGCCGACTTTACCGTGCTGACCGTTCCCAAGCGTTTCGCCGAAATTGGCGACCCGCACGCTTCCATGGACGACGCGCCCGGTTCGCTCGAAAAATTGCTGGGCTTCGCCGCCAAGGACGACGCCGCGGGCCTTGGCGACGCGCCCTGGCCGCCGCACTTCCGCAAGATGGAGGGAGAAGCGCCGCGCGTAGCGCCGTCGCGCGCCAAGAAAGCCGTGAAAGCGCCGCGGGTCAAGATGCCGCTCATCGTGGTTGCGAACTCGCCGGACAAAAATGCCGCGCTCGCCGGTCTGGAACGCTGGAAAAGCAAACACTCGCAAGCAGCCGGATTTCTCGCCGTGGACGATGTGCTGGTGGATTCCATGCGCGGCCGGTCGTCCACCTGGACGCGCATCCGTGTGAACCTGCGCCACGTTCCCGAAGCGCAGCGGCCGCCGCAGGAAACGCCCGACCCGGATGACAATCCCACGCGCGAATGGCGCCGCCAGTTCAGCGCCCGCCGGAAAAAATAGCCATCAACTCCTGCGGCGGAACCACTTCGAGCTGCGCATAGGTGCAGTCGGCCGGCTTCTTGTCGGTGCGCCACCTGCGAAAATGCGCCAGATGGCGAAAACGCGTGCCCTGCATGTGCTCGTAAGCCACTTCGACCACCAGCTCGGGCCGCAGCGGCTCCCACGACAAATCCTTGCCCTGGCTCCAGCGGCTTTGGCCGCCCGGCATGCGCTGCCCTGCTTCGCCGCTTTCCGCCCAACTCTTCCACGGGTGATTGGCCAGCGCGTCCTTGCGATAAGGCGCGAGAAATTCCGCAAGCTCCGCGCGCTTGGCCTCAGTGAAACTTGCGCAAACGCCGACGTGCTGCAGCGCGCCTGCGTCGTCGAAAAGCCCAAGCAGCAGTGAGCCCACCAGCGTGCGCTCGCCTTTTTTGTGCCAGCGAAATCCGGCGACCACGCAATCGCAATCGCGCTCGTGTTTCACTTTCAACATCACGCGCTTGTCGGATTCGTACCCGCCGGCAACCGGCTTGGCCATAACGCCATCGAGACCCGCGCCTTCGAAGCGGCGAAACCAATCGGTCGCCACGCTCGTTTCGTAGGTTGCCGGTGTCAGATGAATTGGCGGCGCCGCCGATGCAAGCACGGATTCGAGCTTCTGGCGCCGGTCTTGGAAAGCTTCCCCGCGCAAATCCCGATCGCCCTCGCATAGCAGATCGAAAAATACGATGGAGGCCGGAATTTGCTCCGACAGCAGCTTCACCCGCGAGGCCGCCGGATGAATGCGGAGCTGCAAAGCCTCGAAATCCAGCCCGTTGTCCCTGGCGAGGACCATTTCACCGTCGAGCACGCAGCGCCGCGGCAACTGCGCCCGCAGCGGCTCGAGCAACTCGGGAAAATAGCGGTTCAGCGATTTTTCATCGCGGCTCTGGATCAGGATTTCGTCGCCGTCGCGAAAAACCAGGGCGCGGAATCCATCCCATTTGGGCTCGAAAATCCAGTTTCCGCCAGCGGGCAATTCGCCCACTCGTTTGGAGAGCATCGGCAACACCGGAGGGTTCACGGGAAGGTTCACATTGCCATGCTATAACGCGAGGGCCAGAGCTTGTCAGTGGTTCGCTAAGTAGTCACGGGCTTGGGCAAGCTCCGGGCGTGGCGCCTCTGCGTGCTCGCCAAGGCGCATGAGGTCCAAATAGTAGGCGCGAGCCTTGACAAGATCGCCCGTGAGCGCAGCGGCCCGGGCGGCTCCAGCCACGCTGTTGAAGCGATGTGGAGCGACTGCGAGCGCATCCTCGTAAGCAGCTAGCGCGTCCGCATTAGCCCCTGTTTCAAGGAGCAGGTCGGCAAGAATTTCGCGCGCCGGGAGGATTGCGCCCGGACTCACGGCGTGCTTATCCAGCGCATCCTCGTGGTCGGCCGCCTTACGCAATGCCGTCAATGCCTCCACCTTCGCGCTGTCGGCGAATGCAATCAGTGCCTCCGCGGTTTCGCGCTGGGCGACGATTGCGCTCGACCAATCGTAGTCCTTGGCCGCCGGGACTCGGCTTTGAAGGGCTGCTATCGCATCCACTTCCTTCCGCGCCAGTTCCACGTCGCCCGCGCGCGCGGCGCCAATGGCTTTGCCGTAATGCGCTATGGCTTCGTACTGCGGGTGTCGATTCCAGTCGAACCAGGCGGGACCCGGTTGGATGTTTGCCGCCATTTTCCAGTCACGACGTTCTAACGCGTAACGCTGCGGCGCGGCCGCGAAGGCGTAGGCTGCCGCAAACTGCTGCTCGTCGACCTGGGTCATGGCGCCCATCTCGGCCAAAACCCGCTTGGCGCTATCGTCTCGCCCCAGTTGCAGATAGGCATAAACCAGATAGTCCATGGCGTGCAGTTGATCGAACGATCCGGCGCCCGGATGCAGACGGGCAGCGCGGTCCTTGGCCGATTGTGCCGATGCCGAATTGGACTGGATCGAGTCCTCCCACAGGCCCAGGCGCGTGAAAATGTGCGAGGGCATATGCAAGGCGTGCGGTGCCTCGGGGGCGATCTTGGCATACGCCCGGGCTGCCGGCAGAGCCAGTTCGGCGAGCGCCGGGTAGTCGTTGCTGTGGATAAGGTAGTGCGCCACTCCGGGATGGTTGGCAGCCCTGGGCAATACTTCATTGAGTATCTTCGCGGCGGATTTCTGCTTGGCGTAGGTCTTGTCGGCCTGATCGAGATTTCCCAGCATCGCCAAAGCATAAAAAATGGCGGCCTCGTCATCAGTCGAGTAGCGCTGATGCACTTGCCGCATCGCGTTCTCATAGGCAGTGGCGCGCGCACGATGATTCACCGTGGGCCAGTCTTTGTAGAACACACTGATGGCGGCGATGAAATCCTTTTCACGCTCGGTTCCGGCCGGAATCGAATTCGCGCGATCGCACGCGGCAGCGCCCTGCTTCAGCTCCTCAGCCGACGGTGGCGCCCAGATCGGATGGTACCCGGTCATCGCAACGCCCCAGTACGCCATGGCGCAACCTGGATCGGACGCACCGGCGTCCAGGAAGGCACGCCGCGCCTCTTCGTATCCGAATGAGTGCAGCAGCGCCACCGCGCGCGTGAATTGCGCCTGGGCCGCGGGAGCGCAGGAAGTGCCGAAGCTAACCGACCCTAGGCCGGCCACCGCGTGAGCGTGATGAGAGGAGTCATCCTGACACCACAGGCAGGAAGCGCCAAGGAGTGCAGCTAAGAGAATTCGCTTCATGGTTTCTCCCGGTGATGCTACCCGCGCTTGCCGTTCCTGGTCTCAACCAGCACCCACTCCACCGGCTTGTCGGAAACATTCTCCACGCCGTGCGCGTCGCGTTCCATCCAAACCGAGTCGCCGGCCTTGCGCTGGCGCTCCTGCGGCTTCCCGTGCGGATAGAGCAGGCGGATGTTCTGGTCGGTCACCGCCACCAGCAGGTGGGCCGGCACATCCACGATCATGGATTTTTCATGCGGGCCCAGGCGGAAGCGCAGCACGCGCACGTGCTCGTTGTCCAGGATTACGCTGTAGTGCGCCGCATCGAGATGCGCCGGATCGGTATTGAAGATTTCGGGCCCAAACGCCGGCCGCGCCGCAAAGCGATCCTGGCAAAGCAGCAGCGCCGGGAACGCCAACCAGAGGAGACGAGTCATTCTATCCCTCCCTAGACATCTGTGAGTGCCGTTACCGCTTGCCGGTTTTGGAGACCGAGCCTTCTTGCGCCACGCGAACC
>JACPNO010000065.1:12214-20525 GCA_016185465.1 Candidatus Solibacter usitatus
GAACCCGCGCGCCTTCCAGCTTCTTGTTGATCTTGGCAACTTCGGCCGGATCGGCATCCGCCTGCGCGTTGGACTCATACTCCTTGAGCGACGCCTGCCATTGCACAATCGCTTCCTTCAGCTTGCCCTGCGCGAAATAAATATCGCCCAGGTGATCGTGAATGGTCGGGTCCTTGGTCATCTTCTCCAGCGCCTGGCGAGTACTGCTGGCGGCTTCATCCAGCTTGTTCTGCCGGTACTGCAGCCAGCCCAGGCTGTCGAGATAGGCGCCGTTGTGCGGTTCCAGCTGCACGGCTTTACGAATCATCTTGTCGGCTTCATCCAGGCGGATATTGCGGTCGGCCAGCATGTAGCCGAGATAGTTGAGCGCGCTGCTATTGTCGGGATCGAGCTCCAGCACTTTGCGGAATTCGCTTTCGGAGGCATCGTATTTCTTCATGCGCTCAAACATCGCCCCGCGCAAAAACGCGATGTCGATCTGTTCTGCCTTAGACGTGGAAAGCTTGCCCGCTTCATCCAGCGCGGCCTTCATATCCTCAAAGCGCTTGCCCTTCTCGTAGATTTGCGCCAGCGCCACATACGTATCGCGATCGCGATCGCCCGCCAGCAGTGAGCGTACTTCCTCCGCCGCCTGATCGACTTTACCCATCTCGGCGGCGAGCGACGCATGAGCCAGCGTGACGAGGCGGTCTTTGGGGAATTTCTTGAGGGCGGCGTCGGCCTCCTCCTGAGCCTTGGTGAAATCTTTGCCGATGCGCAGCGTCTCGATGATCTCGACCGCGGCTCGCGGCGCGCCATCGGGATCCAGTTGCGAAATTTGCCGGAATGTCTCGACCGCCGTCGCGTATTTGCCGGAAGTCCGGTACAATCTGCCCAGACGTTCCAGAAGCATCCCGCGGCTGTTCTTTTCCGATTCGGTGTAGGATTTCTTGGCGGTCTCATCCACTAGCGCCTTCAACGCGCGAATGGCGTCTTCCTGCTTCCCTTCGTCTTCCAGCAGGCTCACTTCGTCGTAGCGCACTTCAATGTTGTCGCGGTCGATTTCTCTGGCTTTGGCAAAGGCGGCGCGCGCTTTGGCGAAATCGCGTTTTTCGCGATAGATCGCCGAAATACGCAATTGCGCCTGGAAATCCCGCGGATCGGCGGCCGCGATCTCCCCGTAGAGCTTCAGCGCGTCGTCGTAGCGCTTGATGAACAGCAGGTTCTGGGCGAGCGCGCGCTTGATGCGGGCGTCGTCCGGAGCCATCGCCAGGGCCTTGCCCCAGACATCGGCGGCGTTTTCATAATCGCGCGATTGTTCGTAAAAGCTGGCCAGGGTGGCGAGCGTGCGCGCGTTGGGATTGCGCACCGTCACCTGGCGCAGCATGTCGATCGCGTTCTTGGTATCGCCGGTGTCGGAGTACACCATCGCCAGTCCCAGCAGCGCTTCTTCGTTGCCGGAATCCTGCGATAGCACCTGCTTGTACGCCTTCTCGGCTTCGAGCGAATTGTGCGCCAGACGATCCAGCCGGCCCAGCATCAACCAGCTTTCCTGGTCCTTTTCATCGACCGAAGTGATTTTTTGATACTGCTCGATGGCGCGCTTCAGCATCTCTTCGTTGATGCGATTCTGCTGAGGGTCGCCGATCAGACGCGCGTAAATCCGTCCCAGCAGCCGCCGCGCTTCCAGATTGTCGGGATTCTGTTTCAGCAGCTCTTCGGCTTCGGTCACAGCGTCTTTGATGCGGCCGGCTTGAATATAGAGGTCCGTCAGTTCTTCCGACAGAAAGGTCGCGCCCGGGTCGAGCTTTAAAGCCTGCTTGTAGAAATCGATCGCTTTGTTGAAGTAGTCGCCGCGATTCCCGTAAGCGCCTGCCATCTCGGAATACAAGTGGCCCATGGCAAAGTTGTAATAGGCTGCGGCTTTATCGGAGGGCTTCGTCTCGGGATTATTCTGCGCCGGCGCCACACAAGCGGCCAGCAGGGTCAACCACAGCGCGTTTCGCGGAAGGCTCATCGGGTAAGACTCTCTTTCGCCTGCCGGGTCGAATGCCCAGCGGGCCGAAGACCTCTTTTATTATTGTATAACGTCGCTCGAGCCCACTGATCTGGAATGACCGAATCGCCGCTCATTATCGTCGTAGGCCCAACAGGCGCGGGTAAAAGCGCCCTCGCGCTCCACATTGCCGCCCAATTCGGCGGCGAAGTAGTGAACTGCGATTCGCTGCAGGTCTACCGCTACTTTGATATCGGCACAGCCAAGCTGCCCGCTGTAGAGCGGCGCGGTATTCCTCATCACCTCATCGACGTGCTCGACCCCGATCAAGGTTTCACTGGAGGTGAATACTCCCGCCGCGCGCGCCCGCTGCTGGCCGAAATCACGGCGCGCAGCCGGGTTCCGGTCGTGGCCGGCGGCACAGGCTTTTACCTGAAGGCGCTCATCGAAGGCCTGTTCCCGGGCCCCGAGCGGGATGACGCCGTACGCCAGCGCTTGAGCGCGCGCGAAGCCGCTCGCCCGGGGTCACTTGCGCGCGTGCTGCGGCGCCTCGATCCGGAAGCGGCCCGCCGCATTCATGCCAACGATCTGCCCAAGCTGATTCGCGCGCTTGAAGTCCGCCTGCTCGCCCACCGGCCGGTGAGCGAAATGTTTCGCCAGGGGCGCGATGCGCTCGCCGGCTACCGGCCGCTGACCATCGGCCTCGATCCGCCGCGCGATCAGCTCTGTCCCGCGCTCGACCGCCGCGCGCAGGCGATGTTTGAAGGCGGCCTGGTGGAAGAAGTCTCGGCGATTCTGGCGCGAGGGTTCGATCCAGCCTGCAAGCCATTCGAATCCCACGGCTACAAGCAGGCTCTGCAGCTGCTGCGCGGCGAGCTCAGCCCGCAGCAGGCGCTCTTTTATGCCCAGCGCAATACCCGCCGATATTCCAAGCGCCAAATGACCTGGTTCCGCCAGCAACCGGGAATCGAATGGTTCCGCGGATTCGGCGGCCAGGAAGAAATCCAGGCGGTTGTCGCGGCGCGGGTTCAGGATTATCTCGCCCAATTCCAGAGTTAACACCGCCCCGCGAAACGTTTTCCGTTTCCCGCCGTATCAGTAAGAGTTCGCCCCCTGGGGGCCGCTGCTAGACTGAAGTCATGCGGCGGCTCCCGTTTTTTCTTTTGGCAATATTCTGCTTCCCCATGCTGGCGGCCGCGGCCGACATCGTGCTGGTGCTGCCGTTTTTCAATCAATCGGAATCCGGAAACCTGGGCTGGATCGGCGAAAGCATCGCCGAGCACACCCGCGAGACTTTGGATTCCGAAGGCTTGCTGGTGCTTTCGCGGGAGGACCGCCTGGAAGCCTGCCGCCGCCTCGGCATCCGGCCCGAGGCGCGCCTTACCCGCGCTTCCATTATCAAGGTCGGGCAGGCGCTCGATGCCGCCACGGTCGTATACGGCTATTTCGACGTGACCGCCGCCAATGCCGATACTCACGCCTCGCTCCGCATCACCACCCGGATTTTGGATCTTAAGCACACCAAGCCCGGGCCGGAGTTCGCTTCGAGCGGCCCTCTGGAAGATTTGGCTTCGCTCGAAATGCATCTGGCCTGGCAGGCATTGCAGGTGATTGCGCCTCGCAGCGCCCGCCCGGAATCGGAATTCCGCCGCGACCGTCCGCTGGTTCGGGTGGACGCCATCGAAAACTACGTGCGCGGGCTGCTCGCCGCCTCCCCCGAGCAGCAGCATCGCTTCTTTACCCAGGCGGCGCGCATCGACAACCGGTTCTCCCAGCCGTGCTTTCAACTGGGGCGCATGGCATGGCGCCAGAAAGAGTATGCGCAAGCCGCCGGTTGGCTGGAGCGCGTTACCCGTACCGATTCCCATTATCTGGAAGCGGCCTTCCTGCTCGGGCTGTGCCGGTACAATACGGGCGAGTTTGCCAAGGCGCAGGAGAGTTTTCAAATCGTGGCCGCCGCCGCGCCGCTCAATGAAGTGTTCAACAATCTGGGCGCTGCGGAGTCACGCCTGAACCTGACGGCGGCGCTGGAGAATTTCAAAAAGGCTCTGGAAGGCGACGACGCCGACCCCGACTATCAGTTCAATCTCGGCTATGCGTTGTGGAAGCGCGGAGATTTTGCCGCCGCAGCCGAGCGGTTCCGCGCCGTTCTCGACCGCCAGCCTGAAGATTCCGAAGCAGTTACCTGGCTGGGCCGCTGCCTGAAGCGGGAGGGCCCCCGCTCCGCCGATCCCCGCAGTCTGGGACGGGAACGCCTCAAACCCAATTTTGAAATGACCGCCTACCGCCAGCTAAAGGCCGAATTAACCAAACCCTAGCGCTCACAGCAGTGGAGTGGTCTCCCTCAAGTAATCCCCCCCTCTAGCCGATAGGAATATTAGGCGTACTGTTTTGGAAATCCTTATCGCAGAAGACAATCCGGTGTTCCAGCGGATTCTAGACAACATGGTCCGGAAATGGGACTATCAGCCCATCCTGGTGCCTGATGGCACGCAGGCATGGGAAATCCTGCAGCGGGACAATCCTCCGCGTCTGGCCATCATGGACTGGATGATGCCCGGATTGTCGGGTATCGAGCTATGCCGCCGGCTGCGAGAGCAGCCTCGAGAACCGTATATCTATGTGCTTTTGCTTTCGGCAAAAAACAGCCGGGACGAATTGGTGGAAGGCATGGAAGCCGGAGCCGACGATTATCTGGGCAAGCCGGTCGACAGCCATGAGTTGAGAGTTCGCCTGCGCGCCGGGGAGCGCATCGTCAAACTGCAGGCCGAACTGCTCGAAGCCCGCGATGCTATGCGCCAGCAATCGCTGCACGATTCTCTCACCGGCGTGTGGAACCGGGCCGCCATCTTCGATTTTCTGAAGCGCGAGCTGGCGCGCGGCCAGCGTGAGTCCACGCCGGTCTCGGTGGTGATGATTGATCTGGATCACTTTAAGCTGGTGAACGACCAATTCGGGCATCTGGCCGGCGATGAAGTGCTCATCGAAGCCGCTCGCCGGATGACCGCGACCATTCGCCCGTACGACGCCGTCGGCCGCTACGGCGGTGAAGAGTTTCTCATCGTCATGGCGAATTCCGACAGCCACGCCGCCGCTGAACGGGCCGATCAGATCCGCAAGGCCATTGCCGGATCGTCGTTTCTGCGGGATAGAGCGGCAGTCGACGTTACCTGCAGCCTGGGAGTCTATTCCACTCATGGCGGTGCGCTTATCACTCCCGAGGCGCTACTCGAGGAAGCCGATGCCGCCCTGTATCTTGCCAAGCGAAACGGCCGCAATCGTTTCGAAGTCGGCGAGCCGCAAGGCGAGCCTTCGAGGAATCCGGAAGTGGTGTTAGCCTAGCAAGGTGTCGAGGCGATTACTTGCGCCGGTGATCGCGGCGCTCGCCGCAGCCGGCTGCGGTTATGTAGGTGAGCCTCTCCCTCCGGCCTTAAACATTCCCCAGCGCCTGGCCGATGTCACTGTAACCCAGGTCGGCGCGCGCATCGTCGTTCGATACTCTCCGCCCCAACTTTCGACCGACGGCCTGAATCTCAAAAACTCCGGACGCGCCGAATTGGCCATCGGTCCGGCGCCGGTTCCGTTCCAGGCTGATGTCTGGGCCGCTCAGGCGAAGACCCAGGGCGCGTTTAAAGTGGATGGCGGCATGGCGAGCGCCGAACTCCCGGTAGCGGACTGGGTGGGCCAGGAAGTGGTGGCGGCTGTCCGGCTCTACTCAGCCAAGGGGCGGCATGCGGGCTGGTCCAATTTCGTAACGCTGGCCGTCGTCCCGCCGCTCGAGTCTCCACGTAACGTTCTCGCCGAAGCTGTGCCCACTGGGGTTCGTATCGCCTGGCAGGCCCCGGCCGGCCGGTTTCGCGTCTGGCGGCGCGGCGAAAAACAAACCAACGCGGTCCTGCTAGGAGAGACGGCTGGCGGCGAGTACCTGGACCCGACCGCTGAATTCGGACATACCTACCGCTATTCAGTTGAAGCCGTTCGCAGCGAGGGCAATGTGCGGGCCGCGAGCGAAAGAACCGCCGAAGTCGAAATTTTCCCCGAGGATCGTTTTCCGCCTTCCGCGCCAGCCGGCGTCACCGCCATCGCATCCACGGGAAGCATTGAACTCGCCTGGGAACAGAACTCAGAGCCGGACCTGGCCGGTTATCGCGTCTATCGCGCCGAGGGCACGGGTGAATTCGCCAGAATCGGAGAGATACGAACCGCGCCCAACTATAGCGACCGCCCGGTCCGCTCCGGCGTGCGCTATCGCTATGCGGTTTCGTCGGTGGATAAAGCCGGCAACGAGAGCGCCCAGTCTCAAACGGTAGAACTAGTAGCGCCCTGATACCAAGTGGGGCAGGTCCCCGACCTGCCAATTCTTGAGCAAACGGCAGGTCGGGGACCTGCCCACTTACATCGCCCAGCGCCACAGCGCGGCGCCCACCGTGTACCCGGCGCCTACGGCGGCAAACAGCACCAGATCGCCTTTCTTCAGCCGCCCGCTCTGCAGCGCGTCCCGGGCGGCGAGCGGAATCGTGCCCGCCGTCGTATTGCCGTACCGCTCGATGTTGATCACCACTTTTTCGCAGTCGATCCCCAGACGTTCGGCCGTGGCGATAATAATCCGCCGGTTGGCCTGATGGGGAATCATTACGCCCACGTCTTTCGCCGTAAGGCCGTTGCGGGCCAGCAGATTCTGGCATATCTCGTACATCTTGCGCACCGCGTATTTGAACACCTGCGCGCCGTCCTGATGCACATAATGCTTCCGGTCGCGCACGGTTTCCGCCGATGCCGGAAGGCGGCTGCCGCCGGCGGGCATGTAAAGACTGTCGCCGCCCGAGCCATCGATCTCACCCAGAAAATCCAAAAAGCCCGCGTTGGCGTCGTCCGTTTCGGCCAGCGGCTCAAGCAGCATGGCGCCTGCGCCGTCGCCGAATAGGATGCAGGTGCCGCGATCGGTGTAATCGATAATGCGGCTCATCGTGTCGGCGCCGATCACCAGGACTTTTTGGTGAGTACCGCCTCCTACCAGATGGGCGCCGGTGGTCAGACCGTAGACGAATCCCGAGCAGGCCGCCACCAGATCGAATCCCCAGGCTTTGCGCGCGCCCAGGCGGTTCTGCACCAGGCAGGCGGTGGAGGGAAACATCATGTCCGGGGTGACGGTCGAAACCAGGATCGCGTCCAGCTCGGAAGCATCGATACCCCGCTGGGCCAGCGCCACGCGGGCGGCTTCGAAAGCCAGATCGGAAGTAGCCATTTCCGGGCCGGCGATGTGGCGCTCGGAAATGCCAGTGCGTTCCAGAATCCATTCATTGCTGGTGGCGACAAGTTTTTCCAGCTCGAAATTGGTCAGCACGCGTTCGGGTGTATAGCAACCCAGCGCACTTATTTTCACCTTACGCACGTTCCCTCGCGATTTTTGATTTCCCGGAAAAAGGGTGAATGACCTTGATATGTTAAATTCAAGGGAAATGCAACACCACCTGGAGGCTGCGGATCCGGCAAGCTCGCTCGAAGGCCTCCAGAGCGTGCTGTTTTTTGAGAGCCCGGTCGAGATTTACACCCGGGTCTTCCGCCAGCTCAAGCCGCGAACCCGCCCCCCGGCTTTTGCCGTGGAGTTCTGCCCGTTCGCCAATGCCGACAGCTCCATCCGTCAGGATGCCGACGCCATCCGGGTTCGTATCTCCGATTTACTGGAGAGCGCTCCGGCTCCGGTGGTCGAGGCACTGGCGTTTATTCTGCTTGGCAAGCTGTTCCGGCGACCCGTTCCGCGGATTTACCAGCATCGCTACCGGCTTTATCTCAATCGGCGCGACATGCGGCGGCGCATGCACCTGGTGCGCCAGATTCGCGGGCGAAAGTTCCTGTCGGACCCCAAGGGCGTCCGCCACGATCTGGAGGAAGTGTTCGAGAGTTTGAACCAGGCGTTCTTTGACGGGCTGCTGGGGCGTCCTCAGCTAGGCTGGAGCCGGGGCGCGTCCCGAACCATGCTGGGACACTTCGATCCCTCCCATAACGCCATTGTCATCAGCCGGATATTCGACCGCGCCACCGTTCCCCGGATCGCTTTGGAATATGTGATGTTCCACGAAATGCTCCATCTGCGCTATCCGGTAGATCATGCCGGGGCACGGCGCCGGGTGCACACGCGGGAATTCCAGGCGGCGGAAAAAGTCTTTCCTCGCCTGGCCGAAGCGAAGCAGATATTAAAGGAGCTGTAACTCGAATTGCCGCGGCTTTATGCGCCGGACGGCTGGGCTGCCATTGCCAAAGTGCGAACTTCGAAGCGGATGGCATCGAGCGGCGCGAGCAAAGCCTGCAGGTCTACGCTGCCGACTCCGTAGCGGA